>JBBIJV010000116.1:0-11297 GCA_037445815.1 Rhodospirillaceae bacterium
GCCGGCCTCGTGGGCGGCTGCGAGCGGGGCGAGCCGGCGGCCGAGGCGCCGCCATTGGCCGCGCACGAAGTGAGCCAGCCCGCCGGCTGGGCCGACGAGCTCGCCATGGCGATCCCGCGAGACCTGAACCCGAACCCGAACGTTCTCGAGATCGAGCTCGAAGCCCGGATCGAGGAAATCGAGATCCTGCCCGGCACGACGACGCCGGCCTGGACCTACAACGGCACGGTGCCGGGCCCGATGATCCGCGCGAAGGTCGGCGACCGTGTCATCGTCCACTTCAAGAATTCCCTGCCCGACGCGACGACGATCCACTGGCACGGCTTGCGTGTGCCGAACGACATGGACGGCGCACCCGGCGTGACGCAGCAGCCGATCGCGCCCGGCGGCGAATTCCGTTACGAGTTCGTGCTCAGGGACGCGGGCACCTATTGGTACCACCCGCACCTCGACTCGTCGGCCCAAGTGGGGCGAGGCCTCTATGGCGCCTTCGTCGTCGACGATCCCGCCGACCCGGCCGTCTTCGGCGACGACCTGGTCCTGCTGCTCTCCGACATCGGGTTGGACGAGAACGGCGAGCTGCTCGACGCCGACACGGGCGGCAACTTCGGCGATCTCTTCGGCCGCGAGGGATCGGTCCTGCTCGTGAACGGCAAGGTGCTGCCGACGCTGAAGGTGAGGAACGGGAAGCAGCAGCGCTGGCGCATCATCAACGCGGCGCGGGCTCGCTACTACAACTTGCGGCTGCGCGACCACCGCTTCGTGCGCCTCGGCGGCGACAACGGTCTCGCGGCACGCTCCGAGGACGTCTACAACATCGTCCTCACTCCCGGCGAGCGCGCCGACGCGGTATTCACGCCGTCGGACCCGCCCGGCACGACGAACGTGCTGCGCTGGGTGCCCACCGAGCGCGGCTACGGAAGCACGTTCAACCGGTCATCCGAGCCGATGTTGACGATCGAGACCGTCGCGGACGCCGCCGTGACACCGGAGCCGATACCCACGGAGCTGCGCGCGATCGAGCCGATCGACGTCACGAACGCCACGCACCGCACGCTCGACCTCACGATTCACATCGCGTCGACCGTCGAGATGGGCGTGAACGGCGTGCCGTACTGGCAAGCGAAGCCGCTCGAGATCGAGCTCGGCGACACGGAGGTCTGGCGCATCGTGAACAACACGGATTTCTCGCACCCGTTCCACTTGCACGGCTATTTCTTTCAAGTGCTCGACGCGAATCGCGTTCCGGAATGGAAGGACACGGTGGATGTGCCGACCAAATCGGAGCTGACCGTGGCCGTCCGGTTCGACGAGCGGCCGGGCGCCTGGATGTATCACTGCCACATCCTCGACCACGCCGAAGCAGGCATGATGGGCCACCTCGTCGTGCGCGATCCGACTGCGCCCGCGCCGGCCGAGCCGGCCGAGGTGCAGCATCATCACTCGAACGGCGGTTAGCTCGAGACGTACTCGGCGACCTCGACGAGGTTGCCGTCCGGGTCGCGAAAGTAGATCGAGCGCAGCGCCCCGAGCGCGCCGCGCCGGGGCACCGGGCCGGCCTCGAGCGGAACTCGCTCGGCCTTGAGATGCGCGACGACATCGTCGAGCGGTACCGCGGCAATCACGCAGAAGTCGCCAGAGCCGAATGTGGGCTGACGTGCTTTCGTCGGCGTAACGGTGCCGCGATCCTGGAGGTTGATTTTCTGCTGCCCGAACGCGAGCGCGTAACGCACCTCGCCGTGCGGGCCGCGAAACGTCTCGCGCCGGAGCTTGAGCGTCCGCTCGTAGAAGCTCGCCGTCGCTTCGATGTCGGCGACGGTGAGGACCAAGTGATCGATGCGTTCGGCGAGCGGCGACATGCTGCGGCGTCAAGACGTCGAGCCCGAGCTTGCCGGCGCCGGTGAGACCGCGGGCTCGCCGCGCAGCCTGCGCCCGAGCAGCATCAGGCATTTGAAACGCGCGGAGCGCAGCATCTTGTACGCGGGCCGTATGCCTTTCACGTTGCTCCACTCGCGCAGGTTCTTCTCGAGCGTTTCGACCGAGTTCTCGGTCAGGTAATCCTTCAGCGTGCGCTGCGAGTCGTTCGAGGTGCTCACGCCGCAGCCGGGGCACTTCCAGTTGCGCGTCCACACCTTCTCCGTGCGCTCGACGGCGAGGCAAACGGTGCAGACCGTCCAGCCGTCGATCGGCTCGCGTTCCTCGACGAGAATTTCGTAGCTCACAGCACTCCCGGTTGCGGATGCTTCGGTGCCGCTCATGGCACTAGAGCACGCCGCTCGCCGCGGCGTCAATCGGCGCTCCGCCGCCGATCCGCCACCCGAGATTTTGCGACTGCCGTGGGCCACAATGTCCGCCGCCTCGCCGTCCTTCGCGCCGGTGGGGCGCACGAACGATGAAACTCTCCAACGACCGCATTCTGACGACGCACGTGGGAAGCCTGCCGCGCAGCGCCGAGCTCGTCGACCTGCTCTACAAAAAGGACGGCGGCGAGACCTACGACGAAGTGGCTTTCGACGCCGCCGTGGCGGCAGGCGTGGCCGACGCCGTTGCCAAGCAGGTTGCCGCCGGCATCGACGTGGTCAGCGACGGCGAGGCGAGCAAAGTCGGCTACTCCACGTACGTGAAAGACCGGTTGTCGGGCTTCGCGGGGCACTATCCGCGGCCGCCGCATCTCGACCTCGCTCCGTACCCCGATCTGCGCGCGGCCCTCGCGCGTATGCTCGGGCCGCAGTCGTTCAAGCGCGCCGGTTGCGTCGGGCCCGTGGCGCTCGTCGATCGCGATGCCGTCGAGAAGGACGTGGCGAACCTGCGGAGCGCGGTTGCGGCCGAGGGCGGCCGCGTCACGGAGGCGTTCATGAACGCGGCCTCGCCGGGCGTGATCGCCGCGTTTCAGTCGAACCGCTACTACGCAAGCCACGAGGCTTACGTCGACGCGATCGCCGCGGCGATGAAGCCCGAGTACGACGCGATCGCCGCGGCAGGCTTCGTCCTCCAGCTCGACTGCCCCGACCTCGCGATGGCGCGGCACACGGGGTTCCAGGAGCTCGGCGAAGCGGAGTTCCTGAAGCGCGCGGAGAGTCACGTCGAAGCGTTGAATCGCGCCGTCCGCGACATTCCGGCGGACCGCATGCGCATGCACGTCTGCTGGGGCAACTACGAAGGGCCGCACGACCACGACATCGCGCTCGAGAAGATCATCGCGATCGTGCTCGAGGCGAAGCCGGCCGGCATCCTGTTCGAAGCCGCGAACCCGCGCCATCGGCACGAGTGGACGGTGTGGCGCGACGTCGAGCTGCCCGACGACAAGGTGCTGATCCCCGGCTGCGTCGCCTCTACGTCGAATTATGTCGAACACCCGCGGCTGATCGCCGAGCAACTGTGCTCGTTCGCGAATATCGTCGGGCGCGAGCGCGTGATTGCCGGCACGGATTGCGGCTTCGGCACGTTCGCGGGTTATAGTCGCGTGGATCCCGCTATTGCGTACAAAAAGCTGCGAGCGCTCGCCGATGGCGCCGCGCTCGCGACAAGACTGCTATGGGGAAGCGAACGGTAGATTCTTCGACGCTCGAGACACGGGCGCCGACGGCCGCCGAGGTTCGAGAGGCCCTCGATCGAGTGCTCGAGAGTCGCTGCTTCGAGCACGCGGGCCGCGCATCGGAGTTCTTGCGCTTCGTCGTCGCGGAAACGCTGGCCGGCAGCGGGAACCGGCTCAAGGGCTACACGATCGCCGTCGAGGTGTTCGGCCGGCCGCCGAGCTTCGACGCGCAATCGGACCCGCTCGTGCGCGTCGAGGCGTTGCGGCTCCGCCAGCGGCTCGCAGAGTATTATTCGGGCGAAGGAGCGGCTGACCCGCTGCGGCTCTCGCTCCCGCGCGGCAGCTACGCCGTAAAAGCCGCGTACGCGGCGGCCGAGGAGCAGCCGAGGGCTTCGGCGGCGCCGACGCCACCCGCGCGGCCCGTGCTCTTCGGCGCGCGTATGCGCCTCGCGGCCGCCGCGGCGCTGTTTCTTGCGATCGTCATCGGCGGCGCGGCGACTGTGCACGTTTTCACGCTCCCGGCGGCGCCGATGCCGCCGTCCTTCGCGCCCGAGCCCGGGCAGCGCACGAAAATCGCCGTCGTCCCGCTCGAGAATCTCGGCGACACGCCCGAGCTCGACCGGCTCGCCGCCAGCCTGACGGAAGAGATCATGCTGCGGCTCGACGAGCTGGACCTTTACGTCATCGCCAGCCAGACCACCTGGTCGCGCCCGAGCAAGGCGCTCGACGGAGCCGAGCATGGCTACGTGATGACGGGCAGCGTGCGCGACCACGCCGGCGGCGCGCGCATCACGCTGCGGATCACGGAGGCAGAGACGGGAGCGCTGATCTGGAGCGAGGCTTACGACGAGCCGCCCGGCATCCAGGATCGGCCCGAGCTGCAGGCTGCCGTCGTGCGCGACGCGGCCGCCGCGGCCGCGCTGTTCGGGCCGGTGTTCGACGCCGAGCTCGCGCTCGCTCGCCGCTCGGCGCAGACGCTCGAGCTGCCGGACTGTGAGAGCCGTTACCGCGAGTTCCGTCTCGCGACGGATCCGTCGCTCTTTCCCGAGGCGCTCGCGTGCTTCCAGAGCCTCGTCACGCGCCGCCCCGAGCTCGCGCCCGCGTGGGCCGGGCTCGCCATGCTCGCCATCGACGAGCACGTCTACTACTCCGGAGCCGAGGACGGCGGCGCCGCGTTGATTCGCGCGCGCGCCGCCGTCGAGATGGCGCTCGAGGCGGACGGCACGAACATCCTCGCGAACATGGCGCTCGCACGCTTCGAGTACTATGCCGGCGATCCCGACTTCCTCGCCACGGCCGGCCGCACCGTCGCGCTCGATCCGAACAATCCCGAGGTGCTCGGCGTGCTCGGCATCCTGCTGACGGCCTATGGCGATTCGACGCACGGGCTCGAGCTCGTAGCCCGCGCACACGAGCTGTCGCCGCAACCGCGCCGCGTGTTCAACCTGGCCAAGGTGTTCGCCCACCTTCAAGAGAACCAGCCGTGCGAGGCGCTCGAGGAGGCCCGGGAGCTCGACGCCGACAAGTGGTTCATCGCTCACATGCTCACCGCGGCTGCGGCCGGCGCCTGCGGGGACGCGGCTGCGGCGGCTGCCGCCCGCGACCGTCTGCTCGCCGCCGCACCGAGCTTCGAGGCCGAGGCGATCGGCCTCATCGATCTCTGGCGGTTCGAGCCGCGGCTGCGCCGCGCAGTCTTGGACGGCCTCCGCGCGACGGGGCTTACGCTCGCCGAGGACGACGGCGCCTAGCGCGCGTGCAGCCTCGGCGGTAAGCGCGGCGGATTGACCTGCGCTTTGATCGACAGGCGCAACGTGCGCGCGTCGCCGGTGCCGACCGCAACTTCGGCCGTCTCGCCGTCGAGCGCGATCAGCCGTGGCCGGCTGAGCACGATCTCTTCGTTGCCGTGCCGCTCGAAGACTCCGATCTCGAGCAGGATGCGGCCGCCGTCTTGCACGCGCGGCACGATCGAGAACCGCAGGTCCTCGAGGTTCAGGTCGTTCACGTTCGGCACGAGCGTGCCGTCGTCGACGACGAACTGCGTCTTCCACGCGCGCGTCTCGTCGCCGCCCTCGAGCGCCATGCTGACGTCCATCAGCACCTGGTCGGCGAACGTTGCCGTGCCGTAGAACAAGGCGCCGCCCGTGACGAGCGCCCCGAGCACGCCGAGGAACGTCCTGGCAGGAAACTCGAAGCGGCGCACTGCCGCCTCCGTCGCTTTCGCGGCGTCGACGCGCAGCGTCGCGACGTCGACGCCGAGAACCGCGGCGAGCGAGCGCGCCGACTCGTACGACGCCGCTCCCGTCTTTTCGATGCGTTGGATCGTGCGCAGGCCGAGCCCCGCGACCTCGGCCAGGTGCTCCTGGCTCCAGGCCCTACGCTCTCGCTCGCGCTTGATGTACGAGGAATCGATTTTCATGTCCATGTGGCGCTCCCGAATGCCGTGGAGCGCTTACGATCGGCGAGCCGACCGCCCTATTACCACGAAGGGTACCCGCCAGCTCTACGTCAGAACCCCGCCGGACCGGCGCGGCGAGCCGAAAGAGGCCGCTCAATCGGTCACGCAACGAAAGTTCGAGGCGTCCTTCAAGTCGCCCGAGCCGTCGTATTTGGCATGAGCGGGATACGCGCAGATGGGCCTCTCGATGCCCGACACGCTGCCGGTGGCGGCCATCTCGTCGGGCGCTACATCGTGCTCGCGCCATTGCTCGAGGGCCGTCAGCGTGTCGAACGTATCGACGCCGGGGCCGCCGCGGCAGTGTCCCATGCCGGGCGCCAGGAAGAGCCGCAGCCAATCGCCCTGGTCCGGCCCGAGCTCCTCGCGGACGCTCTCGTAGTAGAGCACAGTGTTCTCGGGGGTGATGCCCGTGTCACGCCAACCGGCGTACAGCAGCAGCTTGCCGCCATGGGCCTTGAACGCGCGCAGGTCGGGGTCGACGGCGTCGACGAACCCCACCGCCGCGTCGATGCGCGGGAGGTCGCGGTCGAGATCGAACTGCCGCCAGTCATAGCCCAAGTCCTGGAAGCCCAGAATCCGGATCGAGTCGAACGCGAACGAGCCGGGGCCATCTTGCGAGCTCGGCATCGCCGGAATCGGATTGCCGAGCGCCTGCCCCGAGAACACGAGCTCGCCGTTGCGCAGGCGCAGGCCGCCGTAAAACGTCTGCACGGTGTTGAGCTCGCCGGGCGTCAAGCAGCTATCCGTCGCGCCGCTCGACCCGCAGGCGAGCGAACTGAAATCGAACGAGCACTGGCGCGGGTTGTTCAAGAAGCCTTCGCCGAGCGTATCGCACTGCTTCATGACGGCCTCGTTGACGAGCTCCGCTTTCTTCTCGGAGAGCGCCTCTTCCGGGTGGCGCGCGAGCCGAATGCTGCGATACGCGCCCGCGGTGTGCATGTGCACGTGCCGATTCGCGAGCGCGCCGGCGATGATGCCGTCGAAGTCCCCGGGATAGCGCTGCGCGGCCATCACGCCTTGGCGGCCGCCCGTCGAGCAGCCTTTGAAATACGAGTAGTCGAGCGGATCCGCGTAGAACACGTCGATGATCCGCTTCGCCTTGACGGTCATGTCGTGCATCGCGCGATAGGCGAAATCGACGATCTTCTCGGGGTGCCCGAGCGCGAACATGCCGGCCGGGCCGTCGGCCTCGGAGTGCCCGGTGTCGGTGCCGGCCGTCGCGTAACCGCGCCGCAGCGCCGCCTGCATGTCGCCGTAGCCCTGGATCGCCCCGGCCCAGCCGCCGTTGCCGACGGCGAGGAACTTGCCGTTCCAGTTCTCCGTCGGCAGCCAGAGCTCGACGTTGATGTGCGAATCGGCCGTCGGTGTCAGCACGAGCTTCACGCGGCAGTGCTGCGGGATCGGCTCCGGCGGCGGACCCGAGCGCTGCGTGGGACGCGACTCCGCATCGTCGGGCTTGAAGAGCCCGGCCGCGACGTCGACGGCGCTCGTGATCTTCGCGCGCTCGAGCTCGAGGCTCGTGAGCTCCGCGCAAGTCATGTTCAACGCTCCGGATGCCGCGACGACGATGGCGAGCATGGGTCCCCTCCGCTTTGTGGCGCGAGCTTCGGGCGCGCGTCGACGGCTACATTGGCGCGCCGGCCCGGCGCGGGTCAAGCCGGCGCGGCCAAGGCCGCCAGCAGCGCGCCGCCCGGCTTGAGGTTCCGCGCGCACGCCCTCACATCGGCGCTCATGACCGACGTCGACGTCCTCCGCTGCGCAAATTGCGGAACCGCGAATCGCGTGCCCCGCGACAAGCTCGCGAAAGGCCTCACGCCGAAGTGCGGCCGCTGCAAGCGAGCGCTTGCGCCGGCAAGCGCTGGCCCGCTGACCGTGACCGATGCGACGTTCGCGGCCGACGTCGAGCGCTCGCCGCTGCCGGTGCTCGTCGACGCCTGGGCCGCCTGGTGCGGGCCCTGCCGCATGATTGCGCCGGCGATCGACGAGCTCGCCGCCGAGCTCGCGGGTCGAGTCCGCGTCGCGAAGCTCAACGTCGACGAAAATCCGGCGACGGCGCGGCGGTTCGACATCCGCAGCATCCCGACGCTGCTCGTCTTCGCCGGCGGGCGCGAGGTCGACCGCATCGTGGGCGCGCAATCGAAGCAAGCGATTCGGGCGCGCGTCGATCGCGTCGTCGCGAGCCGGGCGAGCTGAGCTGAGCGCAGCTCTACAACGCTTCGACGAGCACGGACTTGCCCCAGAGGCGGCTCATCGTGCGCGCGGCCGGGCCGGCCTGCCCCGTCGTCCAGAACCGCTCCTCGGGCTTCAAGTCGATGCGGCCGATCAAGGCCGCGGGCAACCGCCGCACGACTTGTCGCGCGACGGCTTCGCCCGTGTCGATGAGCTGCACGGCAGGGCCCACCGCTTCGGCGATCACGGGGCGCAAGAAAGGAAAATGCGTGCAGCCGAGCACGATCGTGTCCGCGCCGCGCTCGGTGAGCGGGCGAGTATACTTCGCGACCAGCTCGCGCGTCGCCTGGCTCGCAAGCTCGCCGGCCTCGACCTGCTCGACGAGACCCGGGCATGCCTGCGTCACGATCTCGACGTCGCCGGCGTACTGCTCGAGCAGCGCGGCGAAGCGCGCGCTTTCGAGCGTACCCACCGTCGCGAGCACGCCGACCACGCCAGTGCGCGTCGCGCTGACGGCCGGCTTCACGGCGGGCTCCATGGCGATGATCGGCACGGCGATGCACTCGCGCAGCATGGAGGCCGCGGCGGCCGTGGCCGTGTTGCAGGCGATCACGACGGCCGCGGCACCTTGGCGCAGCAAGAACTCGGTCAGCGTCAGCGAGCGCTCGCGGATGTAGTCCTGCGACTTGTCGCCGTAGGGCACGTGGCCCGAGTCGGCGACGTAGAGCAGCGGGACGCGCGGCAGCTGGGCGCGGACGTGCTTCAATACCGAGAGGCCGCCGACGCCGGAGTCGAAGACGCCGATGGCTTTAGCGTCGGTCACCTGCGCCGATCCGCTCTTCGAATTGATTGTCGTCGCGTGTCACGCCCCGCCCCCGAAGCGTCCCTATTTCGGCAGCAGCGACTCTAGTCCGGGGCGGCGGCCTTGGGCAACTTCGTGCGTGCCACTCGGTCGTCTCTCGTCAGAAAAGTCAAAGCGAGACGACCGGTTGCGCGCTTGCCGGCTAGAAGCGCGGGCGGGTTGCGTTGGCGCGGATGGCGGCGGCGAGATATTGCGTGAGGCCGGGGGCGTGCTTGTCGATGCTCTCGGCGTAGCGCGCGTCGGATTCCCAGAGGTCGGCGAGGCCGCAGTGCATTTTCGAGCTGCACGGATAGAACCAGCGGTCGATCGACAAGCGGTGGCGCTCGGCGGCGTCCATTGCGCGCGGCTCGTCGGGGCGCACGCCGGCGTCGCGCGCTGCGCGTGCATCCGCGAGGATCGCGGCCTGCTCTTCCTTGATCTTCCGCCAGTCGGATTCGGTGTACGACTTGGCGCGCTTCACGGATGTGTTGTAGGCGTCGGTGTCGCCCCAGCCCTGCTCGGCCTCGGCGGCATAGTGTTCGGGGTCGAAGCCGTCGAAGACTTTTTTTAGGTCGACGTTGCTCATCTCGTTCTCCTCGAGTGCGTGGAGTGCCGCGTCGATCGAGCGAATCATGGCGGCTGAGCGCTCGGCCCGCGCGGCGAGCTCGGCGCGCTGCGCGAGCAGCGCGCTGCGCCGATCGAAGCTCGGATCGTCGAGCGCGCGGCGAATGGCCTCGAGCGACAAGCCGAGCTCGCGCCCGATCAGGATTTGCTGCAAGCGCAGGAGGTCGTCGTCGTCGTAGAGCCGATAGCCGGCCGCGCTGCGGGCGCTCGGCACGAGCAGTCCGATCGAGTCGTAGTGGTGCAGCGCGCGCACCGTGAGCCCGGAGAGCTGCGCGACGTCGCTGACCAAGTACGTGCATCGTGGCGGCATGGCGGCACTTTAGGGCCTCACGCCGCGTGAGGGTCAAGCGCGCGCAGGCGCGGACGGCGACGGACGCCGGCGAGGGAAGGCCAAGGCGAGAGCGGGCACACCCGCCGTGCGCGACGGGCGTGCCGCAGTATCAGTGCCAGTAAGGCTTCGTGCCGTAGTGGCTGAACGCGCGATCGCGAAATTGTAGGCCGTCGCCCTTCGTCAACGCGTCGAGCGAATCCGCGGGAGCGCTCTTCAACTGCTCCGTCGTGAACGAGACGACGTAGCCGCCGGTCTTCGGATCGTAATCGAGCTCGCTCCACGGCACCGGGTGATACTTCTCGCCCATGCCGAGCACGCCGCCGAAGCTGACGGCCGCGAACAACATGTTGTTCGACGTCTTCTCGAGCACGATGTCCTTCACTTCACCGATCTTCTTCCCGGTGCGATCGAAGACGTCCGTGCCGATCGCCTTGCCGGCGCGAATGGCATTCGTGTGTCCCGATGCGGTTGGCATAGCGTGATCCTCCTTGTTCGATCGGATCGAACGCATGCACGCACCGTGCCATTGCGTCGCTCGACGGAGAAGCGTCGCGCCGCGGCCGCGCGGCGAGTCGAACCTTTCAAAACCGAGAACGCGGCGCAAAAGGTGGTGCCGGTGGAGAGGATCGAACTCCCGACCTTCGGTTTACAAAACCGCTGCACTACCGCTGTGCTACACCGGCGCCGGCTCGAGCTCCCACCGCCGGTCACGGCGGCGGTCGAACGGCCTGCATTATAGCCTGCGCGTCGCCGGCGGCTTGGCGCGCTTGCGCCGAAGCACGTGCGCTGAAGAGTTTCTCTTGCGTCGCGCGCTTCAGCCCGGAGCCGTTTCGCAAGGCCGCTGCTCGAGGCGAAGGATGCGGCCTGGCGGCTGGAGCGATTCGAAGTCGAGCGTCTGGTCCGGCGATAGCGTGACGTCGACCCAATAAACCGTCGCGCGGCGCGTGCGATCGACGACCTGCGGCTCGAGCCCGAGCGCACGGACCTGTTCGCGGCGCCGGCTGACGCCGCTGATCTCGCTGAACACGCCGAGCGACACGAGGTTGCCGCTGTCGCTGTTCGGGATGACGTACGAGTCGGCGATGCCGTCCGCGCGCACTTTGGCGAGAATCTCGTTGGCCTCGCGCTCGGTCCGAATCGCCGGGATGTAGACCCAGTAGCCGATCCAGACGTCGCCTTCCGCGACGCGCTGCAGCGGCTGATAGCCCGCGCTGCGCAGCGTCGCGGCCGCCGTCGCGGCTTGCGACAGCTCACGGAACGGGCCGACGCTCGTGCAACGGCCGGTTGGCGCCGCCTCGCCGCCGCCTCGGCTCGATTCCGCGGACGCGGGCACAGCGCTCGG
>JBBIJV010000117.1:0-11155 GCA_037445815.1 Rhodospirillaceae bacterium
CGCGCCGCGGCGACCGCGAGCCCGAGCAGGGGTTTCCCGCGATAGCGCACGAGCTGCTTCGGCCGGCCGAGGCGGCGCGAGCCGCCTGCCGCGAGCAGCACGCAGGCGAGGCCGCCGTCGGCCCGTGGTGCGGAGCGCGTCACGTTGCCACTATACTCAACGCCGTGACGCAAGTACGGCTAGGTCTGGCCCACATCGACGACGCGCCGGTGATCGCCGCGATGTCGCGCGTGCTCATCGAGCACGGGCTCGCGTGGTCGTGGACCGAAGAGCGCGTCGAGCGTGCGCTGCGCAACCGCGACTGCGTCGTGCTCGCGGCGCGCGACCGGCGCCGCCTCATCGGCTTCGCGATCATGGAGTTCTACGCGATCCATGCGCACTTGAACCTGCTCGCCGTCCAGCCCGGCTATCAACGGCAAGGCGTCGGCCGGCAGCTCCTCGACTGGCTCGAAGCCTCCGCGCGCACAGCGGGCATCTTCAAGGTGCACCTCGAGCTGCGCGCCCGCAACGTCGACGCGCTGAAGTTCTACGAGAAGCTCGGGTTCCGCGAAGTGGGGCGTAGGCCGGCCTATTACGACGGCCGCGAGGATGCGGTGCGCATGCTGCACGACCTCACGGTGACGAGCACGTCGCCGGCGGAACCGCAGTGACGGCGAGCGAGGCGCGAGATTTCAAGCCGCTGCGCGTGGCCGTGCTGACGGTGTCCGATACGCGCACCGAAGCCACGGACAAGTCCGGCGGGCTGCTCATCGAACGTCTGCGCGGCGCGGGGCACGTGCTCGCCGCGAAAGCAATCGTCCGCGACGACGTTTACGCGATTCGCGCGATCGTGTCGGGCTGGATCGCGGACCCCGGAGTCGAGGTCGTCATCACGACGGGCGGCACGGGCTTGACGGGGCGCGACGGCACGCCGGAGGCGATCGCGCCGCTGCTCGACAAGCAGATCGACGGCTTCGGCGAGCTCTTCAGGACTATCTCGTACGAGGAGATCGGCGCTTCGAGCTTGCAATCGCGCTGCCTCGCCGGCGTCGCGAATGCCACCTATGTCTTCTGCCTGCCGGGCTCGTCGGGTGCCTGCGCGACGGGCTGGGACAAGCTGATCGCGCCGCAGCTCGACTACCGCACGAGGCCCTGCAATCTGGCGGAGCTGATGCCGCGGCTCAAGGAGTAGGGCGCGGCGATGGACCGAGCGGAGGCCGCCGACGTCGGAACGCTCGAAGCTCCTGCAGCACCATCCTCCGCGACTCATGCTCGGCGAGCTTACTTCGCCATCACGTTGCTGATGGGCGGCATCGTCGCTTGGGGCTTCTGGCGCACGTACTACTCGCAGATCGCCGCGCGCACGGACTCGTTCGCGATCGTGCACGTGCACGCGGCGTGTTCACGGTCTGGGTGGCCGTTCTCGTCGCACAGGAGGCGGCCGTTGGCGCGGGCCGCGTGCGTCTGCGCCGGCAGATCGGCGGCGCAGGAATGATCTACGGCGCGATCGTGCTCGGCGTCGGTCTCGCCGTGAGCGTCGGCGCGCCGGCGCTGCGCGTCCGCGACGGCCAGTTCCCGCTCGATGTCGGCGGCATCGTCGTGCTCTACAACCTCACCGATATGCTGCTGTTCGGCGTGTTTCTGGCGCTTGCGTTCGCCTACCGGCGGAGGCCCGAGCTGCACAAACGCTGGATCGTCGCCGCGACGGCGGCGCTGTGCGGCGCGGCGCTCGGCCGCGTCGTGCCGGGCAACTCGCCGCAGTACCTGCTGCTCTGGCTGTCGCCGATTCTCGCGATGATCGCCGTCGATCTCGCCGTGCATCGGCGCCTGCACTTCGTGCCGCTCGCGAGCGGGGCGCTGCTCGTCGTCGCGTTCTTCAAGGTGGCTTTGTTCGCCGCGCCCGTCTGGCGCGACCTCGGGCGCGCCTTGCTCGCGCCATTTGTCTGAGCTACGCGGTTCGTTCTATCATTTCAGGCGCATCTGGACCGAGGGGTGGCCGGCGACGGCCTGAGAGATCGGCGACGAGTCGATCAACCCTTTGAACCTGATCCGGTTAGTACCGGCGAAGGGACGGGATATCCGCTTTTCCCCGCTCGCTAGTTGAACCGGATCTCGCTCGTAGAGGAGATCCGCGTATGTCGTTTCGTTTCAGGCGCTTCGCGCCGTTCGCAGCCGTTGCCGCCGCGGCGCCGTATACGGCGGCGGCGCAACCCGCTTCCGGCATCGACGAGGTCGTCGTCACGGCCGATTTCCGTGAGGCCCGCATCGAGGAGCTGCCCGTCAGCGTCAGCGTGCTCGATCGCGCCGAGCTGCGCGCTGCCACCGAGCAGCACTTCGAGGAAGCGATCCGGCTCATTCCGAACTTGAATCTGTCCGGCGAGGGCTCGCGCGCGCGCTACTTTCAATTGCGCGGCGTCGGCGAGCTCGAGCAGTACGAAGGCGCGCCGAATCCGTCGATCGGCTTCATCGTGGACGACATCGATTTCTCGGGGCTCGGCAGCATCGGCACGCTGTTCGACATCGAGCGCGTCGAGGTGCTGCGCGGGCCGCAGGGGACGCGCTACGGCGCGAACGCGCTCGGCGGGCTCGTGTACATGCGCTCGCAATCTCCGCCCGACGAGCTCGCTGCGGACTTCGAGGCGACGACGGGCAGCGACGGCACGCGGGCGCTCGGCGCCGCGGCCGGCGCGCCGGTCAACGATGCGCTCGGATTCAGGGCGTCCGTGCACCACTACGAGAACAGCGGCTTCCGCGACAACGTCTTCTTGGGTAGAGACGACACGTACGGGCGCGACGAGCTCACGGCGCGCGGCAAGCTCTCTTGGTCGCCGAACGACGACGTCGACGTCGACTTCTCCGGCCTCTACGTCGACGTCGACAACGGTTACGACGCGTGGGCCATCGACAACGGCTTCAATACCTATTCCGACGATCCTGGCCGCGACGCGCAGCGCTCGGCCGCGGGCTCGGCGCGCGTCAGCACGCGCTTCGAGCGCGTCGACGTCGTCAGCATCACGTCCTTCGCGGACACCGATGCCGTGTTCAGCTTCGACGGCGATTGGGGCAACCCGGCGTATTGGGCGCCGTTCGTCTACGACTTCGTCACGAGCAACGACCGCGAGCGGCGCACCGCGAGCGAGGAAGTGCGCGTGCTGTCGCAGCCGGGCGCACTGTTCGGCGGCCGCGGCGAGTGGCTCGCCGGCGCGTACGTCCTCGATCTCGAGGAGACGAACGATCAGCGAAACGCCGGCGTTTACGAAGATCCGTTCTGCGGACCGGTGTGCACGCTCGACGTCGATTCGTTCGTGAGCAGCCGCTACGAGGCGACCAATACCGCGCTGTTCGGGCAAGTGTCCGTCGGGCTCAACGACCGCCTGCGCTTGACGGCGGGCCTGCGCTGGGAGACGCGCAGCGCCGAGTATGGCGACAGCAACGCTAATGCGTTCGCGCCCGACGACGACATGCTCGGCGGCGAGCTCGCGTTCGACTGGCAGCTCGGCGAGCGCCGGTCGGCGTACGTGCGGCTCGCTCGCGGCTACAAGGCCGGCGGGTTCAACGTCTCGCTGGCCGGCGTCGATTTCGCCACCGTCGACAACGCGGCGCTGTCGCCGGCCAACATCGAGTTCGACCCCGAGTCGTTGACGAGCATCGAAGCCGGGTTGCGCGCGTCGACGGCCGACGGCCGCCTGCGCGCCGATCTCGGCGTATTCGCAGCGCGGCGCAACGATCAGCAGGTCAAGGTGCCGTTGCAACTCCGCCTCGGCGACCCGCTTTCGTTCCTGTTCGTGACGGCGAATTCGGAGCGCGGCGAGCACCGCGGCGTCGAGGCGACCGTCGCTTGGCAGGCGACGGAGCGCTTCGGTCTGTCGGCCGCAGTCGGTTTGTTGCGCGCCGAGATCGACGAGTTCTCGCTGTTCAGGGATCTCGCAGGCCGCGAGCAGGCGCACGCGCCGAGCTACACGTATTCGGTCGGGGCTACCTACAGCACGCCGGGCGGTTGGTGGACGCGGCTCGATCTCTCCGGCATGGACGAGTTCTTCTTCGACTACGGGCACGACCAGGCGTCGAAAGCCTACGGGCTCGCGAACTTGAGCGTCGGCCGCGACTTCGACTCGTGGAGCGTGAAGGTTTGGGGCCGCAACGTGCTCGACGAAGAGTACTTCGTCCGCGGGTTCTTCTTCGGCAACGAGCCGCCGGATTTTCCGCCGACGCTGTACACCCGGCTCGGCGATCCGCGCCACTACGGCGTCACGTTCAGCTATCGCTTGTAGGAGAGAGAAGAGCCATGCGCGTTACGGCCGAAATGAGCCTCTACCCGCTCCACGGCAAGCCCATCGAGACGATCCTCGCGTTCATCGAAACGATCGGCCGCGAGCCGCGCCTCGAGGTCGTCGTGAATCAGCTCTCGACGCAGGTGCGCGGCGAGCTCGAGGTCGTCATGAGCACGATCACGGCGGCGATCCGCCGCTCGTTCGGCGCCGGCGGGTCGCAGGCGCTCGTGCTGAAGATCTTGAATGCGGACCTGCCGATAGGCGAGCCGCCGAGCCTCGAGCCGCGCTAGGGCACGCGTGGAGGCCGCCGCTCAACCGTCGTCCCCCGCCGACGCGGCCGGCGCGCTCGCGTTCGTGCTCGAGATAGCGCCGCTCGAGGCGGCCGGCGTGCTGTTCAGCGTGCTCTATCTCGTGCTCGCGATTCGCGAGAATCTCTGGTGCTGGCCGGCCGCGTTCCTGTCGTCGGCGCTCACCGTCGTCGTGATGTTCGGCGCGCGGCTCTATTCCGAGGCCGCGCTGAACGTCTTCTACGCCGCGATGGCCGTCTACGGCTATTACCAGTGGCGCTACGGCGGGCGCGCGCGCGGCGCCGCCGAGCTGCCGATCAGCGTGTGGCCGCTGCGCGCGCACGCAGTCGCGATCGGCGGCAGCGTCGCGCTGAGCGCCGCCCTCGGGTGGCTTCTGAAGACGCAGACGGACGCCGCGCTTCCGTACGTCGACGCCTTCGTGACGGTGTCCTCGGTGGTCACGACCTACATGGTGGCGCGCAAGATCCTCGAGAACTGGCTCTATTGGCTGGTCGTCGACAGCATCAGCTTGTGGCTCTATCTACAGCGCGAGCTTTACTTTTATGCTGGGATGTTCGCGTTGTATCTCGTCCTCGTCGTGGTCGGCCTGTTCCGTTGGCACCGCGATTGGCGCGCCGCCCCGGGGGCGCCGGCTTGACGGCGTACACGGAGTCGGACGTACGCGCCTCGCTGCGGCGCGTGTGGCCCGACCCGGCCGCTGCCGAAACGGCGGAGATTCGCGCGCTCGGCGGCGGCTCCGAGCCGCGCACGTTCCTCGCCGTCGCGGGGCCGCTGCGCTACGTGCTCAGGCTGCCGCTCGCGAGCCTGCCGCCGTTGCTCGACCTCGCGACGGAAGCGCGAGCGATGCGTGCCGCCGCGCGCGCAGGCCTGGCGCCGGACGTCGTCGCCGTCGATCTCGAGGCCGGGCTGCTGCTCACGCAGTATTACGCCGGGTCGTGCTCCCCTGAGCTCGTGCGCCGGCCGGCCGTGATGGCGACGATCGTGCGCGCGCTGCGCGCGCTGCATCGCCTCGACGTCGATTTGCCGGACTATGCCGTCGCGCGAATCGCCGCGAGCTATCTGGCCGAGCTCGACCGCGGCGGCGCGCAGTCGCGGCCTGGCGAGCGCGATTGGGCCGACGAGCTCGCGCGGCTCGGGCGGGATTTCGACGCCGCGTATCCGCCGACGGCCTTCTGCCACAACGATCTCGCGGCCGCCAACATCCTCGGCGACTCCGTGGCCGCGAGATTCATCGACTTCGAGTATGCTGGGCGCGGCACGCCGCTGCTCGATCTCGCGAGCTTCGCCGGTATGAACGGCCTCGCGGAAGACGGGCGGCAGCGGCTGCTCGACGAGTACTACGGCAAGACGGCCGCGCCGCCGCTGCGCGATCTCGACGGCACGATCCGCATGCTGTGGCTGCTCGCGTATTTCTGGGCGCGCGTGGCCGAGCAACGTGTGCCGCGCGCGCAGGCGCCGGCGGACTTCGTCACGCAGATAGGTGCAATTTTGAGGAAGAGCGACACGTGGCGACGGTAGCGTTTATTGGACTCGGGGTCATGGGCTATCCGATGGCGGGGTGGCTCGCCAAGAAGGGTCATGCCGTGACGGTCTACAACCGCACGGCGGCGAAGGCCGAGCGGTGGGTGCAGCAGTACGGCGGCGAAGCGGCTCCGACGCCGAGCGCCGCTGCGGAAGACGCCGAGATCGTGTTCAGCTGCGTCGGCGACGACCCCGACTTGCGCGAGATCGCGCTCGGCCCGGGCGGCGTCATCGCGGCGATGCGCGCGGGCGCCATCTATTGCGATCACACGACGGCCTCGGCCGACGTGGCGCGCGAGATCGCCGCGGCCGGCGCGAAGCGCGGCGTGCCTTGCCTCGACGCGCCCGTGTCGGGCGGTCAGGCCGGCGCTGAGAACGGCAAGCTGACGGTCATGGTCGGCGGGGACGAAAAAGCGTTCGCGAAGGCCGAGCCCGTGATCCGCTCGTACGCGCAGGCCGTGCGGCTGCTCGGCCCGGCGGGCTCGGGTCAGCTCACGAAAATGGTGAATCAGATTGCGATCGCGGGCGTCGTGCAGGGGCTCGCCGAGGCGCTGAACTTCGCGCGTAAGGCAGGGCTCGACGTCGCGGCCGTCATCGAGACGATCTCGAAGGGCGCGGCGCAATCCTGGCAGATGGAGAACCGCTGGAAGACGATGAGCGAAGGGAAATTCGACTTCGGCTTCGCCGTCGAGTGGATGCGCAAGGATCTGCGCATCTGCTTGCAAGAAGCGCGCAACAACGGCGCCGAGCTGCCCGTCGCGGCCCTCGTCGATCAGTTCTATGCCGACGTCGTCGGAATGGGCGGCAAGCGCTGGGATACCTCGAGCTTGATCGCGCGCCTGAACCGCCACGAGAAGAAGTAACGCGCGTGCCGCCGATTCTCGCCGATCTCTTGAAGCTGCTCGAGCTCGAGCGAATCGAGGATCGAATTTTTCGCGGCGAGAGCCGCGACTTGGGCGGCGCCCGCGTCTTCGGCGGCCAAGTGCTCGGGCAAGCGCTGACGGCCGCGAGCTACACGGTCGAGGGTCGCCAGGTGCACTCGCTGCACGCATACTTTCTCGTCGGCGGCGACGTGAACGCGCCGATCGTGTACGAGGTGGAGGTCGCGCGCGACGGCAAGAGCTTCAGCAACCGGCGCGTCGTCGCGATCCAGCACGGCCAGCCGATCTTCAACATGACGGCGTCGTTTCAAGTGCCCGAGCAAGGCCTCGATCATGCCGCGCCGATGCCGCAGGTGCCCGGGCCCGAAGGGCTCGCCGACGTGCGCGAGCTGCCGCACGAGGTGCTCGAGAAGGTGCCCGAGAAGATGCGGCGGTTCCTCACGCACGACCGGCCGTTCGAGTTTCGTCCCGTCGAGCCGATTCACGTGATTGCGCCGCCGCGCGCGGCGCCCGTTCGCCACATCTGGGTGAAGACCGTTGACCGGCTGCCCGACGATCCGCACCTGCACCGCAACGTGCTCGCGTACGTTTCGGACTATCAGCTCGTCTCGACGGCGACGCTGCCGCACGGCATCCATTTCGCCGAGGGCAACGTGCAGCTCGCGAGCCTCGATCACGCAATGTGGTTCCATCGGCCGTTCCGCGCCGACGAGTGGCTGCTCTACGCGATGGAGAGCCCGAACGCTTCGGGCGGCCGCGGCCTCGCTCTGGGTAGGGTTTTCAGGCGCGACGGCACGCTCGTCGCGTCGACTGCGCAAGAAGGTGTCGTGAGGGTCTGGCCAGGCCGTTGAGCGTCACGGCCGGAGTGCTCGCATGATCTGGTCCGATATCGCGGCCGCCGCCGCGACGCTGTTCTTCGTCATGGACCCGCTCGGCAACATGCCGGTGTTCAACGCGGTGCTGTCGCGGTTCACGCCGCGCCGGCGCGCGCAGATCACGGCACGCGAGCTCGTGATCGCGCTCGTGATCCTGCTCGTATTTCTGTTCGCCGGCACGGCGATCCTCGACTTCTTGGGGTTGAGCCAGCCGTCGCTGTCGATCGCGGGCGGCGTGCTGCTCTTCATCATCGCGCTGCGCATGATCTTCCCGCACGCGGCGGGCGAGGTCGCGAGCGAGAAGGAGGAGCCGTTCATCGTGCCGCTCGCGATGCCGCTCGTGGCGGGCCCCTCGACGATCGCGATCCTGCTGCTGCTCGCTTCGACGCAGCCGGAACGCATCTGGGAATGGTGCACCGCGCTCGTCGTTGCCTGGGGCGGCACGACCGTGCTGCTCACGGCGTCGCCGTTCCTGCTGCGCGTGCTCGGCAACCGCGGATTGCGCGCGCTCGAGCGGCTCATGGGCATGCTGCTCGTGCTGCTCGCAACGCAGATGCTCCTGAACGGCGTGCGCGAGTTCGTGGGTTCGCTCGACACTGCATAGCGGGCAGCTTCTGCGCCGTTACGGTCCGGTGCTCCTCGCCCTGCACATCGATGGTCATCGCAGGATCCTTCGGTCAAGCTCACAGCGAGCCGCTAGTCGCGCTCGCTCACGTAGATGTCGCTCGGCACGGCGGCAGTGCCGCGGCCGAAGTACAACCGTACCCCGTCCGCCGACAGTGTGGCCCGCTGCTCGTCCATGTCTGTGTTGACGTTGCCGCCGAGATTGCGCGGCGCCGTCCACTGCTGCGGCGGAAACCACGATAACGCGGTATAGACGTCCTGGCCGCCGAACGCCGGCAAGGAATCTCCGGGGCCCCACGTCGCACGATTCGAGCTGAACACGATCTCGAAGGCACCGTCGCGCCGCGCGCGGACGTTCGGCATGAGATCCGCGGCGGCCGTGCTGAGACGTTCGACCACGCGGCCCGGGCCGAACCGCCCGTCGGCGTCGAGCCTGCTCGCGTAGATGTCGTGGTTGCCCGTGGTTCCCGTGCTCGAATAGAAGAGATAAGTGCCGTACCAAGTCTCCACCAGCGACGGGCTGCGCTCCGCGCCCGGGAAGTTCGGGCCGTCCGGGAAGCAGCCTAGGTTGAGCGGGGCGCTCCAACCTCCGGCCGGACTCTGCCGCGAGATGTACATGTCGCCGCTGCCGCACGGCGCGACGCCATTCGCATCCGGCGTCGTACGTTCGCTGACGAACAGCAACGAACGCCCGCCGACGGGCGTCGGGCAGAAGTCGGCGGCCGGCGAGTTCACGAAGAACGCGGCCGCCGACGGATTCGCGGGCTCCTCGAGGTTTCGTGGCTCGCCCCATGGCGCATCCGAGCTCGGCCGGTCCGCTACCCAGATGTCGTTGCCGCCGTACCCGTTCGCGCGGTTCGATGCGAACAGCAGACTGCGCCCGTCCGGCGTCTCGATCGGACACCCTTCGGCCGCGGCCGTGTTGACGCCGGCGACCGGGGCCGCGAGGGTCCAGCCGCCGCCGTGCGGGTGGTCTGCGGCCGCGACGTGGGGCAGCAGAAGGCCGGCGATGGCCGGCGTTGCAACAACTTGACGCCAAAAGATTTTGTAGCTCATTTTAGTCGTGCTCCTTTGGGGTGTGAGAACGGCGCGTGTTTGGCGCACCGATATGTGCATAGCGTGTCCTTGGGCGTGCGATCGAGTCGGGGCAAAATAAGGGCAAAAAAGAGGCAAACGATCCCGATGCCCGCGTTCGGCTTGTTCGAGCTCGATCCGGAAAGTCACCGGCTCGCTTGCAACGGCCACGAGATTCGCCTGCGGCCCAAAGCCTTCGCGCTGCTCGCGTTGCTGATCGAAGCTGCGCCGCGAGTCGTGTCGAAGCGAGAGATTCACGAACGGCTCTGGCCGGGAGGCGTCGTGTCGGATGCCACGCTCGTCGCGCTCGTGAAAGAGCTGCGACGCGTTCTCAACGACCATGACCGCAGGGCGCCAGTCATAAGGACCGTGCATCGCGTCGGCTACGCGCTCGGCACAGTCGCACGCACCGGCTCAGCGGCTCCGGCTCGCGGGCTCCATTGGCTCGTTGCCGGCGATCGTGAACGCTTCCCGCTGACGGCCGGCGAGAACGTGATTGGTCGCGATCCGCAAGCGGACGTCTGGCTCGATTATGCAACCGTTTCGCGGCGGCACGCCCGTATCAGCGTGGCCGGCGAGCATCTGACGATCGAGGATCTCGGCAGCAAGAACGGTACGCGTGTGGCCGGGCAACGAGTGCTCGAGCCCACGGCGCTGTGCGATGGCGACCGAATCGCGTTCGGCAGGGTCGTCGTGACGTACCGGCGCTCGGCAGCGGGCCCGGCAACGATCACCGAAGCGAGCCGGCTCACGGTCGCCCGGTCGAGGGCTTGAGCAGGTGATTGCGGCTCCGCCTCGTATCGGTCATTACGAGGTGCTCGGGCTCATCGGCACCGGAGGCATGGGCCAGGTCCTGCGCGCCCGCGACTTGCGACTCGGCCGCGAGGTCGCGCTGAAAAGGCTCCCCGACTCGTACAAGCTCGACGCCGCGCGCAGGGCGCGCTTCAACCGCGAGGCGCGCCTGCTCGCCTCGCTGAGCCACCCGAATATCGCGACGCTGCACGGCATAGAGGAAGTCGACGGCACGCAGACGCTCGTGCTCGAGCTCGTCGAGGGACACACGCTCGCCGAGCGGCTGAAGGACGGCCCTTTGCCGCCGTCCGAGGCGCTCGCGATCGCCGAGCAAATCGCGGCTGCGCTCGATGCCGCGCACGTGCGCGGCATCGTGCATCGCGACCTCAAACCGAGCAATCTCAAGATCCGGCCGGACGGAACCGTGAAGCTCCTCGATTTCGGTCTCGCGAAAGTCTTCGCGCCCCAGCCGAACGACGTGAAAGGCGTTGACGTGTCCGTCACGCTGCTCGATCTGGGCGCCGGAGAAGCGCCGGTCGTTGGCACGCCGGCCTACATGAGCCCCGAGCAGGCGCGCGGCGATGCCGTCGACCGCCGGACCGACATCTGGGCGTTCGGCTGCGTGCTTTACGAGATGCTCGCCGGCCGCGCGGCGTTCTCGGGCGAGCGCACGACCGACGTGCTCGCACGCGTGCTCGAGCGGGAGCCGGACTTCGACGCGCTGCCTCCGTCTACCGCGCCTGCGGTTCGCCGGCTGCTCGAACGGTGCCTAAAAAAGGACCCGAATAGCCGCCTGCGCGACATCGCCGACGCGCGCGCCGACCTCGGGG
>JBBIJV010000118.1:0-11102 GCA_037445815.1 Rhodospirillaceae bacterium
GCACGCGTTGGCCGGCGACGACGCCGCGAAGGCCGGCCAGCGCGGGACCATTGCGTCGGACCTCCTGCCGCACCTGCGGGTATGGGCGAATCCGCGCTGAGCGCCGAGCTCGGCTCGGAGGACGCGCTTACCGCGCGCGCGACCGGGCTCGCGCGCGCGCTGCGCGACGCTCGGGCCTGGCCGCTCGTCGTGGGTCTTACGGGCGACCTCGGCAGCGGCAAGACGACGTGGGTGAGGGCGATGCTGCGCGGCTTGGGGTATGAGGGCCGCGTGCCGTCGCCGACCTACACGCTGCTCGAGCACTACCGCTGCGGCGAGCTCACGATCGTCCACCTGGACCTGTATCGACTGCGGGGTAGCGACGAGCTCGAGCACTTGGGTTTGCGCGATTGGCTCGCGGAAGAGCGATGCTGGATCGCCGTCGAATGGCCCGAGCGTGCCGCCACGCTCGCCGCGCGCTGCGATTGGCTCATCGAGCTCGCGATCACCTCCGACATGGGCCGGCGCGTGACGATCTCGGCCCGGACTCCCGCTGGAATCGAGGCGTTAAGCTCCGTTCGTCAGGAAGTGTTTAACAACGAGCGGTAATTCCGCGCCGCTGAAAGAGAAAGCGTTGAAAAGGCCGTGGAAACACGGTAAACATTAGCTCTCGTCCAGAAAGCGGTAGGGAGCTTACGGGGTGGCGCGGGGAGCGTGGGTGAAGGCGAGCGTCGTCGCGGCGCTCCTCGCAATCGGCGCCACGGCGACGGCCGCCACCGTGCAGAGCATCCGTTCGTGGTCGGGCCCCGACGGCACCCGCATCGTGTTCGAGCTGAGCGGCCCCGCCGAGCATCGCGTCTTCACGCTGGCCGACCCGAACCGCGTCGTCATCGATCTCGCGAACAGCACGGCCGCGAACGGCCTGCGCCTCGATGGACCGAGCGGCCCCGTGACAGCCGTCCGCGCCGGCGTGCAGCCCGGCGGCGATCTGCGGCTCGTGCTCGAGGTGAATCAGCCGTCGAAGCCGAAGAGCTTCCTCTTGCCGCCGCAGCAGCAGTATGGCTTCCGGCTCGTCGTCGACCTGCCGCCCGCCGAGGCGCAGCCCGTCGTCCGCAAGGCGCCGCCTGCCACGACGGATCGGGGGCGCGACATCGTCGTCGTCGTCGATGCGGGCCACGGCGGCTCGGACCCCGGCGCCAGCGGCCGCGGCGGCGCACGCGAGAAGGACGTCGTGTTGTCGATAGCGCGCAAACTCTCGAGCGAGATCAACGCGCAGCCCGGCATGCGCGCCGTGCTCGTGCGCGACGGCGACTACTACGTCTCGCACCGCAAGCGCATGGAAATCGCGCACTCGGCCCAGGCTGATTTCTTCATCTCGATTCACGCCGACTCGTATCGCGACCCGTCGGCGAAGGGCGCCACCGTCTACGTGCTTTCGCAGAAAGGCGCGAGCGACGAGGCGGCGCTCCTGCTCGCACAGCGCGAGAACGCCTCGGATTTGATCGGCGGCGTCTCGCTGGCGGACAAGGATCAGATGCTCGCGCGCGTGCTGCTCGACCTGTCGCAGACGGCGGCGTTGAACGCCAGCATCTCGGCAGGCCAGCGCTTGATTCGACGCATGTCGGCTGTCACGGCGATGCGCCGGCGCGAAGTGCAGCAAGCGCCGTTCCTCGTGCTCAAGTCGCCCGACATTCCGTCGGTCCTCGTCGAGACGGCCTACATCTCGAACCCGCGCGAAGAGGCGTCGCTGCGCAGCGCGAAGTTCCAGTCGGCTGTCGCGGTGGCGCTGCGGCAGGGCATCGTCGATTATTTCGCGGCCAACCCGCCCGAGGGCAGCTACTTCGCGGTGAATCCGCCGGCCGAAGAGCCGGAAGTCGTGCGCCACGTCATCGCGCGCGGTGAGACGCTGTCGGAGATCGCCGAACGCTATCGCGTCAGCTCCGCGACGATCAAGCGCACGAACAGCCTGCGCAGCGACGTGCTGCGCGCCGGCCAGGTTCTGATGATTCCGCGCGGCTGAGCCACTGCGCCGCGCGGCTAAGGTAAACTCGCTTCCCTTAAGAGCGTGCGGGCGCGCGCGACCGGCCGTGGGCGTTCAGTGGCGATTCGCATTCTCCCTTCGCAGCTCATCGATCAAATCGCAGCCGGCGAGGTCGTGGAGCGCCCGGCGTCCGTCGTCAAGGAGCTCGTGGAGAACGCGCTCGACGCCGGCGCGAGGGCGATCACGGTCGACGTCGAGGGCGGCGGGGCGCGCCTGATCCGCGTCAGCGACGACGGCGTAGGCATCCCGCGTGACGACTTGCCGCTCGCGTTGTCGCGGCATGCGACGAGCAAGATCGCGACGCTCGACGACCTCGAGGCGCTCGTCTCGCTCGGTTTCCGCGGCGAGGCGTTGCCGAGCATTGCGTCCGTGTCGCGCATGACGCTGACGTCGCGCGTGGCGGAAGCAGAGCACGCTTGGCAGATCGCTTCGAGCGGCGGAGATCTCTCCGAGCCGAAGCCGGCGGCGCGCGCACGCGGCACGACCGTAGAAGTGCGCGACTTGTTCTTCAATACGCCCGCGCGGCGCAAGTTTCAGCGCTCCGAGAAGACGGAGCTCGCGCACGTCGATGCGACGTTGCGCAATCTCGCGCTCGCGCGGTTCGACGTCGAGGTCAAGCTCACGAGCAACGGCCGCGCCGTGCTCGCGCTGCCGGCCGCGGCCGAGCGAGAGGCGCGTGAACGGCGCGTCGCGCAAGTATGCGGCGAGGAGTTCATGCAGCACGCGCGTTACTTTTCGCGGGCCATTGAAGGGCTCTCGCTCGAGGGCTGGCTCGCGGCGCCCGCCTTCTCGCGGGCGCAAGCGGACCTGCAATTCACATTCGTCAACGATCGATTCGTGCGCGACAAGCTGCTCCGCCACGCCGTGCGTTTGGGCTACCGCGACGTGCTGTTCCAATCGCGCCAGCCCGCCTACGTAGTGCATCTCGCGCTCGATCCGCGCCGCGTCGACGTGAACGCGCATCCGGCGAAGCTCGAGATCCGCTTTCGCGACTCGCAGCTGGTCCACGACTTCGTGTTTCGCAGCGTCGAGGCGGCGCTCGCGAGCCGCCTCGAAGGCGCGGCAGACGTCGTGAGCGCGGCGCCCGTGCACGGGGCGACGCTCGCGCGGGCCCCGGTATCGGACAGCTACGCCGGCAGCCGGCAAAATCACCTCGCTCTGGCGCACGGCGGCGTGCGGGACTCCGCGCGCCCCGACGCGCGCGACTACGTGCCGCTCTTCGAGCGGCTGCACGCGCGGCCCGCGCAGACGCCGGCGACCGCCCCGGGCGGCGAGCCCGTGCCGCCGCTTGGATTCGCGCTCGCGCAGCTCGCCGGCATCTACGTGCTCGCGCAGAACGCCTTCGGCCTGATCATCGTGGACATGCACGCCGCGCACGAGCGCATCACTTACGAGCGCCTCAAGGCGGAGTTTGCGGCCGAGCGCCTGCAGTCGCGCGCCTTGCTCGTGCCGCTCAGGCTGGAGGTGTCGGCGCGCGAGGCCGACCTCGTCGAGCAATATGCCGCCGAGCTCGCCTCCGTGGGCCTCCACGTCGTGCGCCGCGGGCCGAGCGAGGTGGCCGTCGACGCCGTGCCGTTGCTGCTCGACGGGCAGGACGTCGAGCCGATGATCCGCGACCTCTTGAGCGATTTGGCCGACGGTCAAGGCGTCGAGCGCGTCGAGGGCCGGGCGAACGAGCTCTTGGCGACGATGGCGTGCCACGCCGCCGTGCGCGCGAACCGGCGCCTGACGATCGAAGAGATGAACGCGTTGCTGCGCGAGATGGAGCGAACGGAACGCAGCGAAGCCTGTAACCACGGCCGGCCGACGTGGACGGCCGTGACGCTCGAGGATCTCGATCGCTTGTTTCTTCGCGGTCAGTAACGCGTGAGCGACGCGGGCGGCATCGATTGCGTTTGCCTCACGGGCCCGACGGCCTGCGGCAAGACGGAGCTCGCGCTCGCGCTCGCCGCCACCGTGCCGATCGAGATCGTCAGCATGGATTCGGCGCTCGTCTACCGCGGCCTCGACATCGGCACGGCGAAGCCAGCGCCGGAAGTCCGCCGCGCCGTACCGCACCACCTCGTCGATATCCTCGATCCCACCGAAGCGTACTCGGCGGGACGGTTCGCGCGCGACGCCGCGCGCCTCGTCTCGGAGATCCGCGCGCGCGGCCGATGGCCGCTGCTCGTCGGCGGCACGCTGCTCTATCTCAAAGCGTTTCGCGACGGGCTTGCGGCGCTGCCGCCCGCGGACGCCGCCGTGCGCGCCGAGCTCGACCGCGAGGCCGAGCGATACGGCTTAAGCGCGCTCCACGAGCGCCTGCGGCAAGTCGATCCGGAGGCCGCGGCGCGCATCGGGCCGAGCGACCGGCAGCGCATCCAACGCGCACTCGAGGTGCACCTGCTCGTGAACCGGCCGATCACGGAGCTCCAGCGCGCGGCGTCCGAGCGGCAGCGCGGCGTGCTCGCGATCGCGTTGGTGCCGCCGAGCCGGGCGGAGCTCGCCGAGCGCATCGCGCGGCGGTTCGACGCGATGGTCGCTGCGGGTTTCGTCGAAGAAGTGCGGCGCTTGCGTGCGCGCGGCGACCTGACGCCGGAGCTTCCCGCCATACGCGCTGTTGGGTATAGGCAACTGTGGTCCTATCTCGACGGGCGCTGCACGTGGGACGAGGCGCGCCAGAAGGCGCTCGCCGCGACGCGTCAGTTCGCCAAGCGGCAGCTCACGTGGCTGCGCGGCGACGGGCGGATCGAGCAGTGGGATGCCTTCGCACCCGGGCTTTTGAACCGACTCGTCGAGCGCCTATCCAAAGAAAACCTGATCGCGAAAATCTCCCGGAGGCTGTGTTAGCATTGCCGTTTGTGGGAACAAGAGCTGTCGCCGTTTCGGCGCAGCGATCGGAGTTCGAGGTTTTTCAGGGAGCACAGCGGGCCGGCGCGACTCGGCCCCGCGCTGATCTCGCCGATACGAACAAGAAGAAGCAGGAGAGCAGGCATGGCCAAAAGTCAGTCGCTTCAAGATCCGTTTCTGAACGCGTTGCGCAAGGAAAAGGTGCCCGTGTCGATCTACTTGGTGAACGGCATCAAGCTGCAAGGGCAGATCGATTCGTTCGACCAGTTCGTCGTGCTGTTGCGCAATAGCGTCAGCCAAATGGTGTACAAGCACGCTATTTCGACGGTGGTGCCGGCGCGCAACGTGCGCATCCCGGCCATGGACGAGGAAGCGGCAGAGGACTAGATGCTGTTCCCTTCCCCGGGGAGGTAAGTTGCTCGATCGGCCGCGCAGCGGCGAACGCGCCCTGCTTCTCCACATCGGCCTCACCCGACCCTGTTCCGACGACGAGATCCAGGAGTTCCGGGCGCTGGCGGAATCGGCGGGCGCGCGCGTCGTGGACGAAGTGGAAGCGCGCCGGGACCGGCCGGACCCCAAGTACTTCGTCGGCAGCGGCAAGGTCGAAGAGGTCGCTGCGCGTGCGCGCGCCGCCGGGGCCGAGCTGATCCTCGTCAGTCAGCCGCTGCGCGCGGGGCAAGAGCGCAACCTCGAGCTGGCTCTGAAGACGCGCGTGCTCGACCGCAACGGATTGATTCTCGACATCTTCGCGCAGCGCGCCGCCACGTTCGAAGGCAAGCTCCAGGTCGAGCTCGCGCAGCACGAGCACCTGGCGTCGCGGCTCGTTCGCGGATGGACGCACCTCGAACGGCAGAAGGGCGGCATCGGCTTGCGAGGCCCCGGCGAAACGCAGCTCGAGACAGACCGGCGGCTCGTGGCCCGGCGCATCCGTTATCTGCGCGACCGGCTCGCGCGCGTCGAGCGGCAGCGCGAGGTGAGCCGCAAGGAGCGGCGGCGCGCCGACGTGCCGACGGTCGCGCTGGTCGGCTACACGAACGCCGGCAAGACGACGCTGTTCAACGCGCTCGCCGGCGCGGACCTGACGCCGAAAGATCAGCTGTTCGCGACGCTCGACCCGACCGTGCGGCGGTGGCCGCTCGGGGCCGGCGCAGAGGCGTTGCTCGTCGATACGGTGGGGTTCGTGCGCGACTTGCCGCACGAGCTCGTCGCCGCGTTTCGCGCCACGCTCACGGAAACCCGCGAGGCGGCCCTGCTGCTGCACGTCATCGACGCGAGCGACCCCCATCACGAGGATCGGCGCCGGCAGGTCGAGGAGGTACTCGAGGACATCGGCGCTGCCGAGGTCCCGGTCCTGCGCGTGTACAATAAGGTCGATCGGGCGCCACCCGAGTTCGTTCGGGAATTCGACGGCGCGGGCGTCACCAAGCACAGTGTGTCTGCGGTCACCGGCGAGGGCGTCGCCGCCCTGACGGATGCGGTTCGCGAGCGGGTGGCGGGCGCACGCGTGGCCGGGGAGCTGCACCTGACGCCGGCGCAGAGCCGCCTGCGGGCGAGGCTCTTCGATTGGCACGCGGTGCGGTCGGAAAAGGTCGACGAGGACGGCGGCTATACGCTGGCCGTCGACCTGTCGGCGCAGCGTTGGCGGCAGCTGCGCGAAGAGGAAGGCTTGTCAGCCGACAGTATTCGACAGAAAGTGTGATCCACGATGGCTTGGGACGACGGCGACAAGGGCAATCCATGGCGATCCGATAAGGACAGGGGTCCTGCGGATCTCGATGCCGTGGTGCGCGACCTCCAGCGCAAGCTCGCGGGGCTCTTTCGCGGCGGGGGCGGGGGCGGGCGCGGCGGCGGCGAGGTCAGCGTGAGCTCGAGCCTCGCCGCGAGCGTGCTCGTCATCTTGTTGGCGGTCTGGGCCGCCTTCGGCTTCTATCGCGTCGATGCCGCCGAGCGCGGCATCGAGTTTCGCTTCGGGGCGTATCACGCAGTGACGCAGCCCGGCTGGCAGTGGCATTGGCCCTGGCCGATCGAGCACGCGGAGGTCATCAACACGGGCGCGACCGAGCGCAACGAGTACCGCGGCAGCATGCTGACGAGCGACGAGAACATCGTCGACATCGAGCTGGTCGTCCAGTATCGGCGCACGGACCCCGAGGCGTTTCTGTTCAACATGCGCAACCCCGAGGAGGCGCTCGAGTACGCCACGGCGAGCGCGATTCGCGAGGTCGTCGGCAAAAACTTGCTCGACTTCATCTTGACCGACGGCCGCGCCGAGGTCGCGCGCGATACGCAGGAGGTTTTGCAGTCTACGCTGGACTCGTACGAGGCCGGAATCACGGTCTACGAGGTGAACTTGGTCAACGCGAACTTCCCGAGCGAGGTCGAGGGCGCCGTCCAGGACTCGATCCGAGCTCGCGAGGACCGCGCGCGCAAGATCCTCGAGGCAGAGGCGTACGCGAACGACATCTTGCCGAAGGCCCGCGGCGAAGCTGCGCGCCGGCGCGAGGAGGCCGAGGCCTATCGCGCGCAAGTGATCGCCGACGCCGAAGGCGAGGCCGATCGCTTCACGCAGGTGCTCGCCGAGTATCGCAAGGCGCCCGCGGTCACGCGCGAGCGCATGTACATCGAGACTCTGGAGGAGATTCTGCGCACCTCGACGAAGGTGCTCGTCGATACGGAGGGAGGCAACAACTTGCTGTATCTGCCGCTCGATCAGCTCGTGCAGCGCCGCCCGAGCCCGCCGCCGTTCGAGCCGTCGACGGTCACCACGCCGCCGTCCACCGGCAGCGCGCCGGTGATACGCTCGCGCGAGCGCGAGACGCGTTGACGAGGAGCGACAACCCGTGGGTCCACGTTTCAATTTGTTGTTGATCGTCGGCGTCTTCGCCGCGATTCTGATCCGCATGTCGGTGTTCACGGTCGATACACGTGAGCACGCGCTGAAGCTCCAGGTCGGGCGCATCGTGAAAGACGACTACGAGGCGGGGCTGCACTTCAAAATCCCGTTCTTCGAGACGGTGGAGCGGTATCCGAACCGCATTCTGAATTACGACGAGGCGTCCACGGAGCGGTTCCTCACGGGCGAGAAGAAGAACGTCATCGTCGACTACTTCGTCACGTGGCGCATCGTCGACCCCGCCCAGTACTACCGTTCGGTACGCGGCGACGAGCGCGGCGCCGAGCAGCGGTTGTCGGCGATCGTCAAGGAAGGCCTGAAGGCCGCGATCAGCCAACGTACGCTCGTCGAGGTGGTATCGGCCGAGCGCACCGAGCTCATGCAGGAAATGCTGAAGCAGGTGCGCGAGCGCTCGCCGGAGCTCGGTATCGAGCTCGTCGACGTCCGCGTAAAGCGCATCGATCTCGCCGATGAGGTGAGCGGCTCCGTCTACGACCGCATGCGGCAGGAGCGTTCGCGCGTCGCGACGCAGTGGCGCGCCGAGGGCGAGGAAGAGTACGTGCGCATTCGAGCCGAGGCGGAACGCGAAAGGACGGTGATCCTGGCTGAGGCATACCGCGACGCCGAGCGTATTCGCGGCGCGGGCGACGCGCGCGCGGCCGAGATCTACGCGGCCGCGTATTCTCAGGATCGCGACTTCTACGCGTTCTACCGCAGCATGCAGGCGTATCGCGAGGCCATCGGCGGCGCGCAGGACGTCCTGGTGCTCGAGCCCGATAGCGAGTTCTTCAAGTTCCTGCAGAGTCAGACCGGCTCGGCCGGCAACTGAGCCTCGCAGGTTTTAAGCGATCGACGACGGAGGCTTGGGTAGTTTGGCCTGGGCGGATCTGCTTGCGGGTTTGGCTTTCTACCTCGTGCTCGAGGGGCTGTTTCCGTTCGTCGCCCCTCAGCAGTGGCGGCGCAGCCTGGCGGCGCTCGCCTCGCTCGGGGAGAACCGGCTGAGATTGTTCGGTCTCGCCGCCGTGATCGCGGGTTTGGTGCTGCTTTTCAGCGTGCGAGGGTAGTGTGGGTCGAAACGTAGTCGTCATCGGGACGCAATGGGGCGATGAGGGCAAGGGCGCCGTCGTCGACGCGCTCGCCGATCGCGCGAGCGCCGTCGTGCGCTTCCAGGGCGGGCACAACGCGGGTCATACGCTCGTCATCGGCGGCGAGAAGACGGTCTTGCACCTGATTCCGTCCGGCGTGCTGCGCGACGGCGTAGTTTGCCTGATCGGCAACGGCGTCGTCCTGTCGCCCGACGCCTTGTGCGCGGAGATGGATCAGTTGAAGGCGAAGGGCGTGCCGGTCGAGCAACGGCTGCGCGTCTCGTCGGCCTGCCCGTTGATCCTGAGCTCGCACGTGCTGCTCGACCGCGTCCGCGAGCAGTCGAGCGGCGCGGCCGCCATCGGCACGACGGGGCGCGGGATCGGCCCGGCGTACGAGGACAAGATCGCGCGCCGCGCGCTTCGCGTCGCCGATTTGTTCGCGCCGCGCGCGCTGCAAGCGAAGCTCGAGCGGCTGCTCGATTTTCACAACTTTCTGCTCGTTCACTACTACAAGACGGAGCGCGTCGAGCCGCGCCGCGAGCTCGACAAGCTGCTCGCGCTCGGCGAGCGCGTGAAGCCGCTCGTCGTGGACGTGACGGAGGCGCTGCGCGACCTGCAGGCGCGCGGGCAGAGCGTGCTGTTCGAAGGGGCGCAGGGCGCCATGCTCGACATCGACCTCGGCACGTATCCGTTCGTTACGTCGTCGAATACGACGGTCGGCGGCGCCGCAGCGGGCAGCGGTCTCGGTCCCGGCGCAATCGACTATGTGCTCGGGATCGTGAAGGCCTATACGACGCGCGTCGGAGCCGGGCCGTTCCCGACCGAGCTCGACGACGCAATCGGCCGGCGGCTGCGCGAGGTGGGCAGCGAGTTCGGCGCGACGACGGGGCGGCCGCGCCGCTGCGGCTGGTTCGACGCCGTGCTGCTCAAGCGCGCGGTGTTCACCAACAGCCTCTCGGGCCTCTGCGTGACGAAGCTCGACGTGCTCGACGGGCTGCCCGAGGTCAAGATCTGCGTCGGCTATCGGCTGGACGGGCGCGAGCTGCGTACGCTGCCGCTCTTGATCGACCGTTTCGGCGAGTGCGAGCCCGTCTACGAGTCGATGCCGGGCTGGACGCAGCCGACGGCCGGCGCCACGGCCTACGAGGCCTTGCCCCCCGAGGCCAAGGCCTATTTGCGCCGCATCGAGGAGCTCGCGGAGGTCCCGGTCGACATCGTCTCCACGGGACCCAGCCGGGAAGCCCTCATCATGCGGCGGCATCCATTTGATTGATCAGGGCTTCTCTGGGAAAATGACAACGATTCTTATTTGCGCGATTGGCGCGCCTACGACGGAGCCCGTTTTTGACACTCGCCGATCTGAAACCCGGTGATCGCGCCCGCATCGAATCGATCGACACCGCCGACCCGGCCGTCCAACGGCTGATGGTGCTCGGGCTCGTCGAAGGGGCCGAGCTCACGTTTTTGCAGCGCTCGCTCGGCGGCGACCCCATCGAGGTGCGCATTTACGGCGCCGCGATCTCGCTGCGCGCCGAGCAAGCCCGGCGTTTCCACGTGGTGACCCATGGCCACGCCGGCTGACGCGCGCCGGGGCGCTCGCGGCTCGGCGGCGGAAGCCGTTGCCGGCGGGCCGGTTGCGGAAACAGCTATTCCACTCGAGCGCATCGCCGTCCACCGCAAAGCGGCCGGCACGGTCGCCGTCGTCGGCAACCCGAACGCCGGCAAGAGCTCCGTGTTCAACCGCCTCACGGGCTTGCGCCAGCACACCGCCAATTATCCCGGCGTCACGGTCGAGCGCCGTGTCGGGCGTGGAACCTTCGGCGGCTTATCGCTCGATCTCATCGATCTGCCCGGCACGTACTCGTTGAGCCCGACGTCGGCCGACGAGCGCATCGCCGTGGACGTGCTGTTCGGCCGCGTGGCCGGCACGGCGCGGCCGGACGCGATCCTCGCCGTCATCGATTCGACGCGGCTCTATCAAGGGCTCTACCTGCTCCAGCAGCTCACGGAGCTCGGCCGGCCGATGATCGTGGCGCTGACGATGATCGACGCCGCGGAGCGCGAAGGGCACAAGATCGACTTCGCCGCGCTCACCGAGGCGCTCGGCGGCGTGCCGGTGTATCCGGTCGTCGCAACGTCGGGCCGCGGGTTCGCGGCGCTCAACGAGGCGCTCGGCAAGGTCCTGTCGCTGGCGCCGCCGCGAGGCGAGGCGCCGTGGCCCGAGCTCGTGCGCGCGGCCGATACCATCGTCGAGCGGGCTCGCGCGCGCGGCGTC
>JBBIJV010000119.1:0-11090 GCA_037445815.1 Rhodospirillaceae bacterium
GTCGGCCGGCGCTCGGCAGGGTGTTGCGATGAATCGACTGCTCGCTCCGGCCGTGGGTCTCGCTATCCTTACCGGTGCATTGACGGCCTTCGCCCAAATCGGGCAAGAGCTTTCGTCCTACGAGCGGCTCGAGGACGGCGAGGAGCACACTGTCTCGATCCTCGAGCTCATCCGTCGTGGCGAAGCGGCGTTTCGCGCCGAATGGACGCCGCAGCAGGGTGGCGGCCGCCCGCTCACCAAAGGCACGGGCGGGCCGATCTCCGATCCGACCGCTCCGCTCGTGTTTCCGCGCAACTTCAATCGCGTCTCGGCGCGCGACGCGAACAGCTGCTTCGGCTGCCACAACGCGCCGTTCGGACTCGCGGGCGGCGGCGGCGATTTCGTGACGGGCGTGTTCGTCGCGGCCCAGCGATTCGATTTCGCAACGTTCGATCACGGCGACTTCGGACCGACGCAGGGGGCGATCGATGAATCCGGCTCGTACACCACGCTGCAGGCGATCGGAAACTACCGCGCGACCCTCGGCATGTTCGGCTCCGGCTTCATCGAGATGCTGGCGCGGCAGATGACGGGCGATCTCCGGGCCGCTCGCGATGCAACGCCCCCCGGCGGCAGGCGCGAGCTCAGGAGCAAGGGCGTCTCCTTCGGCACCATCGGCCGCGACGGTGCCGGCAACTGGGACGTCACCTCGGTCGAAGGGCTGCCCGCGCAGAGCTTGGCAACGAGCGGTCCCGCCGATCCGCCGAGCTTGATCATCCAGCCGTTTCACCAATCGGGCAGCGTCGTATCGATCAGACAGTTCACCAATAACGCATTCAACCATCATCACGGCATGCAATCGGCGGAACGCTTCGGCGACGGCGTCGATGCGGACGGCGACGGCTTCGTCGACGAGCTCACGCGCGCGGATATCACGGCCGTCACCGTGTTCCAGGCGACGTTGCCCGTGCCCGTCCAGATCGTTCCGAAGGACCCCGTCCTCGCCCGAGCCGTAGCCGACGGGCGCAGCCTGTTCGGCCGGATCGGCTGCGCGGCCTGCCACGTTCCGGCGCTGCCGCTCGTCGAGGAAGGTTGGATCTACACGGAGCCGAATCCCTACAACCCGCCCGGTAATCTCCGGGTCGGGGAAACCAAACCGCTGCGCATCGACTTGACGGACAGCTCGTTGCCCGGGCCGCGGCTCAAGCCGCGGTTCGGCGTCGTCTGGGTGCCCGCGTTCACCGACTTGAAGCTGCACGACATCACGAGCGGACCCGACGATCCGAATGCCGGCGAGGCGCTCGATATCAACCAGCCCGGCGGCTCGCCCGCTTTCCTCGGCGGCAACCGCAAGTTTCTCACGAAGAAGCTTTGGGGCGCGGCGAACGAGCGGCCGTACTTCCACCACGGACTCTATACGACGCTGCGCGAGGCGACGCTCGCTCACGCCGGCGAGGCGCTGGCCGCGCGCGCGGCCTTCGCGGCCCTGTCGGCCGACGAGCAGAACCGCGTGATCGAGTTCTTGAAGTGGCTGCAGGTGCCGCCGCCCGCGGCGGCGCAGCGATGCTGTTCCTCGACGGCGCCTACCTCACGTGTCGAACGCGGCCACGAAATGTACCAGTGTCGGTGGCCGGATGTACCAGCCGGAGTTGCGTGTTTGAGGATGGTGGTTCGCTAGATCGCGGTTACGCGTGCGGCGGTCATTTCTCGCTGCGCATCTGGGGGGAAGGCGCAGGACGTCGAGACCTTCGATGATGCGCGCGAGCAGCTGCGGGTCAGAGGGGTTGTTGGGGTTCTCCTTCGACGCTGCAGGGTTTGGGGTCTTCTTCATGGTCGTCTCGCGGAGTGGACAAAGGGAGGCGGCTGCCGTCGCCGGCGCGCTGCGCCGCGTACCCGATGAGCGGGCGTTGCATCACGGGATGCGCACGCATGGCCGCACGGATGTGCGCGCGGGTGGTGTCGGCCATCTGCTCTGCGAGCGAGCGGGGCTTGAAGCGCCCCTCGAGGATGCGCTCGACGGCGCGGGCGTCGTAAGCGTCGTAGCGCATGGCGTGCTCGAGGGCGGCGAGGACGTCGCCGGCCGACCAGGTGAATTGTTGGCGCGCGCAAGCGCGCGCACTGTTTTGTGACTCACAGGCCGGTCGGTCGCAGAGTCGTTCACCGTTGATCGGTGTTTGATGATGAGCGAATGGGAGCCGGCGCTAGCTAGCCTGGATTCCCACGCGCCGGCCATTCCGCTAACAGAGCACGAGCTTGAGCAGGCCTCGTTGCCAGGAAAAACCGGGGCTCGACCGCCGCGGTCGTTAATCGTTTAAGATACATATAGGAAGTCGCCCACTACGTTACCTTGATGGACACGCCGTGACCACCGCGCGCCCGGCGGGAACGTCAGGCGTGCGGAGCAGCCTTGTCTTTAGCGGTTTAACCGAGGAGCGCCACAACCGCTTGTGATCCGGCTTGCGCCCAAACACTATATATGACATAGTGGCACTATGTCTCGGAGGTCTCGCGTAGAGATAACAGACGACGACCTCAAACGCGTCTTCCTCGAGCCCACCAACCCCGCCCATCGCCAGTACGAGGCGCTGCGCGGCTACTTCGTCGACGGGCTCCCCTCGGCCGAAGCCGCCAGACGCTTCGGCTACACCGCGGGCAGCTTTCGCGTGCTCTGCCACGCGTTTCGGCAAAACCCGCAGCGCCCGTTCTTTCTCCCCGTGCTCAAGGGGCCGCAAGCTGCGCAGAAGCGCAACACGACGCACGAGAAGGTGATCGAGCTGCGCAAGCAGAACCTCTCGATCTACGACATCAGCCGCACGCTCGAGGAGCAAGAGCAGCGGGTGAGCCCGGCGGCGGTCGCCCGCCTGCTGAAAGAGGCGGGTTTCGCGAAGCTGCCGCGCCGCGCCGATGAGGAGCGGCCCGAGCGACCCCGACCCGAGACGGCCGCCGCAGCGGACGTGCGGCAGCTCGATTTATCGCCCCGACACTTTCGCACCCAGTTCGGAGGACTCTTCCTGTTCGTGCCGTACTTGGCGCAGATTCCGCTCGAGAAGCTCTTGCAGCAGAGTGGTTTGCCCGGCACGCAGCAGATCCCCGCCGCGTGTGCCGTGCGCTCGCTGCTCGCGTTGAAGCTCTTCGGCAACGCCCGACATAGTCACGTCATGAGCTCGGTGTTCGACGAGGGGCTGGCGTTGTTTGCGGGGCTTAACGTGATTCCCAAACGCAGTTTCCTGACCGAGTACAGTTGTCGGATTCCCCCGGCCGCTTACCCCAAGCTCATGAGCCGGTGGTTCGACGCCATGAAGGAATTGGGATTGCAACACGGCGCATCCTTCGATGTGGACTTTCACACCATCCCCTTTCATGGCGAAGATGCCCTGCTGCAAAAGCACTACGTCTCCAAGCGCAGCCGCCGCCAGAAGGGCGTGCTCGCCTTTCTCGCCCAGGATGCCGACAAACGGGTCTTCTGCTACGCCAACGCCGCGGTCCGTAAAGAGGATCAGGGCGATGAAATCCTGCGCTTCGTCGAGTATTGGCAGAAGCGCACCGGAAGCTTACCCGAAGAGCTCGTCTTCGACTCCAAGCTCACCACCTACCGGAACCTGAGTCGGCTCAACGCGCTTGGCATCCAGTTCATCACGCTGCGGCGGCGTGATGCCAAAATGCTTCAGCAGCTGCTTCAACAACCGCTCTCGGCCTGGCGGCGCATCGAGCTTCAGAACATCGCCCGCGCCTATCGCACGCCGCGGATTCTCGATCAGAAGATCACGCTTCGCGACTACCAAGGCTCCATCCGTCAGATTACCGTCGCCGATCTCGGTCACGAGGAACCGACCCTCCTGCTCACCAACCAACTCCATCGCTCCGCCGCTCACCTCGTCGGCCGCTACGCACAACGCATGCTCATCGAAAACGGAATCGCCGATGGAATCGATTTCTTCCACATGGATGCGCTCTCCTCGGCAGTGGCGATGAAGGTCAGTTGCGATCTGCAGTTGACGCTGATGGCCAGCAGCCTCTATCGGCTGCTCGGCGAACGAATCGGGAACGGCTACGCGACCGCGAAGTCCCAGCACATCTTCCGCGACTTCATCAATGCGGTCGCCCACGTGTACATCGCCGAGCGCGACATCCAGGTACGCTTTCAGAAGCGCGCCCACAACCCCTTGTTGCTCGCCGCCGGCTTCGCGCAGACTGATCAGCGCGTTCCCTGGCTCGGAAACAAGCGCTTGTCCCTGACCTTCGGGTAGTCCGTGGTGTCTACAGTACGACTAACGCGTCGCGACCAGCCCGCCGTTCCAGCTACCTTTGTTAGGCCCATCTCGCGCCGTGGGAATCCAGGCTAGCCCAGCGCATAGGCAGTTTGATCGGGCGGTGGCAGGCGGCCGCCGGTACGCAGAACGGGTGTGATGTCGTACCGGGAGGTCGAGGGGCGTAGCGGTGCGGCTCGAAAGGGCCCGAAAGGGCGCGCGGGAGGCTGCTACCGGACACTGGACGCCGCCGAGGTGTCGCTTCTCCGGAAATCCAGCCAGGTTCGCGACTGTGCGAGCGTGCGACGCCGTCGGCGCCGGGGCGAACGGCGTCGCGGGATCAGCCACGGGCGCGCGCAGCACGCAGGCGATCAGAGCAGCGACGGCTGAGGCGGGGCGCGTGGGGCGACGGGCGAGCGCGTGTCATCAGCGGTCGCGGGACGCTCGAGGCGCGCCAGGATGCGCTCGATGAGCACCGCGTCCTCGATGCTCGCGATCACCTTGAGCTTCCCACCGCAGCGCCGACAGGTCTCGATCTCGATCGCGAACACCCGCTTGAGCCGTCGCGCCCACGTTAGCCCGAGGTGTTTCGGGACGGGCCGCTCGGCCGCGGCCGAGCGGCCTCGCGCGCCGCGGCCGCGCCCGGCCGGTGTGACCGCTGCGCGCAGCGCGCTCGCCGCGGCGAACACGCCGTGATAGCGAACGAAATGCATGCGCGGTGGCGGCACGAGCGAGCCTCGCGAGGAAGTCGAGCGGTTCCAAGATCAAGTGAGTTGTACCGTCGCGATAGGGAGTTTTCAGACACGGCCGAACGTCGCCGCGCTCCGTGAGCGCGAGCCGTTCTTCGGACAGCGCGGGTCTGCACACATAACGGGCGAGCCGCTCGAGCTTGCCGCGCGCGTGCGGCTCAATCGAGGTGCCGGCATGGAGCGAAAAACCGGCGGCTTGCGCAACGCCATTCTTCTGCTCCTCCGGCGGCTGCGCGGGCACGGTTTGCAGCGTGAACGCTTTCTGTCCGACGCGCGGTCCCATCGCCACTCGATAGGTGATCGAGTGGCCGAGGAGATCGTCCATCGCGTCACCCGCCTCGGCCTCGAGCGTGAGGAAGCTGTTGTCGCAGTCGCGCGCGAGCAGCCCCTGGCGCTCGAGCGCTCCGCCGATGCGTTCGGCGATCCGCTCGACGAACCCAGAGCGTACAGAATCAGTTGATGTTAAATCCGAATCGCGCCTCCCGCCGACCACCGTTTTCGTGCTCGGCCACCAACCGCAACGTCCAGACTCTGGACCCGGTGAACGCCGTTGACTCGACCGACGCGAGCAAAGCGTCATCGTCCTCTACCGTCTCACCGACGGTTGTCCATTCGGTCGGCGAGTCGCCGCTACCGATCTCCACGCGTGCAGAGGCAAGTGCGTCGCTGCGCACGAAGCCGAGCACGTCGAGGTACGCCTTGCCGTTGCGTTGAGCGACGCGCACACCGTTGATCTGTCCTTCGAGGAAGTACGCTGCGTCTGCACTAAGCGCGGCTCTCGCGTCGAGCAAGCCGTAACTCGTGAATTGATCGATGCCCGGCGCGCCGATATCGCGCGCTGAATTACGAATCATCCGTTCCACTTCCACCGGCGTGAGCTCGGGCCGGGCCGCCTTCATGAGCGAAGCGGTGCCCGCGACGATTGGTGCAGCGAACGATGTGCCGGTTGCTCGGTAGTAGGCACGGTCCTCGCCGACGATCTGACTGCCAGGCTCATACTCGATCTCCGTGAACTTGAGCATCAAGTCCGTGTCGATAGCACGTGTTCCGATGACATCCAAACCGGGCGCCGTCACATCGACGAGCCATCCCCAGTTCGACGCCTGAAGCCGCTCGTCTTCACGTGTGCTTGCCGCAACGACGATCGCCTCAGGCGAGCCGCCGGCGGGACCGTACTCGCTCACGTCGTTCCCGTCGTTGCCCGCAGCGACGACCACGACCACTCCTTGTGCATGGGCATGCGCGATGGCCAGGCGCTCGGTTTCCGTGAGCTCCTTGCCGCCCACGGAAAGATTGATCACCTTTGCGCCGTTGTTCGCGGCGTAGACGATTGCCTCGGCGATGTTCGACGCCTTACTCTCGCCCGCTTGGTCGAGCGCACGAAGCACCATGATCTTCGCGCGCGGATTGATGCCGGCGATGCCGAGACCGTTGTTCGACTGTGCTGCGATGATGCCCGCGACCAGCGTGCCGTGGCCGTCCAGATCCCAAGGCAGATTGTTGTCGTCGACGAAGTTCCATCCGACGATGTCGTCGACGTAGCCGTTAGTGTCGTCGTCGACGCCGTTGCCCGGTATCTCCCCGGCGTTGATCCACAGCTGCTTCGGGCCCAAATCGGCGTGGCCCCACGCGACGCCCGTGTCGATGACCGCGACGGTCACGGCGCGGGCGGCCTTCGCAGTGTCCCACGCGGAAGCTTCGCCGTTCGTAAAGCCGACGCGCTCGATCGCCCACTGCGGGCGCTCGCCGGCCGTCAGCAGCGGGTCGTTGAGCTCGATCTGCTCGATGCGCCCGAAGTTATTCTCCACGAGTCTGATTCCCGGGATCGTCCCGAGGCTTTGGCTCAATGCTGCGAACTGGTTCGGTGGAAAGGAAAACACCCCGACTCCCGTGGTGCCGGCGCACGTTTCGGGGGAACCAAAATCGCAGGCGCCGATGACAAACCGCCTGACAAGGAAGGGCGCGAGATTCTCACCGACGGCGACGTTGAGGTTCTGAAGCACATTGAACGGCGCGTGCACGATGACGCCGGGATTTCCCATGAGCGCCGAGCCGTCGAGCGCGGTCGGCGCATCTCGGAAGTAATTCGGTAGCAGCGTGCGGTCCGCGATGCCGAGGTCGAGGCCGGCGTCGGCGAAGCGGAAGTAGTTAGGCGGCAGAGTATTGAACGAGCTCGCACCGAGGTCGACGGCCGTTTCGGCGCCGCGGAAGGCGTTGCCGAACGGATTCGCTACGGGTGTCGGCAGCGTTCCGATCGGCAGCGGTACGTCGGGCGCGAACGCGGTCTGGAGCTGCGGAAACTGCTTCGCGAAATACGGGTTGTACGGCAGCGTGCCCGCGACTTCAAGGAGGTTGCCCGCGTCATCGACCTGTTGCAGCTTCAGCGTACGCAAGTCGAGCCCGGTGCCTGCGTTCAAGCCGGCCCAGTCGATCGCGTCGTCGAACTTCGTGCCGAGCCCGTCCATGTGCAGCGCCCGCCCGAACTGCCAACCGATGTTCGGGTGCTCGAGCGTATAGAGGCCGCGGGTGACTTCCTCGGCCAGCCCGACGTTGCGATCGACGACCGGTACGACGCTGCCCAAATCGAGCGCGACGGCGACATACTCGTCGCCGGGCCCCGTCTTCATGAGCCCCCAGTTGTCCCATTTCGTGTCGAACAGTACGACGCCGCGCGCGATGAACTCGCCGTTGCCGATCTGCAGCGCGCGAATTTGACCAGGCGTGAGCATGCCGTCGACAAGAATCTCGGGCGTATTCTTGAGCGCTGGCGGCGCCTGCTGGACGATCGTGACCACGCCGCCGTCGTAGGGGCCGCCGACGACGGGGTACTGCTCGTAAACCTTGGGCACGATGAGCTTGCTCGGATCGGCGTCTTCCATGACCCTGTAGCCGAAATTGTCGAGGGCGACGCCGGCGTTCTCGGCCGGCCTCGTGATTTTGACGACGACGTTCGCATAGTTCGGGTTCTTGTAGGCGACGGAGAACGACCCCTCGCCAAGTTTGAGATCGGGCGTCAGCTCGAGCACATGACCGTCGGAGTGCCGCAGCAGGAGCCGGCCGCCCTCGTTCGCAACGGTCACCGTGCCGCCGCGCGTTCCGAGCAACGCCGGCGAAGTCGGGAGAGGCCGCGGGCCTGCGGGTGGCGCCGTGGCATCGAGGCGGCCTACGCCGGATGCCTCACCCACGTTCGCGAGGCGGTTGACGTCGGCTGCCGCGCCGGCGGCATCACCCGCGCGGTTGGCGTCGGCGCTCAAGTTGATGAGGCGCTGGGCATCGAGCCCGACGGACGCTACGTCCTCAGCGGCGTTGATGACGCGGCCCGCGTATACGAGCCTAGCGCCGCCTTTCAGGCCCGCAACGCCGAGCCGTGCGACGGCTTCCTCCGGTCCGGCGAGTGTGCCGACGACGTAGCCGGCGTCGCCGAGCCCCTGCAGCAATCCCTTCTCGCCCGAGCCCGCCTGCATCTCGAAGCGCCGGTCCGCCCAGTTGATGATGCCGTTCGTCGTCTCATAGACGAGCTTGCTGTCGAGCTTGGTATCCGAGTTCGCGAAGTCGAAGACGAATTGCAGATTCTCGTTGCCGACGAGGTCGATGTCGGTGCCCACGTAGTAGTTGAACGCCTGTTGCTCGGCTTCCCACACGAGGTCGACGCCTTCGGCGGTGAGCACAGTGATGTCATATAGGGCGTCCTTGGTTGCGCGGCCGACTCCGCCCCAGAACGCCCCGTAGCGACTGGAGAACGTGTCCCAGCTGCCGAACGTCACGTAGAACTCGTTGCTGTAGTCGTAGGCGAAATCGCGCCAGTTGTATGGCTGGAAGGTGACGTTGAGCGCGCCTTGGGCGATGCCAATGGCCGGGCCCGCGTCCCCGCCGCGGAACTGCGCCAATTGGTCTGCAGTGAATTCGAGGATGCCGACATCGAGCCCGCGCGAAATCACCTCGCTGCGGAGCGTCGTCATGTCGGTCGGTCCGATGCCGTCAGCCTGGTTGCGCATGAAGGCTTGCTGCAAATCCCAGCCGCGCGCCTCGATCGCAACCTGCATGCCCGAGACCCACAGGTCGTACGTCGTCTGAACCGAAACCTTATCCTTGCCCCATTGCTCGACGGCACTGTCGAGCCCGTATTGCTGTCCCTGCGCGATCTTGACGTCGAGCGCGTTGAGCTGCCCCTGAAACGCGTTGTGCCCGTCTACGAACTGCTGCTTCTTCATCGCGAGGTCTTGACTGAGCGCGACTGTCTCGTCGAAGCGCTGTTGCGCAGCCTGCTCCAGCAACTCCGGATCGTTGCGCGTGGCCTCCAGCGTGATCGTCTGCTCGAGGCGCATGGCGTCCGCCGAAACGTTCTCGAGCGCCGTCACCGTGGCGGCGAGCTGGCCTTTGAGCACGAGGGTGTTCATCTTCGCGTCGGCGAGCTGCCCTTCGAGCTGGACGGTGCGAGGATCGCTTCCGAACACGTCGAGCTTTTCCCAGATGCCGAAGCTGTTCAGGTGCGACGTCAGGTTCGCTTGCAGCACGTCCTGCCGTTGTTGGGCGTCCTGCGCGAGGCCGTAAAGCCGTTCGGCCTCGCTGCGAAGCTGACTGATCTGCTCGGCGTAATGCTCGCGACTGCGTTGGATTTGCTGGCCCGCCTGTGCGCGCACTCCCGTTTCTTCGTCCAGGTACGCGCCGACGAGCACGTCGGCCGTGTTGGCTGCCCAGGACTGGCCGGCGACGGCGTTGCTCTGCTCGAAGCTGACTTCGTACGAGCTCGCTTCGGCGGCTTCTTGAGCGTCCCAGATGTCCATGACCTGGTTTTGCGTCGACTCTGGCAGCGAATCCCAGATCTCCTCGTAGCGTTCGTACGCCGAGACGTCGTTCGCCATCCGCCGGTTCAGTCCTTGCAGATAGTCGGCGAGAGCGTGCATATCCTGCGAATTGAGCGCCACATGCCCGCTTTCGAGCGTGAGCTGCGTGAGCGGCGCGCCGTCGAGGCCGGTGATCGCCACCGTGCCGTCGGTGATCGGAAAGTCGAACACGAGCCGTACGCTGCCGGGCTGCGTCGGGTTCGGTGTGATGAAGAGCGGCCCTTGCGGCGTGGACGGAGACACGGTCTGCACGGTGCCGTCCGGGAACGTGACGTTCACCTGCTCCGGCACCGTGCCCATGCCGACCACCTCGGTGCCGACGACGGCGCCGACGTGTCTCGAACCAAGCGTGCCGATGAAGAAAACAGCGACAAGGACGGGATATCGCATGGTCGTTCCCCCTAGCGGCAAGACCGTTTACGAAAGCTGAACACGCGCGGAGCTTCCGTCAAAATACTCCAATTGCTGTCGAGACACTTCGATCGCCAGGCCCCTCGAACGCGAAGAACCTTCTAGCCGAAATCGTCGGTCCGGGCGGCTGACGCAAAAATACGCCGAACGGCGTATTTCTCTACGCACTCTTGCGGGTGGAGGATCAGTCGCACGTCCGCCCGCGCGCGACGCGAGCTGCGACACAACCACGAAGCTCTCGTCAAAAGCAAAAGAAGCAACAGGAAAGCGCCATGAGGATTTCATCGTCCGTCGCTAGGTTCGCTCCGGGGCTCGCTTGCGTGCTGTTTGCCGGCACCGCTTCCGCCGTCGTGCGCAACGTGCCGATCGTCGACATGACTGGCCAGCCCGTCGCGAACGCGACGGTCACGATAGTTTTTCCCGACGGAACCATGATGGAAGAGGAGACCGACGACCGCGGCATCCTGATCTTCGATTTCCCCGACCGCGGCCGCTACACGCTTCGCTATCCCGGCGGGGAAGCGACGTACCGCATCACCGCGGCGATGCTGAACGGCTCGGCCGGCGGCGGCGCGCTCAGCAACGCGCTGATTCCGGCGGTCATCGGCGGTGTCGCGTTCGGCGTCGTCGAGGCGAATGACGACAGCGATGACACCGGCAGCGCCGGCACCACGGGCGCGACCGGCGGCACGGGCGCCACGGGTGGCACGGGCGGGACAGGCGGCACAGGGGGCACCGGTGGTACGGGCGGAACCGGTGGCACGGGCGGCGCGGGCGGCGGCACGGCTCTGACGACGGGCACCTACAACTGCACGGCCGGCGCCGCATCCCAAAACGCCGACGCGCATCCTACGTCGAGT
>JBBIJV010000120.1:0-11029 GCA_037445815.1 Rhodospirillaceae bacterium
GCGCACGGGCGCCGCGCGCGGCCGCCACGCACGCCGCGCGAGGCGGCCGTTGCCCGATATTCGCTAGAATCGCCCGAAGGGGCCGCAGGGCGTTTCGATCCGGGAGAGTCATGGCGACGTTTGGCACGATCGGCCGCCGCACCGTCATCGTCGGGGCGGCCGCAGGGGCAGCGGGACTCATGTTTGGGATCGCCAGAGGTCAATCGACGAGGACCCTGCGCGGCAAGACCGCGCTCGTCACGGGCTCCACGGACGGCCTCGGCCGCGAAGTCGCCACGCGCTTGGGCGCGCTCGGCGCCACCGTCATCGTGCACGGCCGCAACCGCGAGCGCGGCGCCGAAGTCGTCGAGGCGATCAAAGCCGCGGGCGGCGAGGCTGTGTTCTACCGCGCCGATTTGGGCTCGCTCGACGAGGTCAAGTCGCTCGCGGCCACGATCAGGGAGAACCACGACTCGCTGAGCCTCCTGATCAACAACGCCGGCATCTGGACGGACGGCGGCAACGAGCGGCGCACGAGCGCCGACGGTCACGAGCTCGTGTTTGCCGTGAACTACCTCGCGCCGTATGTGCTGTCGCACGAGCTTACGCCCTTGCTCGAGAAGGGCGCGCCGGCACGCATCGTGAACGTGTCGTCGCTCGCGCAGCAGCCGATCGATTTCGACGACGTGATGCTGACGAGAGGTTTCGATCCGTCGCGCGCCTACGCCCGGAGCAAGCTCGCGATCGTCATGCTCACGCTCGATCTCGCGGCGGAGCTGCCGGCCGACAAGATCACGGCAAACGCGCTGCACCCGGCCACGCTGATGGACACGGCCATGGTCGAGAAGGCCGGGATGCCGGCGCGCTCCACCGTCGGCGACGGTGCGAACGCCGTCATGCGGCTCGCCGTCTCGCCCGAGCTCGCCGGCAAGACGGGGCTCTATTACAACGAGATGAACGAAGCGCGAGCGAACGCGCAAGCGTACGACGCACAGGCCCGCGCGCGGCTCCGGGCGTTGAGCAAGGAGCTCACGGGCGTCGGCTGAGCGGCACGCAGCGGCTTGCGCGGCGGCTCGCTCCGCGCGACGTCGCTCGGGGGAATGGCGGCGGCGCTCGCGCTCAGTCCTGCCCCGGAAACTCCACGACCTTCCAGTAATTGTCGATGAGCGCGATCGCCCGCTGGAAGCTCGTGCCCATGTCCGTCTTCAGCATGTAGCCGGCGACGTTCAAGTTGTAGGCGTCGATCTTGTCCTGCTCGTCGTTCGACGTCGTGAGCACGAACACGATCGAGTCGCGATACTGCTCGCTTTCGCGGATCTTGCGCAGCAGCTCGATGCCGTTCATGCGGGGCATGTTGATGTCGGTAATGATGAGATAGGGCCGCGGCAGATCCTTCAGCATCTCCCAGGCTTCCTCGCCGTCGCGGGCTACGATCAAAGGATTCGCGATCTTGAGCTTGTCGAACGCCCAGCGAAGCGCCTTGACGTCGATCTCGTCGTCCTCGACGAGCAGAATCGTAACTACTTTGCTGCTTGCCATGTCTTCGTCTCCACGGTCGCCGGCTGCGGCTGCTGCTTTTTCCACTGAAACTTGAAGACGGTGCCCTTTCCGCCCGGCGCCGCCTCGAACCAGACGCGGCCGCGCTGCCATTGAACGATGCGGTTCACGATGGCGAGCCCCATGCCGCTACCCTCGACCTGGTCGCGGGACTTCAGCGTCTGAAACATCTCGAATACGCGCTCGGCGTATTGCGCCGGTATGCCCTCGCCGTCGTCCTGCACGGCGAAAACGTAGTGGTCGTCCTGCTCCTGGCACGAGACGATGACACGGCCTTCGGGCCCGGGGTGATGCTTGATCGCATTGCTGATGAGGTTGCGCAGCACCTGCTCGAGCGGCGCCGAGTACGTCATGAATTTCGGCAGCTGCCCTTCGATCGAGACGGCGATCGACGGCGGCGGGTTCAGGAGCTGAAACACGTCGAGCACGAGCGCATGCGTGTCGGTCATCCGATGCGAGCCCACCTTTCGGCCCGCGCGCGAGTACGCGAGCAGGTCGTCGAGCAGCCGGTTCAGGCGCTGCGTGCGCTTGGCGAGGAGCCCGAGGTTCTCCTGAACGTTGTTCTTGTCGTAGCCTTCGAGGCCCTCGGTGATCCACTGCACGAGCAGCTCGATCGCACGCAGCGGCGCTTTCAGGTCGTGCGACGCAACGTAGGCGAATTGCTCGAGGTCCTTGTTCGAGCGCAGGAGCTCGGCCTGCTTCGCTTCGAGCTCGAGCTCGATCTTGCGGCGCCTCGTGATGTCCGTGGCCATCGAGAAGATGCCGCGCACGTTGCCGTGGTCGTCGAAGCTCGGCCGATACTGGAAGCGGAAAAAGCCGTGCTCGTTGCCGATCGCGCCCGTCGACTCGTAGCTCACGGTCTCCCCGGCGAGCGCGCGCTCGTAGTACGGCTGGCGCTGCAGATAGCGTTCGGGGCCCATGATCTCGGAGATGTGCAGCCCGATGGCCTTCTCGGCGGTCCAACCCGCCGCTTCGAGAAACACGTCGTTCGCGAACTCGATACGCAAGTCGCGGTCGAGGAAAAGCAGGTGGTTCGGCACGCCTTCGGCCAGCATGCGGAAGCGCTCCTCGCTGCGCTTCACGGTTTCCGTGAGCCGGATGATGCCCGTATCGGAGTCGCGGGCCCGGAGCTTGGCTTCGGCTTCGTCCAAGGCGCGCAGCGCCTCTTCGAGCGTCGTCGGACGGGGACGTTCGTTGGCCATCATCGGATACCTCTCAACCGGCCTTTACGCCGATGCGCTTCTTGACGATTCGGCGGCGGCGCGTGGCCTGCCCGCCGCTCTCGGCCAGCAACGCGGCAATTCGCTCGGCGTCGCTCGGCGCGTGGAAGTGAGGACCCTGACCGTAGAGGCAGTTGTGCCTCGTCAAGAACGCCTCCTGCTGCTCGGATCTCACGCCGTCCGCCACGGCATCCAGCGAAAAGCCGTGCGCGATCGACAGAATCGCGCCGCAGACGGCTTGAGCGTCCTTGCTCGTATCCGTATCGGCAACGAACGAAGCGCCGATCTTCATCACGTCGAGCGGCAACTGCTGAAGATCGCCGAGCCGCAAGAGACCGCCGCCGAAATCGTCGATGGCGAGCCGCACGCCGAGGTCCCTCAACGCATACAAGCGCTCCCGCATGCTGTCGGCGTCGTCGGCCAAGGCGCGCTCGCTGAGCTGGAGCTCGATGAGCTCCGGATCGACGGAATGCGCTTGCAGGGCGCCGCGCAGCGCCTCCAAAAATCCGGGTTGGCGGAGCTGCGCCGCGCTCGCGTCAAACGCCACGCGCGGAACCGGCACGCCCGCGCTTTCCCAGCGCGTGATCTGCCGGCACACCTCCTCGATCATCCATAGCCCGAGCGGCACGATGCACCCGCCCTCCTCGGCCACGGTCATGAACTCGCTCGGGCTCACGAGGCCGCGCTCCGGGTGCTTCCAATACGGCAACGCTTCGACGGCTTCGATTCGATGATCGGCGAGCCTGAGCTGCGGCTGATACTTGAGCTCGAAATGCCCCTGCTTCACGGCGGCCTTGAGATCGGCATCGAGTCTCGAGTACGCGACGATCTGCTCGTGCAAGCGCGGCGCGAAGAATCTCAACGTAGACGGTCCCTGCTGCTTCGCCTGCTTGAGCACGGTCTCGGCATTGTTCAGCAACGCTGCCGCGTCGGTGCCGTCCGTCGGGCACACGGTGATCGCGACGTTCGCCGTCACGGACAGGGACCGGCCTGCGACGGGAAATGGCTCGCGGAACGCGGCCGCGAGCTTGCGCACGCCTGCCTCGATCTCGCGCGGCCCCTCGAGGTCCTCGAGCACCACGGCGAACTCGTCCCCGCCGAGCCGGGCGAGCAGATCGCCCTCGCGAACGCTCCCTTTCAGCCGTTCCGCCACCGCGCGCAGCAGCGCGTCGCCAACCGCGTGGCCGTGCGTCTCGTTCACGGCCTTGAAGCCGTCGAGGTCGAGCAAGAGCAGCGCCATGGTGCGGCGTCCGCGCAAAGTACGTTTGACTGCGTGCGCGAGCGCGTCGCGGAGGTGGTGGCGATTCGGCACGGTCGTGAGCCAATCGATGCGCGCGAGGTAGGTGAGCTTCACCTCGGCGCGTTTGCGCTCGATGGCGTAACGGATCGCGCGCAGGATGATACGACCGTCGCCCTCCCACTTGACGAGATAGTCCTGCACGCCGCGGTTCAGTATTTCGACGGCGAAGTCCTCGTCGCCATGGCCGCTCAGCACGACGATCGGTATCAGATCCTCGGCCGCCCGAATTCGCTCGACGCACTCGGGGCCTCGGCCGTCGGGAAGATTGAGGTCGAGCAGCACGACGTCGAACCGCTCGTTCTCGAGCGCGGTGACTGCATCGCTCAACCTACCGGCGCGCGTCAGCGTTACGGACTGGCTATGTTGCGCCAGCGACAGGCGCAGGAAGTCCGCATCTTCGGCGTCGTCTTCGACTAGTAATATCTTCATGACCGAGCCGTCGTCGTACTCCCCCAAGCCTCGGTTGGAACGGCCGAAAACCTAGCCGAAGAAGCCGCGATGCTTCAGTGCGCGGGTCACAATTACTGAGATCGCGCGCCAAACGGCGGGGTCGGCCGCGCTCGCCGCGCACCGCGCGATCGAGCCCGGCGACGCGGAGCGAGCGGTAGTCGAGTGCGTCGAGCGGGACGAGCTCGAGGTACTGCGGGGTATCGGCGTGGAGCGCCGCCGTAGGGGGCGGTTTCGCGGTCCGCAAACGTCGCGCGCCCGCGGTCACCTCTCCGAGGCGCGAGTTCCGCTCAAGGCAGGCTCCTCGCGGCGCGGCAGCATCCAGAGGCGCACGACGAACAGCGCAAACGCCACGGCCCCGATCGCGAACACCGTGTCGCCCGGTACTCGCAGCCACACGAGCAGCTCGACGATCGGCTGTTGCATGAACTCGGCCGAGCGCGCGTACCAATAGCCGCGATCGATTGCGACGAGCAGTTGCAGGGTGCCGAGCGGCAGCAGCGTCGTCATTGCCATGAGCGCGAGACCGACGTTCAGAGACCAGAACGACGTCTTGAGCAGCCGTTCGTTCCAAAGAACGTTCGGCCGTAAACCGCGCAGGCAAAAGAGCACGAGGCCGATGCCGAGCATGCCATACACGCCGAACAGCGCCGCGTGGCCGTGCAGCGGCGTCAGGTTCAATCCCTGCATGTAATACAGCGACAGCGGCGGATTGATCAAGAAGCCGAACAGGCCGGCGCCGACGAGGTTCCAAAACGCCACGGCGATGAAGAACATGATCGGCCACTTGTAGCGCGCCATCCACGGCGTCGAGCGCCCGAGCCTGTAGGTGTGGTAAGCCTCGAAGCCGATGTACGCGAGGGGCACCACCTCGAGCGCCGAGAAGCTCGCGCCGAGCGCGAGCACGGACGTCGGCGTCCCGCTGAAATAGAGGTGGTGCAGCGTGCCGATGACGCCGCCCGCCATGAAGACGATCGTTGCGAAGAGCACCGCGATCGTCGCCGTGCGCACGGGCAGGAGGCCCAGGCGCGTGAACAGGAACGCCATGACGGCCGTTGCGAACACCTCGAAGAAGCCTTCGACCCACAGGTGCACAACCCACCAGCGCCAGTACTCGACGATCGAGATGTGCGTGCTCTCGCCCCACATCAGCGCCGCGCCGAAGAACAAGCCGATCGCCACGACGGACAAGAACAGCAGCGCGACGATCGACTTCGACTCGCCGCCGCGCGCGAGGGCCGGCCACAAGGCGCGGCCCACGAGCACGAGCCACAGCATGAGCCCGATGAACAGGTACCACTGCCAGAAGCGGCCGATGTCGGCGTACTCCCACCCTTGATGGCCGAACCAGAAATTGCCGTCGAGGCCGAGCCGCTGCATGACGGCGAGCCATTGCCCCGCGAACGCGCCGACGACAATGACCAGCAAGCTCGCGAACAGGAGATTCACGCCGAGGCGCTGATGCGGCGGCTCGTACCCCGAGATCGCGGGACCGATGTAGAGCCCCGTCCCGAGCCATGCGGTTGCGATCCACAAGACGGCGAGCTGCGTGTGCCACGTGCGCGTCAGCGAGTACGGAAGCACGTTCGCAAGCTCGAAGCCGTACAGGTTCTGCCCTTCCACTTGGTAATGCGCCGTGATTGCGCCGAGCAGGATTTGCGCGAGGAACAGCGCGAGCACGACCCAGAAGTACTTGGCCGTTGCGCGCATCGACGGCGTCACGCGCACGAGCGCGAGCGGATCGCTGTCCGGGAATCGATGCGGCTCCTCTGTTCGTCCGTGCGTCACGGCGTGATGCCAGCCGAGCAGCGCAATGCCCGCGATCAAGAACAGCACGCTGAACGCCGACCACAGAAAGGTCGTCGGCGGCGGCCGGTTCCCGATCAACGGCTCGCCGGGCCAGTTGTTCGTGTACGTGACGGTGCTGCCGGGGCGGTTCGTGGCAGCGGCCCAAGCCGTCCACCAGAAGAACGCCGTCAGCGCGCGCCGCCCGTCGCGGCTCGGGACCGTATCGTTCTTCATCGCGTACGCTTCGCGCAGCTCGGCCGTCGCGGGGTCGGCGCTGAACAGGCTCGTGTAGTGGGCCGTGACGGTCTCGATCGCGGCGGCGCGGTCGGCGTCGATGACGATCGTTCGCGTCGCAGGATCGAAAGTGTTCTCGCGGATACGCGTCTCGAGCCGCCCTTGCAGCGCGGCACGTTGCTCCGCAGGAAGATCCGCATAGCTTGCGGCGCCCGAGTCGACGGCCCAACGGTCCAAGATGGCCATGAGCTCGCGATGGAGCCAATCCGCGGTCCAGTCCGGGGCCACGTAGCCGCCGTGGCCCCAGATCGAGCCGAGCTGCATCCCGCCCGTCGTTTGCCACACACGGCGGCCGAGCTCGACGTCGTCGCCCGTCAGCACCACCTCGCCGGCCTCCGTGACGACGCGGTCGGGCAGCGGAGGCGCCTGCCGGTAGATCTCGCCGCCGACGGCGAGCAGAACGGCGAACGACGCGACCAGCAGCACCGAGAGTCCGATCCAAAGCTTGCGAGTGTTTTCCATCGTTCCTCCGGACGGCGGAGCGTTTACGGGGCGGATCGCGGGTTCGTCACCCCGAACGCAACGAGCCCGCGATGCCAAGCATTCTACAAACCGCCCCACGGGCAGGACCAATTCGGATTTCCGAAGTCTGCTGCGCCGCGATCGCGCGATATCGGCGCAGAACGTGCGTGCTGCTCGGGGGATCGGCAGCTCGAAGGCTCGAGCCTCGAAAAGAAAGACGGGTTTCGCGCGGGGCGCGGGTGCCGCTGCGGCAGTCCGCTATCGGTACTTGCGCCGCTCCCACACTTCTCGCTGGTAGACGCCGCCGTCGGGCCGACGGTACTTGGCGGCGTTCGCTTTCTTCCGGGCGGCGATCTCTTCGGCGCTCAAGGACACGTCGATTTCCGATTCCCAGTGCTCGCGCTTGAACGGAATGATTTGCGCGTAAGGCGTGCCGGCCGGAAGGATTCCGCGCACGCCCTTCAACAAGAAGAACGGCATCGTGCCGGACAAGTGCACCTTGTCGTTGTCGACAATGCCGCTCGTCGTGAGGAACGGCAGCTCATAGCGATTCAGCGGATGCGTATAGAGCGCGCTATAGCCTTCCGGCAGCTCGACGGCCCAGTCGGCCCACCACGCGAAGTGCTTCTTGTGGTAGCCGCGCGGGTGAAAGAACTGCGGCATCGGGTCGCGTACTTGCAAAAAGTTGCGATAGCGATCGTCGAGCACTCGGGCGTGCACGTTGCCCGTGGCATCCTCGGCAAACTCGATGTCGCACGGCGTCTTGTACGTATAGCCCGTGCTCATGACGTCGAGCACGGCGGGGCACGCTTTCCACGTAGGCATTCGGCCGCTGCCGTCCGGCGCCTGCGCCGGCTTTCCCGTGGCCGGATCCGGGACGAACCAATCGGCGCTCGTGTACCAATCCGGCAGTGTCTTGACGATGGGGTCCGGCCGCGAAGCGCTCTGCTCGGTGAGCCCGGGGTGATTTGCAACGAACCTGATCTTCTTGGTGTCCACGGGTGACGTCGCCCTCTAACGGCTTTTCGGCCGCCGATGAATGAATCGTCTCGGTTGTCGAGCGTTCGCGATTCTCGCGCACAACGTCGGCACTGCCAATCGGCTCGCCCGGAAAGGCGTTGCTCGACGCGGACGCAGGTGTAAGCTCCACCGATCGAAGGGGCCGAAATGACTCGCATTCGACGGCTCGGCGCGACAGGAATCGAACGGAATGCGCGCGACACGCCGGGCGTTGCAGCGCGCCGCTAGATCGGCGGCCGTGGCGGCGCTGGCCGGCGCGCTCGCGGCGAGCATCGCGCTTGCACAGCCGCCCGACGCCGGCGGCGTGGACGCCACGACGTGGTTCCTCCGCGCGCTGTTCACGGCGCTCGTCGCCGTCATCGTCCCCGTCTATATCGTCAAGTACGGGCCGTCGAACTTTCTCTGGTTCTCGGACATCGGCTTGCTCGGGATCTGCGCGGCCCTGTGGCTCGAGCACCGCTTGCTGGGCAGCATGATGGCGCTTGCCGTGCTGTTGCCCGAGACGCTGTGGATCGTCTCGTTCGTGACGGGGGCGCTCGCGAAGGGACGCGGCGTGTCGACGCTCGCCACCTACATGTTCGACACGAGAATCCCGCTCTACTTGCGCCTCTTGTCGTGCGCATTTCACCTCGCGCTGCCGCCGGGCGCCGTGTGGCTCGTCTATCGCTACGGCTACGACGAACGAGCGCTCGCCGCGCAAACGCTGCTCGCGTGGATCGTCCTGCCGGCGTCGTTGTGGCTGACGCCGCAGGAAAAGAACGTCAATTGGGTGCGCGGACTCGGCCATCCGCCGCGCTCGCCGCTGCCGCTGCCTTGGCACTTCGCGGCGGCGCTGCTCGTGTACCCGCTCGCGATCTATCTACCGACGCACTGGCTGCTCGAACGCTTCTTCGGCACGTGACGGCGGGCGGCAGGCGTCGCGCCTACTCGGGCTCGTCGTTGCTTGCCGGCGCAGCCTCGGCGGGGCGGCGCCCCGGCTTGCGGCCGGGCTTCGGCTTCGTGGAGCGGCGCCGCCCGTTCAATGCCGTCACGATCGTCTCGACGTCGGCACTTGCCGTCGCAAGGGTTCCCTGCCGATAGCCCGTGATGACGTTGTGACCCTGCGCGATGCGGTAAACGAACCAATCGCGCCCCACGCAGCCGCTCGGCGCAGGAGTCGCGTCGATCGAAATCAGCTTGAAGTCCTCTCCGTGCGGGTCGGCTTCCTGCTGCACGCGCACTTTGTCCGGACTCGCGCTCATGGTGAATGATCCTTCGGGGGAACGCCAGCGACGCCTGGCTCGTGCCAGTCTACAGGATTCGCGACGCGGCCGCCGCTTTATCGCTGGCCGCTCCGTTCGAACATGGACCCGCAAGCACCTTCAGGTGCAGAGCCAGGCCGGTTTCAGCGAGCCGCAGTGATGGCCGCGAGCTCGTCGAGCACGGCGCGGCTCGCCTCCGCCGCTCGCGCAATGACCAAATCGTAGCTTTCGATGAGCTTGTCGCCCGTCGGCGTCAGCGCGGACCCGCCGCGCGAGCTGCCGCCCATCCACTTCGCAACGACGGGCCGACAAAAGGCGGCGTTCAAGTCGTCGACGAGCAGCCAGGCGCGCCGGTACGACATGCCCATCTCGCGCGCGGCGGCGGAAATCGATTGGTGCTCCCGAATCTTGCGCAGCAGCTCGATCTTGCCGGGGCCAACTTGGCCCACGCCGGGCAGTCTGAGCCGAATCCACAACTTGATCGGAACCGGGCCGCTCACCTTCAGCGGGGGATGCTTGCGCGGCGAGCCCTTCGCCGGCCGCCCCACGGTGCCCTTGCGCCTTGCGGCAGGCCGGCGATTACGGCCCGTAACCATAGCTGCGAATGATCTCGCGCGCTTCCGCGCCCTTGACGAACTCCACGAATGCGCGCGCGGCAGCGGCGTCGCGCAGCAACACGGCTTCTTGTTCGATCGGCCGGTGCAAAGACTCGGGCACGAGCCAATACGATCCCAAAATCTCCCGGTCGGGACGGCGCAGCTGCGCCCATGCCACGAAGCCGAGCTCGGCGTTGCCGGTCTGCACGAAGGCATAGGTTTGCCCGATGTCTTGCCCCATGACGAGCCGCGACTGCAATCGCTCCCAAAGGCCGCGCACCATGAGCGCCTCGCGCGCCGCGGCGCCGTACGGCGCTAGCTCGGGATTCGCGATCGCGATCCGGCGGAAATCCCCCGTCTCGAGCACGGCGCCGCTGCCGTCGACGTAATCCGGGCGGCTGCTCCACAGCGCGACTCGACCGACGGCGTAGAGAAACCGTGATCCCGAAACGATGGCGCCTTCCGCCTCGAGCATGCGCGGACGTTCGGAATCGGCGGCGAAGAACACATCGAACGGTGCGCCGTTCTTGATCTGCGCGTAATGCGAGCCGGTGGATCCGGAGCTCACGAGCACGGAATGGCCGCTCTGCTCCTCGAAGCGCGTCACGAGAGCGCTCATCGCACCGACGAAATTCGTCGCGACGGCCACTCTGACGTCGTCCGCCGCGGCAGCGTGGCCGAAGTACAGCGCGGCCACCAACAGGCAAGCACTCGAGCGCAAGCTCATCTCGGCTCTGTGTTCCTCGCGGCGGGGTGTCTACCCGCAATATACCGATGAATATAGCGTAGCGTAAAAGGTGCGGCGCGCGGCCAGCCAACTGGCAGCTTTCGCGAGAGCACGGCGAGATGCGAGCGCGCGCGAAGTGCCGCTCGCGCGCGAGCGCGGCGAAGTAGGCCAGGTGCCGGATCAGCAGAAACCAGCTCGCCTGTGACGGCGGCGCATGGCGTCGTATCGGACCGAGCGACGAGCAAGTGGCACGATGCTTGCAAAAAATTTGCCTGCCATGACCAAAGCACGCATCTGGCGCACGGGCGAAGCTTACAGCGCCGCCGCCGATCTCCCGAACGAATAAAGCTGCGCGGAGCAGGTTCGGCGGCGACGCGCGGCCCGTTGGCATGCCTGGC
>JBBIJV010000121.1:0-10928 GCA_037445815.1 Rhodospirillaceae bacterium
GGCGGCGCGCCCGGCGGCGCGCCGCCCGGTGGCAGCCGGCCGCCCCCGCCTCCGCCGCCGAACGCGGGCCCGGACTTCATTCCGTACACGGCGCCCGTCGACTTCATGATCCAGGAGAGCACGGGGCTTTCCGCGATCGGCCCGCCGTGGTCGCAGATCACGGCCTACGACTTGAACGAAGGCACGATTCTCTGGCAGGTCCCGAACGGCGACGTGGCCAGCCTCGCCGAGCGCGGCATCACGGGCACCGGCAGCCACGCGCCGCGCGGCGGCGTCGTCGCCACCGGAGGCGGTTTGCTGTTCATCGGCACGTCGTCGGACCGCAAATTTCGCGCCTACGACGCCGACACGGGCGAAGTGCTCTGGAGCTACGACTTGCCGGCCGCGACCGAAGGCGTGCCGGCCGTGTACTCCGTCGACGGCAAGCAGTACGTCGCCATCGCCGTCGGCGGGAATGGTTTGTTCAGCCAGGGGCTCGGCCTACCGGATCCGGGCCCCGGCCAGTACATGGTATTCGCGCTCGGCGGCGGCAATCAGTAGCGAGACGAGGAGACAGACATGCGTGCGATGACCGGTTGGATCGTGGCGGCAGCCGTGGCGCTCGGCGCGCAATCGGCCGCGTTGGCCGACGACGCTGCGGCGCTGCGCGAAGCGCAAGACCGCGCGGCGATCGAGGCGTTGATGTGGCGCTACGTGCGCGCACTCGACACGCTCGACGCTGACGCTTATGCAGCCGTCTTCACGGAGGACGGCACGTTCGGCAGCGGCAACACGCAGCGCAGGGGCCGCGCCGACCTGAAGGCCATGGTGGCGGATCTCAAGAAGAGCCGCGACGAGCGCGCGGCAGCGGGTGCGCCGAGCCCCGCAATGCACCACATCATCGCGAATCATCAGATCACGTTCACGGGGCCGAACGAGGCGCGCTACGACTCCTACTGGATGACCGTGTTCGCGGCCGCGGGGCCCGACACGCCCGTGCGCGTCGCGGCCGTGGGCCGCGGCGTCGACCAGCTCGTCCGCGTCGACGGCCAGTGGCGCATCAAGAGTCGCGACGTCGCGCCGCAGTGACTTCGGCTTGGCCGCGCCGATGTTCGACGGCGGGTTCTCGGAGCCCGTGCTGCTCGCCGTGATCGGCCTGCTCGTGCTCGGCCCGCAGCGATTGCCGAAGATCGCGGCCGGCCTCTCGAAAGCGACCCGCGTTCCCGCGATTCTTTCGCAGCGGCGATGCCTAGGCGGTCTCCTCCGGAAACAACCCCGGCATCCAGCGTCCTGCGAGCCTTGCGGGGAAGGCGATCCGCAAATCGCTCTTCATGGTTTCGGACGCGATCACACCGCGCTCGCTCAACGCGGCAACGACGCGGCGCGCTGAGCGCGGGCTTGTGTTCAGGAGCTCGTGCACCTCACCGCGCGGTAGTGCGCCGCGATAGAGGATCGCATCGAGCACGACGCCGGCTTTCGGCGGCAGCGCCCCGGTGGCTATCTCCTCGTCCGCCCACAGTTTGACGCGCGCGCGGAGCTTGTCGGGCTGCACGAGCTCTTCCATGAATTTCACCTGGTCGAGGCAGGTCTCGAGGAAGAAGCGCGTGAATTGCGCGAGGGCTTCCTCGCTGAGCGGGCCGCGGCCGTCAAGATCGTTGCGCCGCGGCAGATCGCAGTTCGCAAGATGCTGTTTGTAGGCGTCGACATTGCGGGCAAGGCCGCGGGCGATCGACCAGATGCCGCCGGTTTGAAGGGCCTCTCGAAGCGTCGCGTATGACATCAGCCGCGCCACACGGCCGTTGCCGTCTAGGAACGGGTGGATCCACAGCAGGCGATGATGCGCGGCGGCGGCGCCCACAATCGTCTCGGATTTACCCAGCGCGCCGAAGACCTGCTCGAAGCGATTCAGAAATCGCGGCAGCGCGCCGGGGCTAATCGGCACGTGCCGGCCGACCTCGACGTCATGCTCGCGGAACGCTCCGGGGATGACCGGGATCTTCTCCTTGGTCGATGGACGTTCGACCCAGAGCAGTTCGTCGGGCAGCAGCTCGCAGAAGCGCCGGTGAATCTCGAGGATTGCGCCCGCGTTTGTCGCCGGGCTCGTGAGTCCGCCGTCGTCGATCCATTTCTGGACGGCGATATGCGCCGCAGCCTCGAGCTGCAAGTTCCGCTTGTTGGGATCGGCGCTGTAGTCCTTTTTCAGCGCGCGCTCGATATCCACAGGATGCGTGTCGTGCCCCTCGATGAGGTTGCTGTAGTAGCAGTTCATCGAGCGGACAAGACCGGCAAGTGCAGTGACCACGCCATCGGGGAGACTGTGGCGGAACCCCGCCGATCGCGTGGCGAGTTCGATCGCGAGATCGCTCAGCGCGGGCCGGTGCGGCGAGCCCTGCGGCAGAACGAGGGGTTCCATCAGGTCGGTTGTTTCTCCTCGGTCCGTCCCTTTTCCGGCCTTGATTTTGGCCGCTTCCATGTCCGCTTCTCCGGCTAACATATTGTGAATATTAACACGATGTTACCTATTCACGAAGGCAAAATTTGACCGGATTTTTGGCCGCTTTCCTGGCCGCTTCATGCTACGCCAGCGCGGTCCTGAGGCCAATCTTTCGATGCGGCGAAGGGCCTGATTCGATGATGCTGATGGCGACTCCGATGGATCTGCTCAACCAGGGCGGCTTGCTCCTCGCGCGCTTCCTGTTGCCGCAACAGCGGGTGATCGAGGACGCAGAAGCCTAGCGACGACCGGCGCAATCTCCCCGACGAACGGCACCGAGCCGACGAACGGTGCCCGCAGCCCGACGACCACCCTGCGCGCAAACGCCGCGCGCCCCTAGACTGCACCTCGATCCGCGGCGACGACGCCGCGGAACGGAGACCCGCCATGCCAGGGACGCTACCTCACACGCAAGCCGGCTTCGCGCAGACGGCCGCCGAGCGATATTCGCGCGAACAGCGCGCCGACGACGCCGAGACTGCGCCCGACGACCCGACCACGTTGAAGTTCGACGGCAAGGTGGCGATCTCCGACGACGACGCCGGCAGCGACCCGTACAACCGAACGGGCCGCTTTCGCCGCCTAGTACGCTGACAGCGATCGAAACGAGGCGAAACGGCTAAGCAGCGCCGCTCAGCGCCCCGCGCGCATCTGCGCGTACAGCTTGTCGAACAGCTCGAGCCGCGCTTTCGCAGGCAACATCTCGGAGCTCGGGTTAGCATCGAGAATGATCGCGCGATCGCTCTCCCCGACTCGGTGCTCCTGCCACGTCGGCAACCCGGGGCCGTTCGGATCGCCGCTGCGCGCGAAATTCGCCCAGTACGACGACATCTGATCCGCCACCTTCAGATCCGCGGCCGACGCCGCAGCGAGCTTAGGATCGCTGCGATCCGGAAACAACGGCAGCTCGCCGACGTTGTTGAACACGTACGGCAGCTCGGACGCATGCGCCGCGGGGAACGGCGGTTGCCCCGGCGGCGCCGGCGGATTCTGCGCGAAGAAATAAAGGTAAGCCTTGTTGCCGCGCTGCACCTGGTAGTCGGCGTAGAGCCGCATCGCCCAGAACGTGCCGTCGTTCGACTGCTGCGCGGCCGATGCCTGCGCCTCCTCGTCCGTCGAATGCGGATAGAGCGCCAAGAATTCGTCGGCGAGCACGCCCCACCGATTGCGCGCCTGCTCCTCGAATTCCTTGGCGGTCCGCGCGCCAGGGAAGAACGCCTCGTCCTTGTTCGACCCGACGAGCACGTCGACGGCGTTTTGCCGCCCTTCCGCGAACGTCTTCGACGGGTCCTCGGGAATGATCCACCCGTCGACGATCATGCCGGCGCTGCGGAACTTCGCCGTCACGTCGGCTGGCGGCATGGCACGCAACTGCTCCACGGTCGTGACGCCGGCTTCGTTCGCGGCCTCGAGGCCCACCTTCTCGGCTTCCGCGCGCGTCCGCATCGCGGGCGTCGGGCCTAAGCCGAGCCATGTGCCGCTTTGCGAGATCGCGCGGTGCATGAGCCCCGTCGCCTCGGGCGACGCGACGAGCGACGCGATCGCCATCGCGCCCGCCGATTGGCCGAACACCGTGACGTTGTCGGGATCGCCGCCGAACACCGCGATGTTGCGCTGCACCCACTCGAGCGATGCGAGCATGTCCATGAGCCCGTAGTTGCCGGACGCGCCATGCGGCGATTCGGCCGTGAGCGCCGGGTGCACGAAAAAGCCATACGGCCCCAACCGATAATTCATCGTGACGACGACGACGCCTTTGCGCGCGAGCGCATCGCCGTCGTAGAGCGGCACCGAGCCCGCGCCTTCAGTAAAGGCGCCGCCGAAGAAGTACACCATGACGGGCCGGCGCTCGTTCGGGCTCGCGGCGCCCGTCCATACGTTCAAGTAGAGGCAATCCTCGGAGAGCGGCGGCGAGTCCGGCAGCACGGCGATATTGAGCCGCGCGCCCGGCCCTTCCGTCGGGCCGGGCGGTTGAATGCAGACGTTGCCGAACCGACTCGCATCGCGAACGCCGTCCCACTTCGCAACCGGTTGCGGCTCCTTCCAGCGCAAGTCGCCGACGGGCGGCGCCGCAAACGGAATGCCCTTGAAAACACGTACACCGGGCGACGACTCGATGCTCGAGCCGACGAGCCCGGAATCGAGCATGACGGGCTCGTTCAAGCCCGCGGGTGGCGCCGCGTTGGCGGCGCTCGGCCCGTTGCTCGGAGCGGGGGCTTCACCGCACGCGGCGAGCAGAGAAGCCGCCGCGGCCAGTGCGAATGCGCCGGCACGCCCGGCCGCGCTTGCGACGCTCATTGCTTTTTCGCCTCCTGGGCGCGCTCGTAGCGCGACGTGACGATGTAGTTGCGCACGGCCGTGTTGTCCTCGTGGCACGCGTACTCGAAGAACTGATAGCTGTCGTCGCGCTGCATCGGATAGCGCGCCTTCCACGGCTGCGTCAGAACTTGCGGGTCGTCGACGAACATCTCGTATTGGATCGTGTCGTCGTCGGTACGCGTGAAGCGCTCCACGATTTTCATGTTCGTCGTCGTCGGAGTATCGCCGCGCGGCGAGCCGGGGATACCGACGTTCGTCATGCCCGTGAGGCCATTGAAGTTCGTCGTCTCGACGACGAGCGTGTTGCCTTCGAAGTGGCCGCGAGACTCGCCCATCCATTGCTTGATTGCGGGGTCGAGCGGCGGACGCCCGTCGATCGGAATCACCCGCGCCTCGTGAATCATCTCGAGACGCACGACGACGTAGCCCGGCGCCTGAATGATCTGGATTCCGTTGTTGTAGTTGAACGGGAACATCGACGGCGGCAAGCCGCGCGTGATGCAGCGGTCCCAGGTGTCGAAATCCGTGGGCTTGTCGAACTTCGTGCCCGTCCAGCTGCTGCTCATTCTCGACGCGAGGTCCTGGCCGCGCGCCGTGAGCGGCGGAAAGCGTCCGTCCTTCGGCTCGACGAGCAATGACGTCAAGCGGGCGGCGTCCGCGTTGTGGCTCGCCTCGGCCCAATGGCCCATGCCCATCTTGTTGCTCTCGATTTCCTCTCGATAGCGCTCGTCGCGCGCTTCGAGTCGCTGCTGCGCCGCCGCGTACTCTTCGTCCGTGAGGAGCTCGCGATCGCCGTAGATCGGGTTGCCCTGCTCGTCGACGGGGCGTTGGAACGGGGTGCTGATCAGGTTGATGATCGGCCACATACCCTGAAGGTCCGGATCGCCCCACTCGGTGCGCGGATGCTGCCAACCGGAAGCGTCGCTCCCGGCCGTCCCGCCGCCCGTCGGCGCGGACTCGCTGCACGCGGCGAGCGCCAATGCGGCCGCGAGACTCAAGCCGATATTTCGTTCAATCATGTCCACCTCCATGCGGGCCCGCTGGGCAATCGATCAGCGTGGCTGCGCGATAGGGCATATGCAACCGAAGTTTTTTCAGCGTTCGCGGGACGCGTAGCGTGCGGGCGGCTGCCGCGGCGCTCGCCTCGTGCGCGGTTCGCGCGACGCCCCCCCACGTTGCCTCTCGTGCAGTATACGGCCGCCGGACACGCGCCGGGAACCGGCCGGCCGCAAGATCGTCCGTTCACCAAGACCAATGCGCTAATTTGAGCCCCCGACGGTGTATCGTTACGCAGCCTATGTTTTGCGGCGCCTCACCCGGAGGGAACGATCATGCAGCTCGTGCCTAGATACCTCTGCGCGGCAGTCACGCTCGCTCTGACGGCGTGCGGGCCGGCACCGGACGAAACGCAGTCGGCCACTCCCGACGCTGCGCCGCCGCGTGCCCAGCCCGACGTCGCTCCCGGCGATTGGCCCCTCATCAACCGCACGCTCGCGGCAAACCGCTACTCGCCGCTCACGCAAATCACGGCTGCGAACGTCGCGGCGCTGGCGCCGAGCTGGACGTACCAGCTCGGCGGGCCCTCGACGGCCGTGCCGATCGTCGTCGACGGCGTCATGTATCTGCCGAGCCGCGACCGCGTCGTGGCGCTCGACGGCGACACCGGCGCGCTCGTCTGGGAGTACGTGCTGCCGACGCCGCCTCCGCCGCCCGAAGGCAACGAGCCGCCGGCCGGCGGCAGGCCGGCGGCCTCGACGCGCGGCGTCAGCTACTGGGCCGGGGACGGCACGTTGCCGCCGCGCATTCTGTTCATGAGCCGCGCGAGTTTGATCGCCCTCGACGCGGCAACCGGCACGCCGGCCGCTGGCTTCGGCACAGACGGCGCCGTCGACGTCGGCGTTCCGTACGGCGGCACGCCGACGATCTTCGCGAACGTCGCCATCATCGGCGCCGCGAGCGGCGAAGTGCCGCAAGGTCCGCCCGGCAATCCGCGCGCATTCGACGTGCGCACGGGCGAGAAGCTCTGGGAATTCCAGACGGTTCCGCGTCCCGGCGAACCGTTCAACGAAACGTGGGGCGACGGCTGGGAAGGCCGCGGCGGCACGAACATGTGGGCGTTCGCAGCGCCCGTCGACGCCGAGCTCGGCATCGCGTATCTGCCCATCGCGGGCCCCGCAGCGAACTACTACGGCGGCGACCGGCCCGGCAACAACGTGTTCGCAAATTCGATCGTCGCCGTCGATGCCCGCACGGGCGAGTATCGCTGGCACTTCCAAACCGTGCACCACGATCTGTGGGACACGGACATGCCGTCGGCCGGCGCGCTTTTTCCTTTTCGGCGAGACGGCATGACCGTTCCCGCGATCGCACACGTCGGCAAGTCGGCGTTCTTCTACGTGCTCGACCGCACGACGGGCGAGCCTTTGCACGAGGTGCGCGAGACTCCGGTGCCGAAGGGCGACGTGCCGACGGAGTGGTACTCGCCGACGCAACCGATCCCCGTGCGTCCGCCGCCCCTCGCGCGAGTGAGCTTCAGCGAAGCCGATCTCGTGCGGCCCGAGGACACCACGCCCGAGCACGCCGAGGCGTGCCGCGACTTCATGGAGAAGAGCGGCGGTTTCTACAACGAAGGCCCGTTCTCGCCGTTTCTGTACAAGGCGCCCGACGCGCCGCCGAAGTCCTCGATTCAGTTTCCGGGCGGCACGGGCGGCGTGAACTGGGGCGGGATCGCCGTCGACCCGACGAGCGGGCTCGCCTTCGCGGCGTCGCACGACAACGCGCTCGTCGGCTGGGTGCAGGACAAGGACCCGAACGTCACGTACAGCTTCGAGGCCGTCGGCTCGAAGCAGCCGTACGATCGAGCGAGCATCAACGGCGTCGGGCCGTTCTTCACGTTTAGCGCGCCGATCAGCGGCCAGTACAACGAGCGCGGTCAGCCGGTCGGTCCGAGCGCTCCGTGTCAGCGCCCCCCGTGGGGCAAGCTCGTGGCCGTCGACGCGAACAACGGAGAGATCGTCTGGGAGAGCGTGCTCGGCCTCAATCCGGCGCTGCCGGAGGGCAAGCAGCTCGTCGGCAACGTCGGCAGCGCCGGCCCGACGGTCACTGCCGGCGGCGTCGTGTTCGTCGGCGCCACGAACGATCGGCGCTTCCGCGCCTTCGACGCGCGTACGGGCGCGGAGCTCTGGAGCGCGACGTTGTCGAACAACGCCGGCGCGAACCCGATGAGCTACGCGGGCCGCAGCGGCAAGCAGCGCGTCGCGATCGTGGCCGGGGATACCGTCAACGTGTTCGCGCTGCCGTAAGCCGATGTGACGCGGCGGAGACGTTCACATATCATCTGCGAGAACAGTTCACGCGAGAGCGATGAGGGGATTCGGCATGCAGCACTTGCGCAAGATTGCATTGACGGCCGCCGCCGCCGTGGTTCTCGGCTCGACGCCGGGCGAGGCGCAGCAGCCGCGCGGCGCCGTACAGCGGCCCGCGCGCATCGCCGGAAAGCCGAATTTGAACGGCATCTGGCAGGCCATGAACAGCGCGAACTGGAACCTCGAGGCACACTCCGCAGAAGCGCTCGAGGAATTCTGGGCGCTCGGCTCGCTGGCCGCAATTCCGGCCGGCCAAAGCGTCATCGACGGCGACGGCAAGATTCCGTACAAGCCCGAGGCCCTCGCGAAGCGCGACGAGAATCGCGCCGGCTGGCCGAAGTCCGACCCCGAGACGCTCTGCTACTTGCCCGGCATTCCGCGTGCGACGTACATGCCGTTTCCGTTCCAGATCGTGCAAGGCGGCGGCGACATCTTGTTCGTCTACTCGTACGCGACCGCCAATCGGCTCGTGAACATGGGCGAGCCGATCGAGCCGCCCGTCGACACGTGGATGGGCCAGTCGAACGGGCGCTGGGAAAACGACACGCTCGTCGTCGAGACGACGGGCTTCAACGACCGCACGTGGTTCGACCGTGCCGGCAATTACCACACGAGCGCGCTCAAGGTCACCGAGCGCTTCGTGCCCGTTAGTGAGAATCACATCCAATACTCGGCGACGATCGAGGATCCGAACGTGTTCACGCGGCCGTGGACGATCAACATGCCGCTGTACCGTCACATCGATCCGCTGGCGCAAATCCTCGAGTTCAAGTGCGTGCCGTTCGTCGAAGAGCTCTTGTACAAGGATCTGGAGCTGCCCGAGCAACAGGAATAGCCCGCTGCCGGAATCTTAAGGATTGCAAGCCGTGATTGCGGCGCCCGTCGACCGCCCCGATAACGGGATAAACTGGACGCCAAGATCGGCAACCCAAGTCGTTTGTGAGGAGACTATCGATGCGTAAGGAAATCATCGGCCTCGTCGCGGGCGTCGGGCTATCGCTGACGGCAGCGGTGCCGGCTCTCGCGCATCACTCCTTCGCCGCCGAATTCGACGCGAACAAACCCGTCACGATCGAGGGCACCGTCAAGGAGTTCCGTTGGGTGAACCCGCACTCGTGGCTGCACATCAACGTCACCAAGCCGGACGGCACCGTCGAGGAGTGGGCCGTTGAAGGCGGAGCCCCGAGCGCGCTGCTGCGCCGCGGCTGGACGCGCGACACCTTGCCTCCCGGCACGCGAGTGAAGGTCGAAGGCTTCATGTCGAAGGACGGTGCGCTTCGCGCGAACGCGCGTGACATCACCTTCCCCGACGGCAAGAAGATGTTCATCGGCTCGACCGGGGCGGGCTCGCCCGACGGGCAGTAGGCGGGAACGGCTACGAGCGCGGCGCGGCGTCGAGCGCGCCGCGCAGCTCGGCCGGTAGCTTCAAGCTCTCCGCGAGCGCCTCCAGGAACGCGCGCTCGACCGGTTCGTCGATATCGATGGCGAGACGCGCCGCGAGATACAGCTCGGCCCCCTGCTCGGGCGTCGCGACGGCGCCCGCGAGCGCGTCGAGGTCGACGTCGTGCGCCAACAGATCGAAGACGTAGGCCTTCGACTCGGCATCCAGGTTCAGCCGCTCGACTTCCGCGAACAGGCGGCGCTGCTCGTCCGCATCGATGTGGCCGTCGGCTTTCGCCGCGCCGACCATCGCCCGCACGAGCGCAAGCTCGAACGGCCTGCCGTCCGCCCCGGGACGAAGATGCGGCAGCGCACGCGAATCGACGCCCGCGCTGTCGCCAATGCTCTGCGCGAGATGCTCCGGGCGGCTCGCTTGCCGGCGCTGATAGTCCTGGTACGCATGAAGCGCCAGCGCGCCGAGCGCGGCTGCGCCTCCGTAGCCGAGCAGTCCGCCGCCCATGCGGCGCCGCCGGCCGCTGAGCATGAGGCCAAGCAATCCGCCGGCGAGCGCGCCGCCGGCGAACGCCTTCGACCCCTGCGTCGAATCGAGCCGCTCGATGAAGCCTCGACCGGCCTCTTGCACATCGCCGAGCGCGGCAGAGCCGAGCACCTGTTCGAGAAGCCGCTTCGCATCGATCATGTCGTTCCCCTCAGTCGGCCTGCGTCGCTTTCTGCCGCCATCGTGCCCGCGTCCCGGAGCGCGGGCGGCAGCGGCCCGCCCGTCGCCCAGTCGAGCAGCTCCACCGTGTGCACCACGCGCACGCCTCCACGCGCGCCGGCCGCGAGCTGCACGATGCAGCCGACGTTGCCGGTCGCGACCACGTCGGCTCTCGTGCGAGCGATGTTCTTGAGCTTGCGCTCGCGCAGCCGAGTCGCGAGCCTCGGCTGGAGCACGTTGTACGTGCCGGCCGATCCGCAGCAGAGATGCCCCTCGGCGATCTCCTTCACGGCGAAGCCGGCGGCCGCGAGCAACGCCCGCGGCTCGCGCTCCACTCTCTGGCCGTGCTGCATCGAGCAAGCCGAGTGGTACGCGACGGCGAGCTGCGGCCTGCGGGGCGCCGCGGGCGGCAAACCGAGCTCGGTCAGCACCTCCGTGACGTCGCGCGCCTTCGCGCTGACGGCCGCCGCGCGCACCGCGAAGCTCGTATCGTCGCGGAACACGTAGCCGTAGTCCTTGACGTGCGTGCCGCAGCCCGACGCGTTTGCGACGATCGCGTCGAGGCCCGCGCCATCGAGCTCGGCGTGCAGCCGCTCGACGAGCGCGGCGCCCAGCGCTCGCGCGCGCTCGTCCTTGCCCAAATGGTGCACGAGCGCGCCAGATCGGAAGAGCA
>JBBIJV010000122.1:0-10916 GCA_037445815.1 Rhodospirillaceae bacterium
CCGCGGCTTTCCCTACATGCCGGGCAACGACAGCGTGATGAGCTGTCCCGTGCGCGGCGACGGCGATCTCGACGGCGGCAGCCGCTACGGCAACTGAACACTCCGAGGACATCATGACCGAGACCGCACGCCTCCGGCTGCCGATCCTGGCGGCCGCTCTGCTCGTCGACGGTCTAACACGAGCCACACGTGAAGCGGCCGAACTCGCAGGTCAGCTTCAGCACGAGCGGCACCGCGGACGCGAGGTCGTCGGCTTCGCCGAGACCGCGCACGAGCGCGCCTTCGAACGCGAGCAGCTTCTCGAGCTTCGATAGCGCGCCGGCATCGCGCGCGACACCCCGGTAACCCAAGAAATCACCGGCCGCGCCGTAAAGCGGAGCGCCGCTCAAGTGGAGCTGGCGACTCGAGCCGTCGCCGGCCGGCAGCTCGTGGAGCACGTCGCGAAACGCCTCGCGGGCCTCCAGCCGCGCGCGGTGCGTGACCCAGTGAGTCGGGTCGTCGCCAGGCGCCGGGCAGGCGTCGGCGCTCGTCTTGCCCAGGAAGGCGCGGGCGTCGAGCGAATTGCTTCGCTCGGCGGTCGGCCGCCACACCGTGAAGCGGTAGTCGGCGTCCTGCTCCCAGTAGTAGTCCGCGGCGACGGCGAGCAGCGCGTGGAGACTGGCCTCCCGAGCCGCGGCGGCGGCCGCCGGGGCCCAGTGGGTCGGCTCGGGCGCGAGGCTGTGCGCCCTTTTTGCGGCTGCTGAAGCGGCCTTGCGCGCACCGCCTCGCGACGCCCCCGATTTCCTGACCGACATGCCCGTCCCGCCCCGAGATCCCGAGCAGGATAGCGGGCGCAGCCGAGCGCCGGCCGTTGCGCGCGTCTCACTCCGCGCGGCGCGAGCTTGACGCGGTTCACGCCGCCGTCAGCGGCGACCGCGCAGGCCTTCGGTGAGCTCGATGACGGTGCCCCAGGGATCGATGATCGTGGCGACGTCGAGGCCGAGCTCCGCGTCGCGCCGATACGGCGAGGCGAGCGCGATGCCCTTCTTTTCCAGCTCGGCGCAGAACGCTTTCAAGTTCCGCACCTCGAAGCCGACATGGTCCACGGCGCGGCCGGCCGTACCGACGAGGTTCTCGTTCGGGAGCCAGCTGAAGAAATTCAGCATGTAGCCGACGCCGGGCAAGTCGGCCCCGATGAAGAAGTCGGTTTGACCCTCGCGGAGCGTCGCGTTGAGCGCTCTCATGTACCACTGCTGCATCTCGACGAATTGACGGTTCACGAAGTGCACGTGGTGATGCGTGATCGGCGGCGCGTTCTCGGCCGTGTTCGTAACGAGCTCGACTTTGACGCCGTCGGGCCCCACGAGGTACGAGAACCGGCCATAGTTGCCGGCCGTCGGCGGGCTCGCCGTCTCGCCGGGTGCCGGCTCGCGGCCGACCGTGAGCGCGTAGCCGTTCGCAACCACCTTCTCCGTCATGGCCGGCACGTCGGGCACGGCGAAGCCGATGTGGTCGAACGTCGTGCCGCGCGTCGGGCCCGTCGGCGCCGCTTCGTGCAGCAGCAGATACACGTCGGGAAACTCGATGGCTTCGACGTTGCCGATCCTCACGGCCTTGCCGCCGAGCGTGTCGACCCAGAACTTCCGATGCTCGGCGACGCTCGTCACGTTCAGGTGATAGTGACCGACGATGACGGGCGCCGCGTCGTTCATGAGCTCCGCGCTCGAGGGCGCGACGGGCACGGCGAGCGCGACGAGCGCGCCGATCCGAAGCCCCGCCGCCGAGCGCCACGATCGTGTCGACATTGCCACCTCCGCTGTCGTGACCAGCGATCTTACGCCGGACTGCGCACGGCTGGCAGAGTCCGCCGGCCGCCCGCGGCGGAGCTCGCGACGAGCATGGCCACCCGCAACGAGCGATGAAACGATCAGCGGCCCGCGGTGGCGCTCGAGAGCTGCGCCGGCGGCGGGTTCGCGGCCATCAGCTCCCTCAGCAACGCCGCCGTCTCGGGGTGCGGCTCGGCGGCCTGGCGAAGGAACGGCTCGTTGTAGTTGCCCTCGGCGAGATCGAGGGCCGTGGCGCCGTTCGCGTCCCTCGCGTAGAGGTCCGCTCCGTTCTCGACGAGGAACTTCACGAACGACGTGAAGCCTTTCATCGCCGCGCCGTGCAGCGCCGTGCGGTGCGGCTTCGCGCGCACGCTCGGCACTTGCCGGCCTCGGTAGTCGTAGCTGTAGTCCGAGAGGCGCTGCTCGATGACGAGCAGGTGTGCAGCGGACTCGCCGCGCGGCTCCGTGACCATGCGGGCATTGATGTCGGCGCCGGCGTCGAGCAGCGCGCGCATCGTCGACAGCACGCCTTCCTCGGTGCGGTTGCGGCCGCGCGTGACGCGCAGCCCGTACTCGACGCCCGCGGCGGCCATCAGCGGCGTGACACCTTGGTTGCTCGGCAAGTCGACGAGCGCGCCGTGCTCGAGCAACAGCTTCACCATCGGCGTGTCGCCGGCGCGCGCGGCGCGCAGCAGGGGCGTAGCGCCCTGCGACAAGATCGAGTCGCCGCCGCGATCCTGCGGCACGTTGCGGTACGGCGGGCGGCGCTTGAGCTGTGCGTTCACGTTCGCGCCCTTCTCGAGCAGCAGGCGCGCGACGTCGAGCGCCGTGTGCTTGTCCTCGCTCGGCAGCACGACCATGGCGCCGTTGCCCATCACGGGCAGCGTGCTCGTGTCGGCCGCCATGTAGAGCGGCGTGCGGCCGTAGAGATCCCACTTGTTGACGTCGGCGCCGGCCTCGATGAGATACACGGCCATGTCGAAGTGCAGATTCAGGAGCGCCATGACGAGCGGCGTCACGCGATGCGGGTCCGGCAAGTCGAGATCCGCGCCGCCCGCGACGAGCTCCTTCGCGCACTCGATGCAGCCTTCGCGCGCCGCATACAGGAGCGGCGTGAAGCCGCCTTGATTCATGTCTTTCGGGCGGGGCTCCCTGATGACCTTGCGCTCCCAATTACGCACGGCGCTGCGCGCATTGACGTCCGCGCCACGCGATATCAGGAGCTTGATCATCGCGGGCTGCTGCTGCGCCGCTGCCCACATCAGCGCCGACTGCCGGCCCCAGAGCTCGATCGCGTTCACGTCGGCCCCGGCGTCGAGCAAGAGCGTAGCTGCCTCGACGTTGCCCGTGCGCGCAACGACCATCAGCGGCGTCTCGCCTTCGGGGTTCGCAAGGTCCGGCATCGCGCCGCCCGCGAGCAGCGCCCCGATCACGCCCGTGTAGCCGCCGATCGCTGCTTCCGTGAGCGCCGACGTGCCGAACTCGTTTTGCGCGTTAGCGTCGGCGCCGGCGGCGAGCAGCCGCTCGACGAGCTTCGCGTCGTTGTTGTACGCGGCCCAGATCAGCGCCGTCGTGCCGTCCGGTGCCCGTGCATTGACATCACCGCCCGCTTCGACCGCCGCGACCGCGGCCGCGTGGTTGCCGGCTTCGGCGGCATCGAGCAGCTTCTCTCCGGCTGCGACGGCCGAGCCGGCCAGCGCGAGCGCGAGGGCGGCGCCTAAGGCGTGCGTGCCGAGCCGAACGGTCATGGGTCAGACCTCCGCGAACGTGCCGTCGCTGTCGCCGATGGACTCCACCGGGATCTGCGTGCGCTCGAGCAGCGTCAACAGCAGGTTCGAGTGCTTCGAGTCCTGCGGATAGTGCAGGTGCTGGCCGCCCTTGATGCGGCCGTGGGCGTGCCCGAGGATCGCCGACGGCAGCGGGTCGTTGTTGTGGCGGTTGCTGTCGCTCATGTTGCTGCCGTAGAGCACCACCGAGTGATCGAGCAGCGAGCCGTCGCCTTCGGGCGTCTTCACCAGGCGATCGATGAAGCGCGCGAATACCTTCGTATGGTAGGTCTGGATGACGGCCAGGCGGTCCTGCTTGTTCGGATCGTTCGCGTGGTGCGAGAGCGGGTGGAACGCCTCCGAGATGCTCAGGTTGTTGTACGTGCGCATGCTCGCTTCGCGGTCCATCGAGAACGTGATCACGCGCGTCAAGTCCGCCTGGAAGGCGAGCGCCATCAAGTCGAACATCAGCGCGAAGTGCTCGTCGAGGTCGTTCGGCACGCCGATCGGCGCCTCCGGGATGTCGAGGGCGCTCGTGTCGGCTTCCGACGCCATCTGCACCCGGCGCTCGATCTCGCGCACGGAGTCGAGATAGACGCCGACGGCCGCGCGGTCCTCGCCGCCGAGCTTCTTCTGCAAGCCCGCGGCTTGCGCCATGACGCGGTCCAGGATGCTACCCGTCTCCTTCATGATGGCTTCGCGCTCGGCCTCGGTGTCGCCTTGGCCGAACAGCCGATAGAACACGTTGCGCGGATTGACTTCTTGCGGCAGCGACTGCGTCGGCGTGCGCCACGCGAGCTGCGCGCCGCGCAGCGACGTCGTGAGCTCGAGCGACGGCAAGCGCGTCTCCTGCCCGATGTGGCGCGCCGCGATCTGGTCCGCCGTGATGCCCGCCTCGGGGCCGATGACCCCGGCGTCCTTCGGCGACACGCACGACAACCATGTGCGCTCGATGAACGCGTGCGGCTCCGGGCTCTCGGCCGGCTTGTTGCGCAGGCCCGTGACGATCGTCATGTGCTCGCGGTACGGCGCGAGCGGCTCGAGGATCCGCGTCATCGTGTAGTCGCGGCCCGTCTCGGCGGGCTGAAAGTGGCGCATCACGGCGCCGTGCGGGAATCCGACGAACGCGAGCCGGTGAGGAATCTTGCCTGCTGCCGTCTGAGCCCACGCCGTGCCGGCGGGGATCATGGCGTCGAGCAACGGCAGCGCGATCGCGGCGCCCGCGCCCTTCAGCACCGTTCGACGAGAAATGTGTTTCTTCGCGATGAACATGCTCGGCACTCCTACCTAGTCAGCCGCGGCTTGCGCGACAACGGGCGTGGGCGCCGCCGGTTCCGGCGCCTGACGCACGCGGAACGGCTCGCTCGCCACGACCTGCCAAACCAACTCTGAGAAACGATAATCCTTCTTCGCGGCCTCGCGCACGATCTTTCGTACGGCGGGCATGTCGCGGTAATCCACGGTTCGGCCCAGAGCGTACATCAACAACCGCTCAGTGAACGTCTGCACGAACTGCTCGGGATTGCGCATCAGCGCTTCGCGCAGGTCGTCTGGGCCGTTCACGGGCGTGCCATCCGGCAGCTCGGCAGCCGAGTCGATCGGCGTGCCGGCGTAGCGGTCGACATCGCGCCAGACGCCGACGGCGTCGAAGTTCTCGAGCGCGAAGCCCAGTGGATCCATGACGCCGTGACACGCGAAGCACGTGGGGTTCTCGCGATGCTTCGCCATGATGTCGCGTACCGTGCGCGCCTTCTGCGTGCCGATCTCGGCCTCCGGGAACGCATCGACGTTCGGCGGCGGCGTTGCGGGGGGCGCGCCCGCGATGTACTCGAGAATGAACGAGCCGCGCAGCACGGGCGAGGTGCGGTTCGGGTACGCCGCAGCCATCAAAATCGCGCCCTTGCCGAGCAGGCCCCAGCGAGTCGAATCCTCGAGCTCGATGCGCTGGAAGCGGTCGCCCTTGACGCTGTTGATTCCGTAGAGCAGTGCGACGCGCTCGTTGACGAAGGTGTGCTTCGCCGTCATGAAGTCGACGACGCTCGAGTCCTCCTCGAAGATGCTCTTCGCGAAAAGCTCGAGCTCGGTGAGGTAGTCCGCGCGCGGATCGCCGCTGCCCGACGCGTACGGGAAAATCGACGTGTCCGGCTCGACCTCCTCGAGCCGCTTCAAGTCGAGCCAGTGATAGACGAAGTTGCTCGCGAGCGTCTCGGCGCGCGGGTCCTTCAGCATGCGCTCGACCTGCGCGCGCAGCACCTTCTCGTCGCCGAGCTTGCCCTGCACGGCCAGGTTGCGCAGCTCGTCGTCGGGGATGCTGTTCCAGAGGAAGAACGACAGCTTCGACGCGAGAGTGAGGTCGTCGATCGTATACGTCTCGCCGGGCGCAACGCCCTCGGGCGGCAGCTCGATGCGGTAGAGGAAGTACGGGCTCGCGAGAATGCCCGTGATGCCGCTTCGGATGCCCTCCTCGAACCCGCTCCTCTCGGCGCCGTCGCGGTAGTACGCGAGCAGATCCTTGAGGTCGTCCTCGGTGACGGGCCGGCGATACGCCCGCGTCGCAAGCTCGCTCAAGATGCGCTCGGCACAGAGCTGCTCGGCAACTGCGTCCTGCGCTGCTCTACCGCGGGCGTCCCTGCCCGCGTGGTCGTCGCCGCGCGACGGATGGCAGACGAAGATTTTGTCGCGGCTCGGCGTGTCCGAGAGGCCCGACAGATCGGAAGAGCAGCTGATCTCGAACGACTGCACGCGGAACTGGCGCTCCTGGCCGCCGCCCGGCACGAACATCTCGAGCTGGTCGTCGGACTCGGCGAACGTGCGCCGCCGGAACGTGACGCCGACCTTGTGCGGCCCGGCCGTCGCGACGAAGCGGATGTCCTTCAAGCGCGCGTTGATTTTCTCCATCGCGCCGTTCTGCACCTGATCGTAGAGGCGCATGTCCTCTTCACCGCCGAGCGACGTCTCGTAGACGACGGCGCCGTCCAGCGTGACCACGACGGGGTTCTCGAACTCCAGGTCGTTGCCCCAGATGTGGCTGAACATGTCGGCGATGTTGATCTCGTACTCGCCGTCGGAGGGGAACAGATGCGTGACGACGAAGCCACCGCGCGTGCCGAGCGGCAAGCCCGGAACGTGCGTCAGCTGCCGGCCCGGCGGCGCGAAATACGTCTGCCCGCCCGGACGCGCGTCGGGCTGGCCGACGGCGCGCACAGCGATTTGCCGCGCGGCACCGATGTATTGCTCGATGAACGACGGCGAAACCTGCAGCCCGCTCGCGATGTTGTCGAAGTGCGCGACCTCTTCGTCCTGCGGCAAGAACTCCACCGGGTCGATCTCGAGCGCGAGCAAATCGCGGACGGCGTTCGCGTACTCCTTGCGGTTCAGACGGTGCGGGACGATCGCGGGATAGCCGTGCCGGCTTGCGGCAGCTTCGTCGAGCGCGTCCTCGAGCCACGAGACGAACGACGCCAACCGCTCCTCGTCGGGTCGCGGCTCGTTCGGCGGCGGCATCGCATGGCTGCGCAGCTTCCGCACGGCCTTCTCGAGTTGCTCGGCGTGCTGCGCGACGTTGTGCGGGCCGATCTTCTCGAGATCGAGCCCACCCGTGACCTCGGCGCTGTTGTGACAGTCCGTGCAATAGCGCTCGACGAGCGGCCACTGTTCGGGCGCGCGCTCTGCGACCGACGGCTCGGAGAACGGATTGCAGCCGGCGAGCATCGCTCCGAGCGCGACAAGCGCGCCGCTCTGCACGAGTCGAAGGGCCGTTTCGGCGCGAGTCAGGTTCATCGTTCCGTCCACATCAAGCATCCGGCGAGAGATACGCCCACAAACTTTCGAATGCGCGCTCCACGAACGCGTCCGACGGGCCCATTATCGCATCGAACTCCTGCGTGGGTTTCGCTGCCAACGCCTCCTTCGGGCCACCGCCCGAGTACAGCGTCTTCACGAGCCGCTCCCAGATGACGCTGTACATGTCGTACTGCTTGCGCAGATCCGCTTGCGTCAACACGGGGCCGCGCGCGGGCACGACGCGCGTGCTCGCGTTCGAAACGTAATAGAGCATGTCGAGACCGCCGACGAGACCGCCGATCCAACCGCCCGTCCACCAATCGATCGACGGCCATCCCTTGCCCGTGATGGCGTCGCCGACGGCGAGCACGTTCGCCTCGGGAAAGAACACGTACTGGTCGCCATCGGTGTGCGGGCAGTCGCGCAGATGCCCGCACAGCACCGTTCGCCCCCCGACCTCGAGCTCGGTTTCTTCATAGAAGGTCTTGTTCGGCAGCGCGACCTTGGGCAGCGGCTCGACCGTTCGGTCGTCCCACGGCCACGTGACGTCCGTGGTGAGCCACTGCTTCGTGTTCTCATGCGCGACGATCGTCGCGCCGGCCCGGCCCAACGATTCGTTCGAGCCCGTCTGCTCCGGGTGCCAATGCGTATTGAACAGCGTGTGGACCTCAGCCGCCTGCGGCAGCGCCGCGAGAAGCCGGTCGAGCTCCGCCGCTCGGCCCCTGGGGGCGCCGTCGACGAGCGCGACGCCCGTGGGATCCGTGACGGCGAGGACATTCGTGGCGCCGAGCGACAGCACGTGGAAACCGGCGCCCAGATCGACGGTCGGGCCCGCCCCCGCCTGGGCGAACGACGGGCCCAGCTTGGCCGCCAGCGACGCTCCGACGAGCCCCTGCACGCTCCTGGTCAGAAGTGTTCTACGCGACAGCATCGGCAATAGAGATCCCCACGACCAACCCGGCTGCTTCGACGGCCTAGACTCATTATATGGGCCAGGCCGAGCTGCGACATCCGAAGAAATCCCTATATCGCTCAATGGCCTGTACGGCCCGTGCGGCGTTTCCAGTTCTAGCTTCGGCTTCAGTTTCGAGCGTAACTATCGGGTTTGACTACATGTTCCCGCTGAAGCACCGCTGCCTTCCTGGGGGCCGGCGCTACTCGTTCGGCGCCGGTGTCGCGGCGAGACGCGAAACGGGCTGACCGGCCTCGGCCGGCGGCAGCGTTCCGTCGAGCCCGAACAGCCACACGCTGTCTCCGCGCGCGGAGCCGATCAGCGCGTTGCCGGCCGAAAACGCGAGCACGTATTGCCGGCCGCCGTGCAGGAACGTGCTGACGGGCGCGTGCATGCCGGCGCCGGTCTGGAACTCCCACAATTGACGGCCCGTGCGCGAATCGAGCGCCGTGAGCCGCCCGTCGTTGCGGCCGACGAAGAGCAACCGCCCCGCCGTCGCCAGCGTGCCGCTGTAGCACTGCTCGGCCCAACGGTAGCGCCAGACGATCGTGTTCGTCGTCATGTCCATCGCCGCGATGACCCCCGTGCGCGGCAGTTGGGGCGTCAGCGGCTGGCCGAAGGCGTAGCGTCCGCCGGAAACCGGCGGAACGAAGCTGCGATCGCCGCCGCCCGTGAACCCGTTCGACACCGACGATGCGCAGACATAGAGTTGCTGCCTCTGCGGGTCGTACGAGCTCGGCGGCCAGTTCGCGCCGCCCCAGATTCCGGGCTTGACGATCGTCGGGTCCTCGCCGACGAAAGGCGTGAAGATGCGCCCGTTGTTGACGAGCTTGAACCCTTCCGGGGCGACGTCGACCGCTTGCGGCACGACGGGATCGCCGCGCGGAAACGGCTGCGTCGCGGCCGTCGCCTGCGCCGGTTCTTGCGGCACGGGGCGCTCGTCGATGCCGACGATCGGCTCGCCGGTCTCGCGGTCGAGGATGTAAGCCCAGCCCGTCTTGCCTACTTCGACCACGGCCTTGCGCTCGCGCCCGTCGATGCGCAGATCCATGAGCACGACGGGATTGCTCGCGTCGTAATCCCAGATGTCGTGGTGCACCTGCTGGTAGTGCCAGCGATAGCGGCCCGTCTCGAGCTCCACGGCGACGATCGAGACGGTGAAGAGATTGTCTCCGGCGCGCCAGGCGCCGTTGTAGTCGGGGCCCGCGTTGCCCGTCGAGAAATACACGAGGCCGAGCTCCGGATCGATGGCCGGCGTTTGCCAGACCGCGCCGCCGCCGTATTTCCACGCGTCGTTGTCTTGCGGCCAGGTCTCGTGGCCCCGCTCGCCGGGGCCCGGAATCGTGTAGAACGTCCAGAGCAGCCGGCCGTCGTCGGCGTCGTAGGCTTTCACGCGGCCGCGGGTGCCGCGATCGGCGCCGGCGAAGCCCGTGATGACCTTGCCGTCGAAGTACACGGGCGCCGACGTGATCGAGAAGTTTTCTTCGGGCCGCTCCGCTTGAATCGTCCAGACGGGCGCTCCTGTCTCGCGATCGAGCGCCACGAGCTTGCCGTCGAGCCTCCCGATGAACACCTTGTCCTCGCCGAGCGCCACGCCGCGATTCGCCCACCCACAGCAAACCGACGGCAGCTCGTCGGGCAAATTGGCCGCGTACTGCCAAAGAATCTCCCCGCTGTCGACGGAGATCGCGAAGACGTCGTTCGCCCCCGTGCTCACGTACACGACAGCGCCGTGCACGAGCGGCTGCGCCTCGCCCGAATACTTCGGCGCCGCGCCCGACCCACGCAGGTGCGTGCGCCACACGCCCTTGAGCTGCGTTACGTTGCCCGTATCGATCTGCGCGAGCGGCGAGTAGCGCTGGTTGTAAAGGTTGCCGCCATTCGTCGGCCACGCGTCGGTCGGCGGAGCCACCAACCGTTCCGCTGAAAAGTCGTGCGAGACGGCGCGCGTGTGAGACTGCGCGAGCAGCCCACCCGACAGCGCGACACCACAGAGCGCCAACAGCGTGACATGCTCAATCGAGCTCATGCCTTCCCCCGGGTCGTCCGAGCGCGACCGACGACTGCGACTACCTATCTATCACACTCGCCGCACGCACGCCCGAGTGGCATAGTGAGTCGACACGCTTTCACGGAGGAGAGTCAGGTGCAGCTCGGCATCGTCGGTCTCGGCAGAATGGGCGCGAACATGGCGCGCCGGTTGCTCGAGAGCGGCCACGAGTGCGTGGGGTACTCGCGCGATCCGAGGGAGGCCGGCGAACTGCGCGACGACGGGCTCGTGCCCGCGACGTCTCTCGAGGAGCTCGTTGGGTTGCTGAGGCCGCCGCGAGCGGTGTGGATCATGATTCCGGCGGCGGCCGTCGACGGCGTCATCGATGAGCTCGTGCCGCTTCTCGCGCAAGGCGACATCGTCGTCGACGGCGGCAACTCGCATTTCGTCGACGACGTGCGGCGCGCGGCGGCGCTCGGTAAACGCGGAGTGCAGTACCTCGACGTGGGTGTCAGCGGGGGCGTGTTCGGACGCGAGCACGGCTACTGCCTCATGATCGGCGGCGACAGGGCCGCGGCGGACCGCCTCGCGCCGTTGCTCGCCGCGCTCGCGCCGGGCAG
>JBBIJV010000123.1:0-10881 GCA_037445815.1 Rhodospirillaceae bacterium
GGGGCCGTCGGCCCCCCCCGCGTCGATCTCGAACGCGAGCTCGTCGGCGACGCGGTTCTGTTCGCGGAAGACGCGCTCCACGTAGTCGCGAAACTCGGCTGAGTCGAGCCGCAAGCGCTCGCCGCCGGACGTCGGAACGGCGGAGCAGCCTGAGAGAGCCAGCAACGCGAGCCATGCGCTCGAGCGGCGGAGAAGCATCGGAGATCCCTCTAACGGAGCCAAGCCATGCTCGGGGATGGTGGGGCCGCCGGCAAGGCTCGACCGGAGCGGTCCGGGCGTGCCCCGGCATTGTGCGATAATGCGCCGCCGTTCAGTTACTTCCGGTGGTCGATGTCCGTCGTCTCCGCGCCCCGAGCCCTCGATTCGCCCGCACACCGCGTCGATGCCGCGATCGAGCGAGCGATCGGCTGGCTCGACCGCGAGCAAACGCCCGAAGGGTTCTGGGTGGGCATGCTCGAGTCGAACTACTGCATGGAAGCCGAGTGGCTGCTCGCCATGCACTTCCTGGGCCACCGGCACCCCCGCGAGCGGGATCTCGTCGCGACGCTCTTGAAGGCCCAGCGCCCCGACGGCTCGTGGGAGGCCTATTACGACGCGCCGCAAGGCGACATCAACGGCACCGTCGAGTGCTACGCCGCGCTGCGCTCGGTCGGCTTCGAGCCCGACGACGAGCCGCTCGTGCGCGCGCGCCGCTGGATCTTCGATCACGGCGGGTTGAAGGATATCCGTGTCTTTACGCGCTACTGGCTCGCGCTGCTCGGCGAGTGGCCGTGGAGCGCCACGCCGAACCTGCCGCCCGAGGTCATCGCGAACCCGCGCTGGTTTCCGTTCAACATCTACAACTTCGCGAGCTGGGCGCGCGCGACGTTGCTGCCGCTCGCGGTGCTGTCGGCGCGCCGCGCCGTTCGTCCGCTACCGCCCGAACGGCGCCTCGACGAGCTGTTCCCGGACGGCCGCGACCGCATGGACTACCGGCTGCCGCGGCGCGGGCCGTGGTTCTCGTGGCGGCGCCTGTTCCTCGTCTCGGACCGCGTCCTGCACTGGTATCAGCAGCTCGGCCTCACGCCGTTCCGCGAGACGGCGATCAACGCCTGTCTGGGGTGGATCGTTCGCCATCAAGACTCCGACGGCGCCTGGGGCGGCATTCAGCCGCCGTGGATCTACAGCTTGATGGCGCTCAACGTCGAAGGCTACGAGCTCGATCATCCCGTCATGGCGGCCGGCCTCGCGGCGCTCGACAAGCACTGGTCGTACGAGCGCGGCGGCACGCTGCACATTCAGGCCAGCGAGTCGCCGGTCTGGGACACGCTGCTCGCGCTGCTCGCGCTCGAGGATTGCGACCGCGAGTTCACGCCCGCGATGAAGCGCGCGCTCGACTGGGTGCTCGAGAACGAGGTCCGCTATCGCGGCGACTGGGCGAAGAAGGTCAAGAACGTCGAGCCGAGCGGCTGGGCGTTCGAGCGCGCGAACTTACACTACCCCGACATCGACGACACGGCCGTCGCGCTGATCGTGCTCGCGCGGTTGCCGCTCGAGCTTCGCGCCGAGCCGCGCATCCGCGCGGCGATCGACCGCGCTCTCGCCTGGACGCTCGCGATGCAGTCGACGAGCGGCGGCTGGGCCGCGTTCGACAAAGACAACGACAAGCTGATCATCACGAAGATTCCGTTCTGCGACTTCGGCGAGGCGCTCGACCCGCCGTCGGCCGATGTGACGGCGCACGTGCTCGAAGCTCTCGGCTTGCTCGGGTTCGAGCGCAAGCACCCGGCCGTCCAGCGCGGCCTCGAGTTCATCCGCCGGGAGCAGGAAGCCGACGGCAGCTGGTTCGGCCGCTGGGGCGTGAACCACATCTACGGCACGGCTGCGGTGCTGCCCGCGCTCGCCGCGATCGGCGAGGACATGAGGCAGCCGTACGTACGCGCCGCGGCCGAGTGGCTCGTGGCGCATCAAAACCCCGACGGCGGCTGGGGAGAGACCTGTGCGTCGTACATGGACGACAAGCTGCGGGGGCGCGGTCCGAGCACGGCCTCGCAAACGGCCTGGGCCCTGCTCGCGCTCGTCGCCGCGAACGACCGCGCCGACGAGCGCGCGATCCGCCGCGGCGTGGGCTTCCTCACCGACACGCAGCGGGCCGACGGCACCTGGGACGAGCCGTACTACACGGGCACGGGGTTTCCCGGCTACGGGTTCGGCGCCCGCATCGACTTCCGCGACGAGAAGACGCGCGAGCGCATCGCGCAGGGCACCGAGCTCCAGCGCGGCTTCATGATCAACTACAACCTCTACCGGCACTACTTCCCGCTGATGGCGCTCGGGCGCGTGCGCAGGTTCCTCTCGACAACTTGAGCGCAGCGCCGCGGCCCGTTCGGCCGCGCGTCAGCGAAAGCTCTTGGCGAGCGCCTGGTCGATGTCGGCGACGAGATCCTCCACATGCTCGATGCCGACCGCGAGGCGCACCGTGGATTCCTTGATCTGCGCCTGCTTCTGTTCCTCGGCCGAAAGGTCGCTGCCCAAATAGAGCTGCACCGGGCAAACGAGCGACTCCGTCGAGCCTAAGCTCGCCGTCGTCGTGAACAGCTCGAGCGCGTCGATGAACGCCCACGTGCGCTTCTTGTCGGCGTCGAGATCGAACGCGAGCACGCCGCCGAAGTCCGTCATCTGCTCGCGCGCGAGGGCGTGGCCTGCATCGCCCGGTAAGCCCGGGTAGTACACCTTCGTGACCTCGGGCCGCTGCGCGAGATGCTCGGCGACGGCGAGCGCGTTCGCCGAGTGCCGCTCGTAGCGCAGGTAGTACGTTTTCAAGCCCCGCGAGATCAGCGCCGCGGCGCCGGGATCGAGCACGGCGCCCATGTTCACGGCGAGCGGCTTGAGCGCCCGGATGCGCTTGCGGTCGGCGATGACGATACCGCCCATCACGTCGCCGTGGCCGTTCGCGTACTTCGTGAGGCTGTGCACGAAGTAGTCGACGTCGTAGCGGCCGTGCTGATGCAGGCCCGCGAACGTGTTGTCGAGCACGGTGACGACCTCGTGCCGCCGCGCCAGCGCCGTGATCTTGGCGAGATCGGCGACTTGCAGCATCGGGTTCGTCGGCGACTCGAACAGCAGAAGCTTCGTGTCGTCCTCTGCGAACGTGCGCTCGATCCCATCCAAGTCGTGCACGCTCAGCATCGTGAACTTGATGTCGAGCTTCGCGAGGAAGCGTCGCACGGCGACGCGGTTCGGCCGATACGACTCGACGAAGAGCACGACGCGGTCGCCGGCCTCGAGGTTGCCGAGCAGCGCGAGCCAGATCGCGGCCATGCCGGAGCCGACGGCGATCGCGTCGTCGCGGTCTTGCAGCTCGGCCGCCGTGAGCTCGAGCGCGCGCGTGGTCGGGTTCGAGTCGCGCGTGTAATCGAAGCCGTGCTCTTTCGCCTCCGCCGTCAGCGAGTCCGCGATCGTCGGATACGTGAACTTCACCGTGCGGTGCACGGGCGGCACGACGGGGGCGTTGCCGCGGAGGATCTCGACCTCCTTCGGATGCGTGACTCGAGTCTGTTTCTTCATGGCCGCGTCGAGCGGACGGCTAGAGCTTGCCGAGCGCCTCGTCGAGATCCGCGATCAAGTCCTCGACGTCCTCGATGCCGACGGACAGCCGCACGAGGCCGTCCGTGATGCCTACGCGCAGCCGTTCGGCGGGCTCGACGACGGCGTGCGTCATCGTGACGGGGTGCGTGATCAGCGTCTCGACGGAGCCCAAGTTCTCTGCGAGCGTACAGAGCTTCACGGAGTCCATGAGCTTCTTGCCGGCCTTCACGCCGCCTTCGACCTCGAACCACAGCATGGCGCCGAAGCCGCTCGCTTGGCGCTTCGCGAGCGCGTGCTGCGGAAAGCTCGTAAGGCCCGGATAACGCACTCGAGTGACTTTCGGGTGCTTCTCGAGGAACTCGGCGATCGCTTGCGCGTTGGCTGCTTGCCGCTCGAGACGCAGGGACAGCGTCTTCGTGCCCTGCAGCGTAAGCCACGCCACGAACGGCGACATGATGACGCCCGTCGCGTTCTGGTGGAACCGCATCTTCTCTCCGAGCTCGTCGCCGTCGACTACGACGGCGCCGCCCGTCGTTGCGTTGTGGCCGTCGAAATATTTGGTGGTGCTATGCACGGAGATGTTCGCGCCGAGCTCGAGCGGCCGCTGGAAGTACGGAGTCAGGAACGTATTGTCGACGGCGTGCGGGATACCGCGCCCCTTCGCGATCTCCGAGATCGCCGCGATGTCCGTGAGCTTCAGCGTGGGATTCGCGGGCGTCTCGGTGAAGATCAGCTTCGTGTTGGGGCGAAGCGCGCTGCGCACGGCATCGGGGTTCGCCGTGTCGACGAACGAGAACTCGACGCCGAAGCGCGAATAGATCTTCGTCGCGAGCCTGTAGGTGCCGCCGTACGCGACGTCGGAAACGATCGCGTGATCGCCGGCCGACAGCGTCGCCTGTAACACGACCTGCTCCGCGGCCATGCCCGTCGAGTAGCACGTGCAGCTCTTGCCGTTCTCGAGCGCCGCGATCTTCTGCTCCAGCGCGCGCACGGTCGGGTTGCCGCTGCGCGAGTACGAATAACCCTTCGACAGGTACTCGTCGACCGAATCCTGCACGAACGTCGTCGACTGATGGATCGGCGTGAGAATCGCGCCGGTCGTGGGATCGGGCGTGACGCCGGCGTGGACTTGTTTCGTCGTGAAGCCCATCGGCTTGCTCCGCTGGGAACCTTGATGAACGAGGCGGGGATCATACCGGAAACGCTGTCGACGGGCATGATCGCCCGCCCCGCGAGTACAATCGCGACTCGAGAAGCAAAGCTTGCCGTCGGAGGAAAACATGCGACGCATCATCGGCCTCGTCGCCGCAGCCGCCGCGCTCGTCACTGCGGCAGCGGCACGCGCGGAGCTCTCCCCGCCGAACGCCGCCGGGGTCGCGATGGGCCATCTGCACTACGTCGTGCGCGATGTCGAAGCGAACAAGCGGTTTTGGGTCGCGCTCGGCGGCCGATCCGTGCTCTTCAACGGCACGACGGAAGGCGTCGTCTTCCCCGACGTGGTCGTGCTTCTGCGCCAGGGCGAGTCGAGCGGCGGCACGCAAGGCTCCGTCGTGAACCACGTGGCGTTTCGCGTGAAGTCTCTGGCCGAGATCGAGAGGGCCGGTTTCGACGTGGAGTACCTCGAGCAGTATCCGGGCGTCGCTTCCGTGCACACGCCCGAAGGCGAGCGCATCGAGCTCTTCGACGACGAGCTCGCGACGAACTTGATGTTCACGATCGACGGCGGCGGCGAAGATGCGTTCGCAGCTCGACACAATCGCAAGATCGACGTGCCGATCATCGCGCACCACGTTCATCTCAACGTGCCAGAAGACCAGGTGTCCGCGGCGAAAGAGTGGTACGCAACGCACTTCGGCGGCGTGCGCGGCAAGCGCTGGCGCTACGAAGCCGTCGATTTGCCCGGCATCAACATCAATATCTCCGGCGTCGCCGAAGCGCAGGCGCCGACGCGCGGCCGCATGCTCGACCACATCGGCTTCGAGGTGACGGATCTCGAAGCCTTCTGCAAGGAGCTCGAGGCGAAAGGAATCGAATTCGACCGGCCGTACGGCACGCTGCCCTCGGGATTCGGTCTCGCGTTCTTGACCGATCCCTGGGGCACCTTCATCGAGCTCACGGAAGGGCTGCGCGCTCTCTGAATCGAGAGCGCCGTCGCCGCCCTCTCACTTTCTGCGAAACACCGTGGTGCTCGACAGCACCGCGAACTGCCCGAGGCCCGTCGTCGTCTGCGTCAGCGTGTTGCCGTCGCTCGAAAGCTCATTGAGCGCCGTCGCCATCGGCTGGCCGTTCAGCTTCACCGTGACCTTGTAGACGTTCTCGCCGACGCGCTCGACGGCTTGCGTCACCGACGGCGCGCCGGGCGGCGGTGGCGGCGTCGAGGTCGTTTCGTAGTCCTTGCCGTCGACGGAGAACGTGACTTCGGCCCGCCCCACCGCTCCGTTGACCGTCGCCTCGGTGACGGACTTGAACTTGCCGCCGCCGGCATCCGTGATCTCCAGCGTGCCGGCCGTCGGCACCGGCAGACCGGCGGGAGATGTGGAGCTCGCGGTGTCGAGCACCCAACGGCCGACGAATTCGGCCTGCGCCTCTGCGGAGCCGGCCGCGAGCAGCGCTCCGAGCGCGAGCAACGAGACACAAATGCCCTTGGCCGGATTCATGACCTTACCTCTCGCGATGGGTTGGAGACTCTGCGAGCCGTGCCGGTGATCCGACCGGCGCGACTTCTTGCGACGACATTTTACTCCTCATTTTTCGGCGGCTCCGCCCGCCGTTCCGCAACCGCTCGTCTCAACAAGTATTCGATCTGCCCGTTCACGCTGCGCAGCTCGTCCGCAGCCCACTTCTCGAGCTCCTTCCAGAGCTCGGGCGGTAGACGAAGCGTAAAAGGCCTTGCGCTCTTGCGCCACGGGCTACGTATACAGCGTTCCGGTGTTGATGACGGGCGCGGCTTCCTCGGTGCCGCAGAGCACGACGAGCAGATTGCTGACCATCGCCGCCTTGCGCTCCTCGTCGAGCTTGACGACCTCCTTGCGCGCGAGCTCGGCGAGCGCCATCTCGACCATGCCGACGGCGCCGAGCACGATCTTCTCGCGGGCCGCGATGACGGCCTCGGCCTGTTGGCGCCGCAGCATCGCGGGCGCGATCTCGGGCGCGTACGCCAGGTGCGTGAGCCGCGCTTCCTCGACGACGACGCCGGCCTTGTCGAGCCGCGCCTGAAGCTCCCGCGGACGCCGAGCGCGCGGCCGGCGTCATGTGAAAACACACGGGGCGAAGGCGGACTAGACGCGGGCACGCGCGCGGCCTGACCCGGCCGCGCGCCAAGCGTCTTGCAGATACGCCGCGAGCGCGAGCAGCGCGAACGAGGCGACCCAGACGAAGTAGCCGATCTCGAGCAGGCGGCGCTCGCCACCCATCGTGAGCGGCCAGTGCAGGTTCAGCAGCGTCGCGCCCGCCGCGACCCAAAGAATCGCCTTCGCGCGCGCCGGGTTGAGGAGCAGCGCGGCGGCCAGCACGACGAACAGCGCGTTCGTGAGCCCGCTCGCGACGGCGAGCGCGAGCCGCAAGCCGGGGTCGAGGTGAATACCTTCGTACGGCCAGAGCGGGCTCAGCGCCGCGCGGAAAGCGCGCCAGCCGCGCTCGTGGTAAACCGCGGGCAGCGTCCAGCCCAAGACGTGCGCGACGACGGCGGCCACGAGCGCTACGCGCGCCACACCCATGCCGGTCAGAGCAGCTTCTCGCGCTGCGCCCACTCGAGCGTGTCGTCGAGGCCGCGGCGCAGCTTCGTGAAGATCTCGCCGACGTCGTTCGACGTCACGATGTACGGCGGACACACCGCCACGACGTCGCCGATCGCGCGGACGATCAGTCCGTGCTCCTGGCAATGCTGCATCGCCCGCGCGCCGACGGCGACCTTCGCGTCGAACGCGGCCTTCGTCGCCTTGTCCCGCACGAGCTCGCACCCGCCGAGGAGCCCGATGCCGCGCGTCTCGCCGACGAGCGGATGGTCGGCGAGCGATGCAAGCGCCGCTTGGAACTGCGGCGCGAGAGCACGCACGTGCTCGTAGAGCTTGCGTTCCTCGTAAATCGCGAGCGTGCGCAGCGCGACGGCGGCCGCCACGGGGTGGCCGGAATACGTGAAGCCGTGGCCGAAGAGCCCCACCTCGCCGCTCGCCTCGACCAGCGGCCCGTACAAGAGCTCCGGCACGACGACGGCGCTGATCGGCAGATACGCCGACGACAGCGCCTTCGCGGCCGAGAGCGTATGCGGCCGCATGCCGAACGCTTGCGCGCCCCAAAGCTCGCCCGTGCGGCCGAAGCCCGTGATGACCTCGTCGTCGATGAGCAGCACGTCGTGCTTCTCGAGCACGGCCTGAACCTTCGCGAAGTAGCCGCGCGGCGGCAGCAGCACGCCGCCCACGCCCATCAGCGGCTCGGCGATGAACGCCGCGACGGTCTCGGGGCCCTCGCGCTCGATGAGCTCGTCCAAGCTCGCGGCGAGCCGCGTCGAGTAATCCTCTTCGCTCTCCCCGGGCGCTGCGCCGCGGTAGTAGTACGGCGCCTCTGTGTGCAGGAACGGCGGCAACGGCACGTCGAACAGCTTGTGGAACGACGGCAGCCCCGTGAGCCCCGCCGAGCCGAGCGTCGTGCCGTGATAGCCCTTCGTGCGCGCGATGATCTTCTTTTTTTTGGGTCTGCCGAGCGCGTTGTTGTAGTACCAGACGAGCTTGATCTGCGTGTCGTTGGCATCCGAGCCCGAGTTGCCGAAGAACACGCGCGAGGCATCGAACGGCGCCATGCGAACGAGCTTATCGGCGAGCAGGATGCCCGGCTCGTGGCTCTTGCCCGTGAAGAGGTGCGCGAACGACAGCTTCTTGATCTGCTCGTAGGCCGTGCGCGCGAGCTCGTCGTCGCCGTAGCCGAGCGTCGTGCACCAGAGGCCGGCCATGGCTTCGAGATACTCTTTGCCGTGGTTGTCGTAGACGCGTACGCCGCGGCCGCGCACGAGCACGAGCGGGCCGCTGCCGTGCAGCGCCTTCAAGTTCGTGTTCGGGTGGAGCATGCGCTCGAGATCGAGCGCGTCGAGATCCCGCTCTCCAGAAACGGCCGGCCGGCTCATCGCAATCCATCGCTCCCCGTGAAAAGCGGCCGATGATACACCCGCGCGCGCACCGCCCGGCCTTCAGAACACGCGGCCGAGCGACACGTAGAACGCATCCTCGCCGCCCTCGGCGCGGCCGTAGCCCACGTAGATCGGCCCGACCGGCGTGCTGACGCCGGCCCAGAACGAGCCGCCGAACAGGCTGTTGTTCGTCGAGATGTCGTCGCGCGACTCGAAGACGTTGCCGAGCTCGAGGCTCACGCCGGCGAACGCAGGAAACAGCGCGAGGTCGCCGATGCGCCGGTAGTACGCCGCGCCCAAACGCGCTGCGTGCGGGCCCGACAGCTGGTTGCGGTTGATCCCCGAGATGTCGAAGAACCCGCCCATGCGGAACGAGCGGCTGTTCGGCGCCGTGCCGCTGATCGTCGCGTCGTAGCGCAGCGTCGTGAGCACGGTGTGCCGGCCCCACGTCTGCGCGTGCCCGGCCGAGATCAGCAGTTGATCGAAGTTCGCGTCGGCCGAGAATGGCCGGTCGCGCGACACGCGCCATTCGATCGACGCCGACGAGCCTTCGCGGGGGAACGAAACGCTGTCCATCGTGTCGACGGAGAACCGCCCGAAGAGCTCACCGCGGTGAAAGGTCTCCTCGGAAATGAACGTCGGGTCACCGACGCGCAGATCGAACGAGCCCCGTGCCGCCCGCAAGCCGAAGCGGTACTCGCCCCACGTCGGCAGCTCGCGCCCCACGGCGAGCTCGAGCGTCGCCTCGCGCAGCTGCGCCTCCGTGACGCGCTGATCGCCCTCATAAACGTTGAACTGATTCGATTCGAGATTCAGCGACGGCGCGTAGAAGTACAGGCCTTTCGGACCGAAAGGCTGGTAGAGGTCCGCGATCAGCGCGGGCTCGTCGCCGATGACGAGCGTGGCGCGCCACTCGCCGCCGAGCGGATTGATCGCCGTGCTCAAGTAGCTCGCGGCGAGCCCGAACAGCGCGTCGGAGCCCGCGGCCGAGCTGTACTCCATGCCGAGCTGCAGATAGTTCGGGCCCCACGAGCGCGCGTCGAGCTCGACCTCGATGCCGGTGCGGCCGGCGTCGTCCTCGACGAGGCCGTAGCGCACGTTCTGGTAGTAGTCGAGCCCGTAGACCGTGTTCATCGCGCGCTCGACGGCGTCGACGTCGAGCGGCTCGCCGATCTCGATCGCGCCGAGACGCGCCCGAACGACGCTGTCGGCGACGGGCGCGCGGTTGTCGAGGCGCACGAAGTCGACGATCGGCAGCTCGCGCATGTACGGGTCGCCGCGCGCCGCGAGATGCGCCTCGTATTGCTCCGGCGTCAACGAGAGCCGTTCGAACTCGGCCCGCCGCGCCATGACGGCGTCGTAGCCGCCTTGAATCGTGTCCTTCATGCGCGCGAAATCGAGCGAAGTGAGCTCGGGCCCCAGCTGCGGCACGAGCAGGATATCGTCGTCCGTGAGCTTCTCCCGCTGCTCAACCGTGCCGGCGCGCGTCAACAGATTCGTGAGCTGTGAAGTGACGTCGAGTACGGAGCGAAGCGTGTCGCGGGTCAGCAGCTCGGACGAGATATCGACGGCGATGACGACGTCGGCGCCCATGTCGCGGGCCACGTCGACGGGCAAGTTCATCGCGATGCCGCCGTCGACGAGCAGCCGGCCATCGATCTCGATCGGCGACAGCGCGGCCGGAATCGACATACTCGCGCGGATCGCGCGCGCGAGGCTGCCCTCGCCGAGCACGACGGCCTCGCCCGTCACGAGATCGCCGGCGACGGCCCGGAACGGGATCGAGAGCCGGTCGAAGTCGTCCACCTGCGAGGCGCGCAGCGTCTCGCGCGAGATGATCATGTCGATGACCTGCCCCTGCACCAGGCCGAACGGCAGCTCGAACTCGCCGTCGTTCAAGCCCGGCTTCTGGTCGACGAGGAACAGGTCGTCGTCGCGCTTGCGGCGGAACGACTTCAAGCGGCGCGGCGTGACGTTCAGGAACGCCTCCTCCCACTCGAGACTCTCGACGAGCTGCTCGAGATCCGGGACCGTCATGCCGGACGTGTAGAAGCCGCCGACGACGGCGCCGATGCTCGTGCCGGCGATGTAGTCGACCGGCACGCGCAGCTCCTCGAGCGCCTTCAAGACGCCGATGTGCGCGCCGCCGCGCGCGCCGCCGCCCGAGAGAACGAGGCCTACGGAGGGCCGCGACG
>JBBIJV010000124.1:0-10876 GCA_037445815.1 Rhodospirillaceae bacterium
GGCGGCCGCGGCCGCAACGGCAGCGCTGGCAGCGTCGGCAGGATCGACGACGTACAGGGTGTCGCCCGCGAGCTGCCACTGCTCGAGCGTCGCGTCCGGTCCGAGCGCGGCGTGCAGCGCGTCGTCGATCATGAGCGGCGTGACGGTCGCGCCACCGACGACGCTGCAGTCGCTCGCCCGCCCTTCGACTCGCTCGAGCAGCGGCCCGTCGCTTACGAGGCCGCAGGCACAGTCGCGCGTCTCGGCGACGCGCACGACGTCGCCCACGTCGTAGCGCAGCAGCGGCATCCAGGCGCGGCCCAGCGTCGTCACGAGCACGCGCGCGAGCCTACCTGCGCCCGGTAACGGCACGAGATCGACGTGGCTGTGCCGCTCGTTCGGATGCAGCCTGCCGTGCTCGCACTCCATGAACAGCACGCCGGCTTCCGTGGCGCCGTAGAGTTGGAACACGGGCGCGTCGAACGCCCGGCCGATGTCGCGGCGCATCGCGCGCGTCGTCGTCTCGTACGTCAGCGTGATGAACTCCGGCGGCGGCAAGCGCACGCCGCGTGCGAGCGCGGCGCGCGCAATGATCGCGAGATAAGCCGGATCGGCCTCGACGCCGCGCGGCGCGAACTCCATCCACTCGTTCAGCATTCGCTCGCAGTCGCGATCGGTCCAGTGCGTGGGGTCCGCGCTCTCGTTGAAGAACAAAATGCCGTCGATGCTGCGCTCGGCCGCGGTCTGGCTACCGAAGTGACACGTGCCCGCGCCGCAGGCCGGCGTCGTGAGCACAGCCTCGCGATAGTCGGCGCGATCGAGCGATCGCGCGATGAGCGCATTCAAGCGCATCGCCTCGCGCTCCTGCGGATCCCACCACGACCATTCCCAGATGACCTGGAGCCGGTCGGCGGTCGTGCCCGATGTCGCGAGCAACGTGACCTGCTCGCTCCGCATCGCAGCCGAGAGATCCTGGTGCGCGCGCACGAGCGCTTTAGGAAACCCGCGGCGCAGCTCGCGCTTGCCGACGGATGGAACTCGGGCCAGCCACTCGTCGACGGCGGCCGGATCCGCTGGCGGCTCGGGCCGATCGCGATAGAGTGGAACCTCGGCGACCATGCGGCGCGCCTCTTCGCCGACGCGCCGCCAGTGTGCTGACGAATAGCTCATGTCTCTTGGGCCGGCAACCGCCGTTCGATCCTCGCAATACCACCCGGCAGCGCCGCGAACACGGGAACCGGCTCACCTCGCGCGTGCATTTTGCCACCACCGCGAGCCACCAGCGCGCCGCCGCTCGGCACGCCGTAGACTTGGGCCTTGCGCTTCGACTCTCGCGCCCGCACGGCCGCGAACGAGCGGGCCTCGGCCCAGCCGTCGGCCTCGCCATGGCAGTCGAGCGAGAATGGCGCCACTCCCAAGCACTCGAACGTCTCGGCCTCGTCGTCTCCGGCACCCGCGCGCGGCCAGCGGATCCAGCGCGCGCCGAGCATGATGGCGCCGGCAGACATGCCGGCAAATACGACACCGCGCGCCGCCGCGGCGCGAATGTCCGCAACGAGTTGCGCACGGCGCAGGACATCGATGCCGGCTTCCACGTCGCCGCCGCCGACGAAAACGAACCGAGCTCGCTCGAGCGCCTCGCGTGCGGCGGCCGCGGCGGCGCGGCGTGCCGTGAGCTTCGGCCACACGACGTCTTCGGCTCCGGCGGCCGCAACGAGGCTGCACAGCCTCGAGCCGAACTCGGCATCGTCGCCGTTGGCTGCTCCGATGTAGAGCGCGAGCGGCGCGGCCTCGCCGGTCAGCGCCACGGCTTCGCGAAGATACGGCAGCGTGCCGAAATGGGGGCTGCCGTGTCGGCCGCCGATCAACGTGACGGGTTTGCGCAAGCGAGCTCCTTCTCTTGGGCGGCGCGATGCTGGCAGGCTCGCAAGACTCTGGGCTCAACCGGCGACGCGGTGCTGCAAGGCCTGAAGCGCGGCCAGCATGTCGCACGACTCCGTGAGCACGGGCGCGAGCGGGTCGCCGTGCGTTTCGAGCCACTTGCGCGCCGAGCGGATCGTGAAGCGCCCGAGCTTGAGCCGCCCGTTCACTTCCGACCAGTCGATTGGCATCGAGACCGGCGCACCCGGCAACGGCCGCGCGCAGAACGGCGACACGAGCAGCCGCCCGTGGCCGTTCTGCAAGTAGTCGAGGTAAACCTTGCCGTCGCGGTCGGACACGGAGCGCACGATCGTCGCGATGTCGGGCAGCGACCTCGCCGTGAAGCGCGCCAAGAGCTCCGCGAGCGTGCGCGACTGCTCGTAGGTGTAGCGCGCGCCGAGCGGAATCAGCACGTGCAGGCCCGTCGAGCCGCTCGTCTTGACGAAGTTCCCAAGACCCAAGTCGTCGCAAAGCTCGTGCAGATGCCGTGCAATTCGAACCACGTGCTTCAGCGGCGCGCCCTTCGGGTCGAGATCGAGGATGCACCAATCGGGACGCTCGAGCGCGGCGACGCGGCTCGACCAGACGTGCAGCGGGATCGTGCCCATGTTCGCGACATAGAGCAGCGACTCGACGTCGTCCAGGACGAAATAGCGAATCTCGCGCTCGGCGTGCTCGCTCCACATCGTCTCGAGCCGCAGCCAGCTCGGCGCGTACGCCGGCGCGTCCTTCTGGAAGAACGACTTGCCGTCGATGCCGTCCGGGTAGCGCGTGAGCACCACGGGCCGATCCTTCAAATACGGCAGCAGCCATTTGGCGACGCCTTCGTAGTAGGCGATCAGGTCGCCCTTGGTGTAGCCGTCGGCCGGCCAGAACACCTTGTCGACGTTCGTGAACGCGACGGCCGGGCGCTCCGGCGCCTCCTCGGCGGGCGGCGCGGGCTCTTGGGCTCCGTCATCGGCCGCTTCCGTCTGCCAAACGCACTCGAGCGGCTTCTTGTCCTCGCGGAGCCGCAAGAAGACCGGTTGCCGCAGCATGCCGTCGGGCGTGCGCTGCTTGAACTTCACCTGCACGACGGGGCCGTCCGAAATCCAGACGGCGCCGCGCAGATTTTCGGCCGCGGGCGGCGGCTCGCCGCGCGGCTTCGCCGCGAGCAACGGCTCGAGCACCGCGAAGTCGCGGGCCGCAAACCCGCTGCCGGCGCGCCCCGCGTACGTGAGCTCGCCGCCGCGGTACTGGCCGAGCAGCAGGGCGCCGAAGCCCTTGCCGCCGCCCTTCGCCGGCAAATAGCCGACGACGACGAAGTCGTCGGACTTCGCCGCGTTGATCTTGACCCAGTCGGCCGAGCGCTTGGCGACGTAGGGCGACGCGGCGCGCTTGCCGATGACGCCTTCGAGCCCGAGCCGCTCGGCTTCGGCGAACAGCGCTTCGCCCTGCTCCTCGAAGTGCTCCGAGTAGCGCAGCGCGCCCGACACCGGCAGCAGCGCACGCAGCGCGGCCTTGCGCTCGACGAGCGGCAGCGCGCGCAAGTCGAAGCCCTCGAACGCGAGCAGATCGAATGCGTAGATGCTCGCCGGAAGCTCGAGCGCGGCGCGCGCGATGTCCGCGCGGCGCGTGAGCCGGCCGCGCTTTTGCAGCAACGAGAAGCTCGGCAGGCCGCGCTCGTCGAGCACGACGACCTCGGCGTCGATGACGAGCTGCGGAAACGGCAGCGCGGCGACGATCTCCGCGATCTCGGGGAACGTGGCCGTGAAGTCGTTGCCGGCGCGCGACCACAGCTTGACCTCGCCGGAGCGCTTCTCGGCGAACAGCCGATAGCCGTCGTACTTGAGCTCGAACACCCACTTCGGATTCGAAAACGGCTTGCCCGTCGTCGCGAGCATCGGCTTCAAGTCGCGCGCGCGGATGTCGCGACGAGCGGCGCCGAGCTTGCGCAGCCGCGATGCGACTTCGGCGCCGCGCGGATCGCCGTTCGCCACCTGCTCCACGGTTCGGCCCGACAGCACGGAGTCGTGCGGATAGTCCTCCGTGGACTTCGTCGTCGCGTACGCGTCGCGCTCCTTGATCAGCAGCCACTCGTTCTTGCCGCGCTTCGTCTTCACGAGCGTCCACTTGCCGCGCAGCTTGTGGCCCCGAAGCTCGAACAGCAGCTTGCCCTTGGCGAAGCCGGCGGCAATGTCGTTCAACGCCAGCCATTGGCCGCGGTCCCAGACGATGACGGCGCCGGCACCGTAGTTGTCGGGCGGGATCACGCCTTCGAAGTTGACGTAGTCGACGGGATGGTCCTCGACGTGGACGGCCAGGCGCTTGTCGGCCGGGTTCGGCGACGGCCCTTTCGGCACGGCCCAGGACTTCAGCACGCCGTCGAGCTCGAGCCTGAAGTCGTAATGAGTCCGCCGCGCGGCGTGCTGCTGGACGACGAACCGCTGCCCGCCCGGCAGCGCGGCGCCGAACGGCTCAGGAGTTCGATCTGCCCTTCGCTTTGCGCGATAACTCTCTAAGTTGCCGACATTTTTCGTTGTCACCGCGCCGGCGAGCATATATGATCCGCGCATGCCAGCGCGAGCATTGTCGACCGCCACCATCTCGTTTGGTCTCGTGTCGATTCCCGTGAAGCTGTATTCGGCCGCCGAGTCCAAGGCGGCGTTGTCGTTCAACCAGATCCACAAGAAGGACGGCTCGCGCGTCAAGCAGCAGCTGATCTCCGCGCGCACGGGCGAGGTGGTGCCGCGCGAGGAGATCGTCAAAGGCTACGAGTTCGCGAAGGATCAGTACGTGCTGTTCGAGCCCGAGGAGCTGAAGGCGCTCGAGGCGCAGGCCACGCACACGATCGACATCACGGAATTCCTGAAAGCCGAGCAGATCGAGCGGCGCTATCTCGACAAGGTGTATTACCTCGGCACGGACAAAGGCGGCGCGAAGGCGTACAAGCTGCTCGCGCAAGTGCTCGTCGACACGGGGCGCGTCGCGCTCGGCAAGTACGCGGCGCGGGGCAAGCAGTATCTCGTCATGGTACGGCCCATGGAGAACGGGCTCGTCATGGAGCAGCTGCACTACCCCGACGAGCTGCGCTCGTTCAGCGAAGTGCCGATCGAGGACGCCACGCTGAAGCCCGCCGAAATCAAGCTCGCGACGCAGCTCGTCGAGCAAGCCGCGAGCGACGAGTTCCGGCCCGGGGATTACAAGGACGAAGTGCGCGAGCGCATGCTCGCGTTGATCCAGCGCAAGATCGAAGGAGAGGACATCACGCTCGCGCCTATGCGTGAGCCGGAGCACAAGATCATCGACATCATGGAAGCGCTGAAAGCGAGCCTCGCCGCGGGCAAGAAACCGGCGCAAGCTGCCGAACAAAAATCCGCCCCAGCCGCGAAGCCTAAGGCCGCCGCGAAGAAGCGCGCCGCCAAGTAGGCGCGCATGAAAGCGTACTCCACGCGTGAAGTCGCCGAGCTTCTCGGGCTCGACGTGGCACGCGTTCGGTCGCTGATGCGCTCCGGCGTCGTGACGCCGCAGCGCGACGCCGCCGGCCGCGCGAGCTTCACGTTTCAAGACCTCGTGCTGCTGCGCACGGCCAAAGGACTCATGGACGCCGAGGTGCCGCCGCGCCGCATCACGAAAGCGCTGCAAGCGCTGGCGCACCAGCTCCCCACGGACCGGCCGCTTTCGGCCGTACGCGTGCAGATCGACGGAGACCGCGTCATCGTGCGAGACAGCGCGAGCTCCTGGGAGCCCGAATCGAAGCAAACCGTGCTCGATTTCTCGATGCGCGAGCTCGGCGACAAGGTGGCGCCCCTGGCGCGCGAGTCCGTGCAGCGCGCGCTGCGCACGGCGTCGAGTGCCGACGACCTGTTCCATGCCGGGCTCGAGAGCGAGGAGATCGGCGCGACGGCCGACGCCGAGCGCGCGTATCGCGACGCGATCGCGGCGGATCCCAACCATGCCGCCGCGCACATCAACCTGGGACGGCTGCGGCACGTCGCGAAGGCGCTCGAGGAGGCGGAAAGACTCTACCGCCGCGCGCTCGAGCTCGAGCCGACTCACCCGACGGCGCGGTTCAACCTAGGCGTCGTGCTCGAGGACCGCGGCGCGACGGCCGAGGCCATCGAGCAGTACCGCGAAGCGGTGCGGCTCGACCCGCGCGTCGCCGACGTGCACTTCAACCTCGCGCGGCTCTATCAGCAGACCGGCGATCAGCAAGCCGCGCTGCGGCACTTCTCGCGCTTCCGCGCTCTGACGCGCGACGGCGCGGATTGAGCGCGTGGGCGTCGAGCCGGCTCATTCGCACGCATCGGGCATCGAAGCGTCGATCTCCGCTACGACTTCTTGAAGCGCTGCACTGGACTGAACGGCAGCGTACCCGCGCTGCTGACACCAAAGCTCGAGCGCTCGAGCGGAGCAGGTCGAGCCACGATTGCCTCGGCTCGTCCGAGCTGCGAATGCACTCGCCGAGTACACCGTGCGGCTCCCACACGCGCAGCTCTCCATCGGCCAGCACCATGACGTGCCCTGCAAGTGACCCCTCGGTACCGGCACGCGGGCGGCGAGCGGAAAAGTCCGTGCCGGGAAACAAGCGGGAAAGCTCTTAAGGGGACTTGTAGCCGAACGCGCAAAGCTCGAGCGTGTCGCCCGGCTGCGGAACGTCTGCGCCGAAGCTCGCGCGCTCGGGCGCCGAGGCACGCGGCCCCTTTATCGCCCAACGATGTGCCTCGCCGTCAGCGCCTCGCTCCTCGAGCGTGATGATCGAGTGCGGATTCACGTCGTCGAACGCAATGACCGTGCCTTTCATCCAAGTCGCCGTCGTGACGTACATGGCGCCCGAGTGTGGGCTCGAGCCGAGCTCGCGCAAGCGAGGCCCGCAAACGCAGCGATACACGCAGCCGCTACGTTCCGCATGGCAGACGTCCCTCTTTCTCTACTGCTGTAGATGTACAGCGACAAGCGTAGAGATGTCAAGGTCCGGTATGGGCGTTAGGGCGTTAAGGCAAAGATCAGCGCAGCGGCTTTGGCGAATGCGACCGCAGCAGCTCGGCGAAGTCCTGCGCCGCGACGGGCGTGCTGAAGTAGTACCCCTGCATCTCGTCGCAGAGCCGCTCGGAGAGGAACGCCTGCTGCTCCGGCGTCTCGACGCCCTCGGCGACGACGGTCAGGCTCAGCGTCTTGCCCATCGCGATGATGGCTTCGGCGATCGCCCTGTCCTCGGCGTCGTTCGGCACCTCGCGGATGAACGAGCGGTCCACCTTCAGCGTATCGATCGGGAAGCGCTTCAGATGCGCGAGCGACGAGTAGCCGGTGCCGAAGTCGTCGATCCCGAGGCGCACACCGAGATCCTTGATCGACGTCAGCACGCGCACGGCGCGTTCGGCGTTGTGCATGATCGAGCTCTCGGTGACCTCGAGCTCGAGCAGCGAAGGATCGAGTCCGGTCTCGTTGAGCACGCTCTCGATCTCGCGCACGAGGCCCTCGTCGTTCAACTGGCGCATCGAGAGATTCACGGACATGCAGACCGGCGGCAGGCCCTGCTTCTGCCACGCGACGCTCTGCGCGCACGCGGTCTTCAGAACCCATTTGCCGATCGGCACGATGAGGCCCGTCTCTTCGGCGAGCGGGATGAAACGCGCCGGCGACACGGAACCGAGCTCCGGGTTGTGCCAGCGCAACAAGGCCTCGACGCCCGTGATGGCGCCCGTCCTGAAGTTCACCTTCGCCTGGTAGTGCAGCGAGAACTCCTCGAGCTCGAGCGCGCGGCGCAAGTTCGTCTCGAGAGACAAGCGCTCGATCGAGTGCGGCTTCATGCGGCTCGTGAAGAACTGGAAGTTGTTCTTGCCCTCTTCCTTCGCGAGATACATCGCCATGTCGGCGTTCTTCATGATCGACTGGTCGTCCTGCCCGTCGTCAGGGTGCAAGCACACGCCGACGCTCGCCGTCACGCGGCATTCCTGGCCCAAGATCACGACGGGCTTCATGACGACGTTCAAGATGTTACGCGCAACGGATGCCGCCTGCGCGGGGTCGTTGATTTCCTGGAGCAGCACCACGAACTCGTCGCCGCCGAGCCGCGCCACGACGTCGCTCGCGCGCAGGCACTCGCGCAAGCGCGCGCCGATCTCGCGCAGCAGCACGTCGCCGGCTTCGTGACCCAACGTGTCGTTGATGACTTTGAAGCGGTCGAGGTCGATGAACAGCACCGCGAGCTTGCGCCCGTAGCGGCGCGCCGTCTCGATCGAGAGCCCGAGCAGCTGCTGGAACATCACGCGATTCGGCAAGCCCGTGAGGCCGTCGTGCGTCGCGAGATACTGGATCCGCTCCTCGGCGCCTTTGCGCGAAGAGATGTCCTCGACGATCGAGATGTCGTAAAGGCACTTGCCCGCGCGGTCGCGTTTGCAGGCGATCGTGAGCCCCACCCAGATCGGCGTGCCGTCCTTGCGCAGGTAGCGCTTCTCCGTCTTGAACGACTGGATTTCGCCGGCGCGCAGCCGATCGCGGAGCTCGTCGGTCACGTTTACATCGCCGGGGTGCGAGACGTCCTTCACCGTCATCGTCAGCAGCTCTTGCTCGGTGTAGCCGAGCATCGAGCAGAGCTGCGGATTCGCGTAGCGAAAACGGCCGCCGTCCTCGACGTGCGCGATGCCGATGGCCGCTAGCTCCATCGTCGACGAAAACCGCTCCTCGCTCTCGCGCAATTTCTCGAGCATCAGCGCGCGCTGATAGAAACGGCCCACCTCGCCGCTCGCGCTGCGCAGGATGCGCAAGAACTGCGGCTCCGGGGCCGCGACGTGCGGCGCATAGAAATCGAGCACACCGATCGTAGCGCCGCCCGCTTTCACGGGAATGACGAGCCCGGTGTGCCAGCCGTTCGTCTCGGCGCGCTCGAGGCGCGACGTGCGCGGATCGCGTACGACGTCTCCGATCCACACCGGCCCGTGCTGAAGCCAATGCGGCAGCCGGTCGCCGGCCGAGAGCACGGAGCGGCGATCGTCGCCGGCCGCGTTCCAACCGGCCTCGTGCCAGAGCGTGTCGCGTTGCGCGTCGACGCTCCAAAAATTGCCGGCCGACCAGCGCTGCGATTCGCACATCGCGCGAATGACGTCGCGCAAGCCCGTGGTGGCGTCGTCGGCCTCGGCAAGCGTGTGCGCGATCGTGTGCTCGAGCCGGGCGAGGCGCTCGGTGCGAACCTCCGCGCTGACGTCGCGCGCGATGCCGCGGTAGCCTTTGAACCGGTCGCGCTGATCGAAGACCGGTTGGCCGCTCAAGCGGAAGTGACGAGCGCCGGCCTGCGACTCCAAGCAGTGCAGCTCGTCGCGGAAAGCCACGCGCTGCTCGAGCGTGGCCATGAACGGAGCCCAGCCTTCGATCTCGGCCGGCGCAGCGAAAAACTCCCAGCTCGTGCGGCCGACGAGTCCGTCGAGCGCGGGATCCGGCTCGCCGCTCGGCCGGTAGACCGTGAAACGGTAGTCCTCGTCCTGCTCCCAATAGAAATCCGCGGCCAGCTCGACGACGGCCTGAAAACGCTCTTCTGCGAGCCGCGAGCTCAGCCCCGCTTTGGGTACACGTTGCGGTGCGGCCGTGCGCGCAACGGTTTTGCTTCGACCCATCTGCCCTCTGCCCCCAAGAAAATGCTCCGGCCGACGACGCGCGGACGTGCGAAGCCTGAAGGAGTCATTTCCGGCGCCTGCGAGGCAAAACCTCGCGGCAGCCTGCGACGGTCGCGCAGGTGGTGAGAATAGCGGCACGGCGCGCTGCCGTTTGAGCGGCTCATCTCATTCGCAAGAGCACAAATGCGACGTGCTTAACGTCTCGGCAACGGGGCGCCCCGTCATCGGGCGGCCGAGCGCCGGCGCTCTGCCATCGCGAGCATCTCTGCGGCGAGCTTGGGCCCCGTGGCGCCGTCCTCGTGCTTGAAGAAAACCTGCGCTTGCGCGACCCCCGCGGTATCGATGCGGTCGAGCCACCGCTCGAGGTCCTCGGCCGAATAATCGACCCGGCGAAGCCGTAGATACGCCCAGTCGGCCGTCCACGGCTTCAGCGCGAACGTCTCGTCGCTCTCGCTCTGCACGAGCGCGGCGTTGCGCGACTCGAGCGTCTTGAATACGGCCGGCACATGCCACGAATCGTTGCGGAACTCGAAGGCCGCGCGCGAGCCCTCCGGCAGCTCGCGAAGAAAGGCCGCCAGGGCCGGCGCGTCGCAGCGCGCGTGGGGCGGGAGCTGCACGAGCAGCGAGCCCAGCGTCGGGCCCAAGCCGTGGAGCGCCGCAAGCAGCGTCGCGATCTCCGCGCCGCAGTCCTTGAGGCGCTTCAAGTGCGAGATCCGGCGCGGAACCTTGACGGCAAAGCGAAACGAATCAGGAACTTGAGCCCGCCAACCGGCAATCGCGGCGGCGTTCGGCATGCGATAGAACGTGTTGTTGATCTCGACGATCGGCAAGCGGGTGGCGTAAAACCCGAGCATGTCCTTCGCGGGAAGGCTCTCCGGATAAAACGCGCCGAGCCACTCCTTAAATGAGAACCCGCTGGTGCCCGCGAGCAGCTCCATTCGGCAACCCATTTCCCGAAGCCCCTTCAGACGAGATATGCTTGGGCTCAAAAGCGTTTGACCCCAGTGCCTCGATGCTAGAGGCGCCAGGGGATACCTCGCAACGGGAGCGGGCGGACTCGGTCGATAATGGATGAATACGCGCGCATTCGAGACCAGCTGCTCGCAAAGCAGGCTGAGCTCGTGCGGCGCCTCGAGAGGCTCAAGGAAAACTTGACCGCCGGGCGCAGCGCGGACTCGCAAGAGCAGGCGCAAGAGCTCGAGAACGCAGAGGTCGTCGATGCGCTCGGCAACGAGGCCCGCGCGGAGATCAGCAAAATCGCGCGGGCGCTCGATCAGATCAAGAACAATACCTACGGCATCTGTGTCGACTGCGGCGAGACGATCCCCATGGCGCGCCTCGAGGCCCATCCGTTTGCCGACCGCTGCATCCGCTAGATCGGAAGAGCA
>JBBIJV010000125.1:0-10786 GCA_037445815.1 Rhodospirillaceae bacterium
GCCGTCCGCTCCGCCGCCGGCCCCGCAAGCCGCGGAGCCTCCTGCGGCGAGCGAGGACGCCAACCCCGCCAAGCCCGAGCCTACGATCGCGCCGCCGGCCGAGCCGCAGGCCGGGCGCGAGGCGGCCTCCAACGTCGTACGCGGGTGGGACAAGACGCAGAGCCGATGAGCGCGAAGCCCGACGAGGCGGAGGAGCAGCTCGCCGAAGGGACGCTGATGTCCCATCTGCTCGAGCTCCGCTCGCGCATCATGAAGGCCGTCGTCGCCGTCGGCGTCGCACTGTTCGCGCTGATGCCGTTCATGAATCGCGTGTTCGAGCTCGTCTCGCAGCCGTTGCGCGACGCGTTGCCCGAAGGCTCGGAGATGATCGTCACCGACGTCGCCGCGCCGTTCCTGACGCCTTTCAAGACGGTGTTCTTCGTCGCGCTGTTCGTTGCGATGCCCGTCGTGCTGTATCAGGCGTGGCAATTCGTGGCGCCGGGCCTTTACAAACGCGAGAAACGCTTCGCGATCCCGTTGCTGATTTCGAGCATCGTGCTCTTCTACGCGGGGATTGCGTTCGCGTACTTCATCGTGTTTCGCGTCATGTTCACGTTCTTCGCGAGCGTGACGCCGGGCGGCGTCGCGATGACGCCCGACATCAGCGCCTACCTGAGCTTCGTGCTCGGCATCTTTCTCGCGTTCGGCCTCGCGTTCGAGGTGCCGGTTGCGACCGTGATGCTGATCTGGAGTGGTCTCGTGTCGGCGCAGTCGCTGAAGAAGGCGCGGCCGTATGTGCTTCTAGGCGCGTTCGTCGTCGGGATGCTGCTCACGCCGCCCGACGTGTTCTCGCAAACGCTGCTCGCGATCCCGATGTATCTGCTCTACGAAAGTGGGCTCGTGATGGCCCGCTTTCTCCTGCCGCACAAGATGTCGGTCAAGACGTAGCCGCTTTGGGAGGGTCATGCGTCGCCTCGAGAGCAAGCTGCCCAACGTGGGCACGACGATCTTCACGCTGATGTCGCAGCTCGCGGAGGAGCATCGCGCGGTCAATCTTTCGCAGGGCTTCCCGAACTTCCGGCCGCCCGCCGAGCTGTGCGAGCTCGTCGAGCAGCGTCTCAAGGGGCCGCATCATCAATATGCGCCGATGCCGGGCTCCGTCGCGTTGCGGGCAGCGATCGCGGCGAAGCTCAAGGATCTCTATGGCGCCGACGCCGATCCTGTCAGCGACATTACCGTCACGAGCGGCGCTACCGAGGCGATCTTCGATACGATCCAGGCCGTCGTGCGGCGCGACGACGAGGTCATCGTGTTGGACCCGTGCTACGACTCCTACGAGCCGTCGATCACGCTTGCGGGTGGCCGCGCCGTCCACTTGTCGCTCTCTCAGCCGCACTTCGCCGTCGACTGGCAGCGTTTAGAGGACGCGCTCTGCGAGCGCACGCGTCTCGTGATCGTGAACACCCCGCACAACCCGAGCGGAGCCGTGTTCTCGCGCGCCGACTTCGATCGGCTGGCCGAGCTGTTGCGGCCGTATGACTGCTATTTGCTGAGCGATGAGGTCTACGAGCACGTCGTCTTCGACGGCGTGCGCCACGCGACGGCGCTCGCCCAGCCGGAGCTCGCCGAGCGCACGTTCGCGGTGTTCTCGTTCGGCAAGACCTATCACGCCACGGGCTGGAAGCTCGGCTACTGCGTGGCGCCGGCGGCGTTGTCGGCGGAGCTGCGCCGCGTGCACCAGTACGTCACGTTCGCCTCCACGACGCCGCTGCAAGAGGCCCTCGCCGATTACATGACGGCGCACCCCGAGCACCATCTCGAGCTGCCCGCGTTCTATCAGGAGCGCCGCGACTACTTCGCGGAGCTGCTCTCCGCGACGCGCTTTCGGCTGCTGCCGGCGGCCGGAACGTACTTCCAGCTCGCCGACTACGGCGCCATCTCGAGCCTGCCGGACGTCGAGTTCGCGCGCTGGCTCACGATCGAGCACGGCGTCGCGACGATCCCCGTCTCGGTCTTCTACGCGGACCCGCCGAACGCGCGGCTCGTGCGCTTCTGTTTCGCGAAAGAGAACGCGACGCTCGATGCCGCGGCAGAGCGGCTGCGGCGGCTGTAGCGGCGCGAAGCGGCGGCTGGCTGCGTCAGCGCGTGGCGGCCCGATGGCGGGCGCCGGCTGTTGCCGTTCGATAGAGCCAATACGCGAGCAGCGCGAGCACGGCGAGCCCGAGCCACTCGCCGCCCGCCGACGCACCGATGCGATACGCCTCGGGCAGCGCGAGCACGTCGGCCCGGCCCGACACGACGATCGGAATGGCAATCACGATGCCCATCAACGCTTCGCCCGTGATCATGCCTGCCGCGAACAGCATGCCTCTGCGTGCCAAACGCTCGGCATCCTCGCGCGTTTTGGCGCGCCGGCTGGCCGCGACCACGCGCTCGCTGAGCCAGGCGAGAAGGCCGCCCAAGAAGATCGGCACGGAGAGCTCGAGCGGCAGGTAGATGCCGACCGCCGCGGCCAGCACCGGCATGCGGAATTTCGCGCCTTTCGCTTTCAGAGTCTCGTCGATGGCGATGATGACGGCGCCTATCGCCGCACCGACCGCAATCGTCGTCCAAGGCAACGAGCCGCCGAACAAGCCGCGCGCCACGGACGCCATCAGCGTCGCTTGCGGGGCGATCAGCGGATCCGGGTGCGCCTCGGTCGGCACGCCGATGCCGTAGGCGCGCGCGAGCAGGTTCAGCACGGGCGCCATCACGAGCGCGCTCGCAAACGCGCCGATCGCGAGCATGACCTGCTGCCGCCACGGCGTCGCACCGACGATATAGCCGCACTTCAAGTCCTGGAGATTGTCGCCGGCGATGCACGCAGCGCAGCACACCACGGCGCCGATCATGATCGCGGCCACGGGGCCGGTTGTGGACCCGGGTCCCATCAGCGCGAGCAACACGACGGCCGAGAACAAGATCGTGCCGATCGTGATGCCCGAGACGGGATTGTTCGACGTGCCGACGAGGCCCGCCATGTATGCGGAAACCGAGCAGAACAGGAAGCCCGCGACGATCATGATGATCGTCATCGGCAAGCTCACCGCGAGCGAGCCGACGATGCTCTGATAGAGCACCAGCAACGGCAGCGTGAACAGCACGACGCCGAGCAGGACACCCTTCATCGGCAGATCGCGCTCCGTGTGCGCGATGGTCGCTTGCGAGCCGGCGCGCGCGGCCGCAAGGCCGCTCTTGATTCCCGACACCAGCGACTTGCGCAGGCTGAAGAGCGCCCAGAGGCCGCCGACCAGCATCGCGCCGACGCCGAGGTAGCGAATCTGTTGGCTCCAGATCGCCCCCGCGGCGTCCTCGGCCCGGAGTCCCGCCACGGCGCTCGCGAGCGCGGGGTTGCCGTCGAGCCCGAACGCGGCATAGAGCGGGATCGCGACGTTCCACGAGATGACGCCGCCCAAGAGCACGACGACGCCGACGTTGAGCCCGACGATGTAGCCCACGGCCAGCAGCGCCGGCGAAAGGTTCGTGCCGAAGTACGCGATGCTCCGGCCCACGTAGCCCGCGACGGCCGCCGTGTCGGGAACGAGCCCGAGGCCGCTCGCCGCCGCGAGCTTGAACGCGCCGCCGCCGAGCGCTGCAAGCCCGAGCACCTTCACGCCCTGCGCCGGATTCTCGCCCGTCTTCAGCACCTCGGCCGCCGCCTTGCCTTCGGGAAACGCGAGCTGTTGATCGACGATCAGCGAGCGGCGCAACGGCACCGAGAACAGCACGCCCAAGATTCCGCCGAGCGCCGCGATCGCGACCACCCAAAGGAAATCGAAGTCGTCCCAAAAGCCCAAGATCACGAGCGCGGGAATCGTGAAGATGACGCCCGACGCCAGCGACGCCCCGGCGGAGCCGCCGGTTTGCACGATGTTGTTCTCGAGGATCCCGCCGCCGCCGAGGACGCGCAGCACGGCCATCGAGACCACGGCGGCCGGGATCGCAGAGGCGATCGTCATCCCCGCGAAGAGTCCCAAGTAAGTGTTCGCGGCCGCGAGAATCATCGCCAGCACGACGGCGAGGACGATGGCGCGGGCGGTCAGCTGCGGCGGCAGCGGCGTTTGCGTGCTCATCCGGCTAGCGAATGCCGCCCATCCAGTTGCGGATGGGCCGAGCAAAGATCAGCATCAGCACGCCGGCGCCGACGCCGACTAACGTCATTTCCAGGAGCCGTGACGGCACCTCGCTCGCCTCGGCGCCGCCGATTTCGCCGCCGATCAGCCCGGCGAACAGGTTTCCGACTGCGGAGCCCAAGAACCACGTGCCCATCATCTGGCCGACGAAGCGCGGCGGCGCGAGCTTCGTCACGTTCGAGAGGCCGACCGGCGACAAGCAGAGCTCGCCGAAGGTGTGCAGCAGGTAGGCGAGCAAGAGCCAGGTCGGGGCGACGTCGTCGCCGGTGGCGACGACGAGCTCGGCGGCGAACACCATCACGAGGAACCCCACGCCGAGCAGCACGAGGCCGAGGCCGAACTTGATCGGCGCCGACGGATTCAAGTTGCGTGCGCCGAGCGCAACCCACAGCCAGGCGAAGAACGGCGCGAAAATCACGATGAAGATGGGATTCGCCGACTGATACCAGGAGGCCGGGTGCACGCCTTCCGGGAACCAACCCCCGAGCCACGAGCGGTCCGTGAAATCGAGCGCGAACAGATTGAACGTCGTCGCCTGCTGCTCGAAGCCGGCCCAGAAGACGGCGGCGCAGAGGAAAAAGATCGCGATCACGGCGACCCGCTTCCGCTCTTCGGTGCTCAGTTGGGCGAAAAGAAGCACGTACCCGAAGAACGCGAACGCGAGCGCGATCATGGCCGCGCCGAACGCCTGCGCGAGCGTGGTGACGTCGATCGGGACGAGCCCCGAGAACATGGCGGCCCCGGCTACGAGGACGACGGCGGCACCGATGCCGATGGTTTGCCAGCCGCGGCGCCGCGCGACGGGCGTCGTGCTCGGCGGCAGCCCGGCGTTGCCGAGATAGCGCTCCGTCAGCTTGAACTGAATGACGCCGAAGGCCATGAAGAGACCGGCGCAGAAGAACCCGGCCCGCCAGTTCCAGCCCTCGCCGATCGTGCCTGCGACGAGCGGCGCGACGAAGGCGCCTAAATTGATGCCCATGTAGAAGATCGAGAACCCTGCGTCGCGGCGCGCGCCCGGCAAGCCTTCGTAGAGCGCCCCGACGACGGCGGAGACGTTCGGCTTCAGGAGCCCGACGCCGACCGTGATCACGCAGAGGCCTAGGTAGAACACGGACGGCGCAGCCGGAATCGCGAGGATGAAGTTGCCGAGCATGATCACGACGCCGCCCCAGAAGACGGCATTTCGCTGACCGATGAGCCGGTCGGCGACCCAGCCGCCCGGCAGCGAGCCCAAGAAGACGGCGCCCGTGTAGAGCCCGTAGATCGCGCCGGCGGTCTCGGCGTCGAGACCGAAGCCGGGGTTGGCCGCATCGGTCGAGGCGACGAGGAACAAGACCAGCAGCGCGCGCATCCCATAGTAGGTGAAGCGCTCGAAGAACTCGGTCATGAAGAGCGTCGCGAGACCTCGCGGATGACCGAAGAACTCGCGGGAAGCGGGTGGCGCGGCAGCAGAGCTCGCGGGCGCCGCCCCGCTCACCACGCCTTCCCGAACCGGTTGTGCGCCGACTGCGCCATCGTGCGCGGAGTGTGACCCAGTTCGGCGCGCACCGGCAAGACGCCGCGCCGCGTGGAACCGCGCCGTGCTGTCTCACTTCGAGCCTGGTTGGCGTCCCGCGCGCCGTCCGGAAACGGAGCTCAAGGAGGGCTAGCGGCCTTCGTGCTCGGAGGCGACGAGCTCGTCGGCGAGGGCGAGGAGGTCTTCGTAGGTGCCCCCGGCTTGCGGGGCGTCGGTGGTGTACTTGCCGTTGATGACGAGGGTCGGGACGCTGCCGATGCGGTAGCGCCGGTTCAGCTCGTCGGCGCGCTGCAGTTTGGCCTGTACGGAGAACGAGTCGAAGGTCGTCTTGAAGGTCGCCGCGTCGACGCCGAACCGGGCGAAGAACTCCGCGAGCTTCGCCTCCGTGTCGAGGCCGTTGCGGCGCTCGTGAATCTCGCGGAAGAGCTCCGCGTGCATTTCTTCGCCCTTTCCGAGCGCTTCGGCCGTGTAAAACGCGCGGGCGTGCAGCCTGAGCAAGTCGTTCCAAACAGCGGGCACGCGCACGAAATTCACGTAGTCCGGCTGGCGCGCTCGCCACTCCTCGAGCAACGGATCGAAGTTGTAGCAGTGCGGGCAGCCGTACCAGAACACTTCGCAGACTTCGACCTGGTCCGGGTTAGAGCTCGTCGGCTGGGTCGGCGAAAGGCGCAGGTAATGCACGCCAAGCTCGAACCGGCCCGTCGTCGGAGAGCCGGCCGCGTCGCTGGCCACGAGCTCGGGCTCGACGATGTCGGACGCTGAGGCCGGCTCATCGAGCGCGGCTTCGCCGGCCGGATCCGCCGGGCCCCCGCACGCGACGAGCCCGAAAGCGGCGAGCAGCCAGACGTCCTTGAGGCTCACTAATTCAGGCCTTGCGTATAGCTCGCGAGCGCACGGATTTCGTCCTCGAACAGCAGCTCGGCGACGTTGCGCATCATCTGGTTCACGTCCACGTCCGAGCGCCGGTCGCCGGACGCATAAGCGTTGAGCTGCTTCGTAGTATACGCCGCGTGCTGGAAGCTCACGCGCGGGTAGGCCGCGAGCGGGTTACCGGCTCCCTCCGGCCCGTGACAGGCGATGCAGGCGGGAACGCCGCGCTCGGGCACCCCGCCGCGATAAATTTGCTGCCCCAAGTTCACGAGCCCCGGGTCGGCGCCTTTCGGCGCAGGCGTCTGGGCGGAGAAGTAGGCGGCGACGTCGAGCATGTCCTGTTCCGAGAGCATGTCGGCGAACGGCTTCATCGTCACGTCGGTCCGCTCGCCGTTCTTGAACGCGCGCAATTGCTTGACGATGTAGGAGGCATGCTGTCCCGCGAGCATAGGCCAGTCCGGCGTTACGCTGTTGCCGTCGACGCCATGGCACGCCGCGCACGTGGTCGATTTCGTGCGCCCGGCCTCGACGGAGCCGACCGCAGCCGTTCCGTCCGCGGTACCTTGAGCGCCGGCCGTTGCCGCGCCAAGCAGGAAACATAGGCCGAGCGCCAAACGCGCAGTGTTCGTGGTCGTCATCGAGGGTGGTCGTCGACTTGCGAAAACGGCCGCGATTGTACACTAAGCCTCTTGCCCCAAGCAGCGACCGCACCTCTCGTGCCAGCCGCCTCCTTCTTGAAAAGTGCCGCTGTACCTAGGGATTTTCCGCCCGACACGGGCCGTGAAGTTGCGTTCGTCGGCCGCTCGAACTCGGGAAAATCGACGGTCGTCAACGCCGTCGCGGGCGCGCGCAAGCTCGCGCGTGTCAGCAAGACGCCGGGGCGCACGCAGCTCGTCAATTTTTTCTCGCTCGCCGAAGGCCGGCGTCTCGTCGATCTGCCGGGCTATGGCTTCGCGCGCGTCGCGCCCGACGTCCAGGCGCGCTGGCGCCGGTCGCTCGAGGCCTACCTCGCCGAGCGCGACTCGCTCGTCGGCCTCGTCGTGACGATGGACATTCGCCGCGGCGTCACGGCGCTCGACGAGCAGTTGCTGCGGTGGCTTACGTCGCGGCGCGCGCTGCCCGTCGCGATTCTTCTGACCAAGGCCGACAAGCTTTCCCGAAGCGCAGCCATCGCAAGGCAACGCGAGCTCGAAGCCGAGCTCGGCTCCGACTTCGAGCTGGTTCGATTCTCGGCCGTGTCCGGCGAAGGCATCGACAAGACGCAGGCCTTGATCGAGCGCTGGCTGTCGGCGCCGAAATAAAGGTGCCCCGGGTGCGGGATTCAGGGGACGCACCCGGGGCAGTGACCCCGGCGGGGTGGGCCGGGATCGCAAGACCCCGCGTTAGGGAGGATAGCGGGGGCACCCTATCGCGGGTGCCGAGCGGTTAGTCCCGGGGCCCCGTAGAAAAGTTCCAAATCGAATCAGTGGGCCTCGTCCCAGTTGTCGCCGACCGCGCGGTCGACGCGTAACGGGACCTTGAGCTCCGCCGCGCCCTCCATGATTCGGACGACGGCAGCGCCGACCGCGGCCGCGCAGTCTTCCGGCACCTCGACGACGAGCTCGTCATGGACCTGCATGATCAGGCGCGCCCGGGGCTGCTCGGCCTCGAGCCACGCAGAGACGCCGATCATTGCGCGCTTGATGATGTCCGCGGCCGTTCCCTGCATCGGCGCGTTGATCGCGCTGCGTTCGGCATATTGGCGCACCTGATTGTTCCGTGAATTGATGTCGGGCAAGTACAAGCGCCGGCCGAACACCGTGGTCACGTAGCCGAGCCGCCGCGCGCTCGAGCGCGTCTCCTCCATGTACCGGCGCACGCCGGGATACCGCTCGAAATAGCGGTCCACGTACTGCTGCGCTTGGCCGCGCTCGATTCCGAGCTGCTTGGCCAGCCCGAAGGCCGACATGCCGTAGATCAGCCCGAAGTTGATCGCCTTAGCGGACCGCCGCTGATCCGGCGTGACGGCGTGGAGAGGCAGGCCGAACACTTCGGCCGCCGTGGCCAGGTGGACGTCTTGATTCGCGGCGAACGCCGCGAGCAACCCCTCGTCTCCCGACAGGTGCGCCATGATCCTGAGCTCGATCTGCGAGTAATCGGCCGCGAGCAGCTTGAAGCCCGGCGGGGCGACGAAGGCCTGCCGGATGCGGCGGCCCTCGGCCGTGCGGATCGGGATGTTCTGCAGATTCGGATCGGACGACGAGAGCCGCCCCGTCGCCGCGACGGCCTGGTGGTACGACGTATGAATGCGCTGCGTGCGCGGGTCGATGTCCACGGGGAGCCTGTCCGTGTACGTCGACTTGAGCTTCTGGAGCCCGCGATACTCGAGGATCAGCCGCGGCAGGTCGTAGCTCCCGGCCAGCTGCTCGAGCACGTCCTCGGCCGTCGACGGCTGGCCTTTCGGCGTCTTGCCGAGAACCGGCAGGTGCAGCCGGTCGTAGAGCACTTCTTGCAGCTGCTTCGGCGAGCCGAGGTTGAACGGCCCGCCCGCCGCGGCGTACGCGGCCTTTTCGGTCGCAGCGATTTTCTCCGCGAGCTCCTGACTTTGCTCGCGTAGGCGCCGCGCGTCGATCATGACGCCGGCGTGCTCCATGCGCTCGAGCACGTGCACCAGCGGCAGCTCGATGTCCGTGTACACGCGCTCGAGCTCCGGCGCGGCCGTAAGCTGCGGCCAGAGCGCGCGATGCAGCTTGAGCGCGAGATCGGCGTGCTCCGCCGAACAGCGAGTCGCGGCGGCGAGATCGACTTGATCGAACGGGATCTGCTTCGCACCCTTGCCGACGACCTCTTCGTACTTCAACGCCGCGACGCCGAGGTACAGCTCCGCCACGGCGTCGAGGTCGTGGCGCGTCGCCGTCGAGCTCAGCACGTACGATTCGAGCATGGTGTCGTGCGCGATGCCGGCGAGCGCGATGCCGTGATTCGCGAACACGTGCGCGTCGAACTTCAGGTTGTGGCCGACCTTCGGCGCCGTGCTCTCGAGCCACGGCTTCAGCCGCTGGAGCACGGCCTCGCGGTTCAGCTGATCCGGCGCGCCGGGATAGCGGTGCGCGAGCGGAACGTAGGCCGCCTCGCCGGGCGTCACGGCCACCGAGATGCCGACGAGCTCGGCGCGCCTGTACATGGGGCTGGTCGTTTCCGTGTCGATCGCGACCAGCGGCGCCGCGGCAATCCGCTCGAGCCAACGGTCGAGCGCGTCCATCGTCAGGACCGTCTCGTAGCGGCCGTCGGACTTCGTCAACGCGCCGGGCGCGGCCGCGGCCGTCGCCGGCGGCGTCTCCCCGCGCACGCGGCGCAGCAAGCGCGTGAACTCGAGGCGCTCGAACAGCGCTGCGAGCCGCTCCTTGTCCTGCGGCCGAAGGGCGAGCTCTTCGAGCGACAGCGGGAGCTCGACGTCGCAGCGAATCGTCGCGAGCTGCTTCGACAGATCGAGGGTCCCGAGCGCCTCGCGAAGCCGTTCGCCGATCTTGCCGCCGACGTTCGCGGCGTTCGCCTTCAGCGTCGCGAGGTCGCCGTACTGCTGGAGCCATTTCGCGGCGGTCTTGGGGCCGACGCCGGGTATGCCCGGAATGTTGTCGATCGAATCGCCGACGAGCGCAAGGTAGTCGGTGATCCGGTCCGGCGGCACGCCGAACTTCCGCTCGACGCCGGCGCGGTCGAGCGTCGTGTTGTCCATCGTGTTGACGAGCGTGATGTGATCGTCGACGAGCTGTGCCAGGTCCTTGTCGCCCGTCGAGATGAGCGTCGGCGTTCCGGCCGCGGCGGCCCGCCGCGCCAGCGTGCCGATCACGTCGTCGGCTTCGACGCCGTCGATGCGCAGCAGGCAGATGCCCATGGCCTCGATCGCCTCGTTGAGCGGCTCGACCTGGGCGCGCAGCTCGTCGGGCATCGGCGGGCGGTTCGCTTTGTACTCGGCGTACAAGTCGTCGCGGAACGTCTTGCCGGGCGCGTCGAACACGACGGCCATGCGTTCGGGCTTCTGCTCGTCGAGGAGCTTGAAGAGCATGTTGACCACGCCGAGCACGGCGCCCGTCGGCTGCCCGGCCGCCGTCGACAGCGGCGGCAACGCGTGGAACGCGCGATAGAGATACGACGAGCCGTCGACGAGAACGAGCGGGCTAGCGCTCACGCGTCCGCTCGTCTTCGTCCGCGCCGTCGTCGGGCTGCTCGCCTGCGGGCGGCGGGTCGACGCGCTCGATTGGGCGCGCGT
>JBBIJV010000126.1:0-10786 GCA_037445815.1 Rhodospirillaceae bacterium
GTGACTAGAAGCTCATCTTGATGCCGACATACGCACGGCGTCCGAGGACGTCGTAGTAGTCCGCGCGCGTGACCTCCGCGTTGTTATCGCCCGGGCGGGCGCCGACGATGAGCGGATCTTCGTCCGTCAAATTGTCGATACCCATCCTCAAGCTGATCTTCTCGTTCACCGAATAACCCGCGAACAGGTTGAACGAATCGTACGAGCCGACCGGGAACACGTTCGTGTTGGGAGTCCGCGCCGCCGATTCGTCGCGGATCTCCGGCAGATGACGCCATTGCAGGCCGACGTTCGCCTTGCCTCCGCCGAAGTTGTATCCGAACGTGTTCGTGATCTTGTACTTGAACTGGCCGCCTTCGGCGAGCGTGTCGCGGGCATCGACGATCGGCGAGCTCGGCGAGTCCTGAGTCTCGTACTTGTCGAGCACCGTGAGCAGCGAGTTTACGAAGAACGAGCCCCCGTCCCCGACGTCGGCGGTCCAGTTCACGCTCATGTCGAGGCCCGTCGTCGAGAGCGCTCCCGTGTTGATGAACGGCGCATCGACCGACGAACGCTCGCCCGACACGACGTTGCGCAAGATCAACCTACAGTACGGGCTGCCGGTGTAGCTCAGCGTCGGGTTGCTCACGCCGTCGGCATTGAAGCACTGCTGATAAGCGAACAGGGAGTTCAGCGGCGCGATCGCGTCCGTGATCTCGATGTTGTAGAAGTCGAACGACGCCGTCAGGTTCTCGAGGCTGCCGGGGCCCTGTAGCACGAGACCCAACGTGAACGTTTCGCCCTCTTCGGGGAGCACGTTCGGGTTGCCCTGGCGCAGCTCGATTTCGAGCGGGAAGAACGGATTCCCGGGACGAGCGAAGCCATTCGGTCCTGCCGGGTTCAGGTCGAACTGCGACTGGCCATCGTTCGTGGGATCGCCGTCGCTATTGTTGATGATGGCCCTGCAGAGTGCCTGGACCGCAGCCCGGTTCGGATTGCTCGCAACGTTACCCCAGGGCGCGGTGGTCGTGAATGAGCACGGATCGCTGGGGGCGAAACCCACAACGAGCAGCGACACGCCCTGGAAAAGCTCGGCCGTGTTCGCAGCGCGCTGCGCCTTTTGGAACCCGCCTCGCAAGGCGATGCTGTCGGTCGGCCGATACGTGAACAACGCTTTGGCGGTATCCGTGGTGCCGACGGCGGAATCCACGTAGTCCGAGAAACGCGCGCCGAACTCGAGATCGAGCCTGTTCGTCACGGGCACCAACAACTCGCCGTAGATTTCCTCCACCTTGGTCTCACCGGCGGTGTTGTTGGATGCGAAGATGCTCATCGGATTCTCGACCACCGATTCGCGATCGTTCGTCTCGCCGGGATCGAACGAGAACGCGTTCTTGCGTGAGCTGGCGCCGACGGCGAACCGCAGCTCGCCGGCGCGCATGTCCGCCAGCTTGCCCTGCAAGTTGAACTCCGCGATCTCCTGCTCCACCTTCTGTACCGAACGAGCCTTCGACGCGATGCTCTCCAGGCAGTTTGCCGAAACCTGGCCGGCACCGAGCGAAGAGCTGTTCGTGAAGATCGGCAGGCCGCTCGTGCACTCCTGCACGTAGTTGCGACCCGACGTGAATTGGCCCCGACCCCACGTGCCGTTGGGCTGGCTCAGCAGGAACTGGTAGCGCTGCAACGACGGCATGTTGCCAAAGAAGCTCAGCGAATCCGTTTGGCCCGACGAAACGTAGGCCTCCCAAGTCCAATCGCGTTCGGTGAATCGGCCTTCGACGCCGGCCATGATCTGGTACACGTCGTTCGTGGTCTCCGTGGTGACGGGGCCACCGAGAAAGTCGAGCACGCGGAACAGGGTCCAAGGTCGAGTCGGGTCCGCGCGCGACGCGAGAAGCGTCTGGAGTGCCGCGGGAATCGGGCGGCCGTCCACGGGGATCGGCGCTGACCACACCGTGATCGCGGGCGGATAGCCGCCCGTGGTGTTGACCTCGACGCCGCTGTAATTCACCTGCGAAGGCCCCGACAGATGGTCGTTCATGTCGTAGGTGGCGCGGCCGAATAGCGAGCGGCGCTCGAGCGGCGACGACGCCTGGCCCTCGTAGTTGACTTGACCTAAGTCGCCGTTCGGCTGTAAGCGCATGCCGGCATAGCCCGCACCCGGCGCCGTCCGCCGCGACGGGCTGTCGAACGGGCCGTTGTAGTTGCTGGCCCGAGACAGCAAGAACGGCGAGCCGTCCGGGTTGAAGTAGATCTCGCTGCGGGGCGTGGCGATGAACTGACCGGGAGCCAAGCCGCCAGGCGGAGCCACGCCGCCCGGGACGTAGTTGGGGTTGCTCGAGAAGATCGTATCGACGGCGGCCTGCGTCGGTAGGCCGCCGCTTTGCTGCTGCGTCCCGGCGCCGAGAATCGCCGTCGTCGGCGAGTACCCCGGCGGCTGGATGAACCCGCCCGCGTTACTGCCCGGATCGAACCAGCCGTTCAGAAAGAAGTCGCGGTCCCTGAGCAGGACCTCGCTGCGGTTGTACCACTCGACGCCGAGCATCACGTTGCCGTTGCCGTCGCCGGAGTTGACGCCGAGCAGGCTCGTGAAGCGCGTTTCGGACCCGTCCCCCTCCGCGGTCGTCTGGCTGTGGAAGTCCATCTCCACGCCTTCGAAATCGTCCTTCAGGATGAAGTTGACGACGCCCGCCATGGCGTCGGCGCCATACACCGCCGAGGCGCCACCCGTGATGGTCTCGACGCGTTCGATGGCGGCTGAGGGAATCGTGTTGACGTCGATAATGAGCGCGGCGTTGGCGGGCTGCGCTCGGCGACCGTCGACGAGCACGAGCGTGCGGTTGGCGCCGATGCCGCGCAGGTTGAGGCTCCCGATACCGAGGGAGGCCGTGGGGCCCGCCTGGATGCCTTGATCGAACTGAGTGCCTTCGGGCACGAACTGCGGCATTTGATTGAGGACGCTTTCGATGCTGAGCGTGCTCGAGTTCTCGAGGCGCTCCGTGTCGACTGTTACGATCGGGCTCGCGGCCTCGAGATCGCGGCGCACAATGCGCGAGCCCGTGACGGTGATCTCTTCGAGCCCGGCGTCCTGGGCGTGCGCCGCGCCCCCGCCGGCAAGCAACGCCGAAACCGTCGACGCGAGCACGGTGCGATTGATGAGCTGCGCGTCGTCGCGTGTCGTGGATTTCATTCCTATTCCCCCCGCTGTTCGTTTAAGAGCAATGCTTCCGAAAGCGACACAAGGCCGCAATGACAAGAGTGTTGCCAAAAAGCCTCGTCCGATTCGTCGCGACGCCTTTCGGCGCCGCCGCAGATGCTGACTTTGTACCAATGGCACCGCCATTTAATAGGCTAGTAAACCTACTAGTATTCTTACCACCATGTTGCCACGCTACAACGCGGGCCCTCCCGGCACTCGCAAGGAGCGAGCGTGCGCTGTGCGGCTCGCCGCCGCGCCGAGCCCACCGCTACACTGCCACTGCCTCCAAAAACGGTGTCCCATGCTGAGCTTCCGCCGCACACTGATCCTCACGCACCGCTACCTGGGCATTCCGCTCTCCGTGCTGTTCGTGCTCTGGTTCGTCACCGGCATCGGCATGATCTACGTGGGCGGCATGCCGACGCTGAGCGCGCAGGCGCGGCTCGAGAAGCTGCCGGCGCTCGACCTCTCGGCCGTCCGCTTCACGCCGGCCGAGGCCGCCGCTCGGGCCGCGAGCGGCTTCGGCCGCGCAAGCCTCACCACCGTGCTCGGCCGGCCCGCCTATCGCTTCGCGAGCCCGTACGGGGCCGCGACGGTGTTCGCGGATACGGGCGAGGCGCTCGACGGGATCCACGTGGACACTGCGCGCGCCGTCGCCGCAAGCTTCGTGGGCGTGGCGGAGCGCGACGTTCGGCTCGAGCGCACCGTCGACCGCCCCGATCAGTGGACGCTGCAGCTCGGGCGCGACCTCCCACTCTACAAGTTCGCGGCCAACGACGGCGCGGGCAGCGAGGTCTACGTCTCGCCGTGGACGGCCGAGGTGCGGCTCGTCACGACAACGAAGTCGCGCATGCTCGCGTGGGTCGCGACCATTCCGCATTGGTTCTACATCACGCCGCTGCGCGCGAACCAGCCGCTCTGGTACTGGACCGTCGTCGTGGCGTCGGGCCTCGGCTCTCTGCTGGCCGTGCTCGGCCTGGCGCTCGGCGTCACGCAATTCAACAAGACGAAGCCGTTCCGCTGGTCGGCCGCTGTCCGCTACCAGGGCCTCATGCGCTGGCACTACATCACCGGCGTCTTCTTCGGCGTGTTCGCGCTGACGTGGGTGTTCAGCGGGCTCTTGTCCATGGAGCCGTTCGACTGGACGAACGTCGAGGACAGCGTCGACGTACCGAACGACGCGCTCACGGGCGGGCCCGTCGAGCTCCGGCAGTTTCCGCCGTTCGCGGCGGAGCGGTGGAGCGCCTTGCTCGCGGGCCGCACGCTGAAGGAGGTCGAGTTTCGGCGTATCAACGACGCGCCGTATTACCTCGCGCGCTATACGAGCGCGGCGGCCGAGGGCGAGCCGCGGCGCGAGCGGCTGCACCAACCCTATGCGATCGCGGGCCGCGCGGAGCCGCGCCACTTGTTGATCGACGCCCGCACGCTCACGGCACGGGCCCAGCCGTTCCCGATCGACGCTCTCGTCGAGCGCCTCGCGAAGGCCGTGCCCGAGACTCCGATCGTCGGGCACGAGCTATTGACGGACTACGACTCGTACTACTACTCGCGCAGCGGCCAAGCCGTGCTGCCCGTGCTGCGCGTGAAGTTCGCGGACCCGATGGAGACCTGGGTCTACGTCGATCCGGAGCTCGCGCAGGTGGTCGCATCGATCCATCGCCTGCACCGCGTCGAGCGCTGGCTGTACAACGGTCTGCATAGCCTCGACTTCGGCTTCTGGTACGGCCGCCGGCCGCTCTGGGACATCGGCATGATCGTGCTGTCGCTCGGCGCGCTCGTCACGAGCACGATCGGGCTCTGGCTCGGCTTCAAGCGGCTGAAGCGGGGTCTTGCCGGAAGTAGCGCTTGAGCTGATCGTAGACTTCCGGGTATTCCGCGCGCAGCTCGCGCGGCACGTCGAAGAACATCTCGGCGCATACGGCGAAAAGCTCGGCGGGATCCTCGGCCGCATACGGATCGAGCCACGGCTCCTCGCCGCGCTCGAGCGCGTCGGTCACGTCTTCGTAGGCCGCGTCGAACGCGGCCACCCACTCGGGCACGCGCATGTCGCCATGCAGCGGCGGAACGCCGTCGGCTTCGCCGCCGAGCATGTCGAGCTTGTGCGCAAGCTCGTGCACGATCACGTTGTAGCCCTCGCCCCGGCCCGATAGCTCTATGTCGCTCCACGCGAGCACGACGGGCCCTTGCTCGTGCGCTTCGCCGGACAGGAGGTCGTCGCCGACGTGGACGACGCCGTCCTCGTCCTCGATCGTGCGGTCGCGGACGACGAACTCGTCCGGGTGCACGACGACGGATCGGAATCCTCGGTAGGCGTCGAAGCCGAGCTCGAGGATCGGCAGGCACGCCATGGCGGCAATCCGCACGCACTTCGCTTCGTCGAGGGCGAAGCCGCGTGCGGCCTCGAAGCTCTTCTCGTGGAGAAACAACAGCGCGAGCGTGCGAAGGCGCTCGCGTTGCTCGTGGGTGAGGCGCTTCAGCGCCGGCCACGCGGCGAGCGCCGCGGCCCACTGCTCGTCGGGTATCGAATGACGGGCCAGGATGCGTTGCCGGCGCCAGCGCTTGAACATGCTGCAAATGCGAACGCGGCGGCCGACGCTTCAGTCGTGCCGCCGCGTTGCGCCTCCGTATCGCGTTACGCGAGATGCTTCTTGAAGAACGCCATCGTGCGATCCCAAGCGAGCTTCGCCGCCGCCTCGTTGTAGCGCGGCGTCGAGTTGTTGTGGAAGCCGTGCTGCGTGCCTGCGTAGATGTGCTTCTCGAACGGCACGTTGTTCGCCTCGAGCGCGGCTTCGTAGTCGGGGTACATCGCGTTGATGCGCTCGTCGCTCTCGGCGAGCTGGAACAAGAGCGGCGCCTTGATCTTCGGCACGTCGGCGGCGGCCGCCGCCGCGCCGTAGAACGGCACGCCGGCCGCGAGATCGGCGCCGAGCGCGACGGCCAAATTGTTGACCATGCCGCCGCCCCAGCAGAAGCCCGTGGCGCCGAGCTTGCCCGTCGACAGTTCGTGACCCCTCAACCACCGCGCGCCGTTGACCATGTCCTGGCGCAGCTTCGCCTGATCGAGGCCGGACTGGAGCGCGCGGCCGTCGTCGTCGTTGCCGGGATAACCGCCGACGGGCGACAACCCGTCCGGCGCGAGCGCGAGGAAGCCCTCGACTGCGGCGCGCCGCGCCACGTCCTCGACGTACGGGTTCAAGCCGCGGTTCTCGTGGATCACGAGCACGGCCGGGAACGGGCCGTTGCCCGCGGGCTGCACGAGATAGCCGCGCATTTCGCCCGAGTTGCCGCCCGGGCTCGGATACTCGACGTATTTCGCCTTGATGCGCGAATCGGTGAACGAGATCGTCTGCGCCTCGGCGTAGCGCGGGAAGAGCGCTTGCGCCATCGCGAGGCCGCCGACGACGGCCGCAGCGGCGCGCGCCAGAAACTCGCGCCGGTCCATGAAGCCGTGGCAGTACTCGTCGTAGAGCTCGTAGATGCGGCGATCGATCTCGATCGGCGGCGGTGCGGTCTCGTGCGTTTGCGCAGCCATGGTTCCCCCAAGGTGTCTTGACGACCCGATCGACCGAATTTACCCCGCGGACGGAACCCTGTCGATTGCGCCTCGGCCGAGGAAGCGATTGAACAGATAGAGCGCGATACCGAGCAGCAGCAGCACGCCCGCAATGACGTACTGCTCGGGCTCGCGGCCCGCGAGCGGCGACGCGAGATAAAGGCACGAGATCAGGCCGAGCACGGGGCACACCGTCGGCGCGCGGTAGTGCGCATGCTCGACGCGCTGCCTGCGCAGCACGAGCACGGCGAGGTTCACCACGGCGAACACACAGAGCAGCAGGAGCGCCGTCGTGCCGCCCAGCGCGCGCACGCCGCTCCAGCTCGCGAGCACGAGCGCAATCGCGGTCGTGATGACGATGGCGACCCACGGCGTGCGCCGTTCTTCGTGCACGGCGGCGCAGATGCCCGGGATCGCCCGCTCGTTGGCCATGCCGTACAAAAGCCGCGACGACATCATCAGGTTGATCAACGACGTGTTGCCGACGGCCACCATGGCGATGAACGAGAACAGCACCAGAGGGAACCACGGCGCGCCGGCACGGACGACTTCGAGCAGGTCGCGATCGGTTTCGCGCAGCACGTCGATCGGCACCAGCGCCGTCGTGAAGAACGCCACGAGCATGTAGATGACGCCCGTGATCGTGATGCCGATGAAGAAGGCGCGCGGAAAATCGCGCTGCGGGTTCGTCGTCTCCTCGACCATGTTCACGGAGTCTTCGAAGCCGATGATCGCGAAGAACGCGAGCGCGGCGCCGCTGACGACGAGCGAGAACGGATCCGCACCGGCGTTGAACTCGAAGGCGTTGGCGGGCTCGCCTACGCCCTGACCGAGCGCCCAAGCGCCGACCAGAATCACGATCAAGAGACCGCCGAGCTCCACGCAGGTCATCGCGACGTTGAGCTTCACGGACTCGCCGACGCCGCGGAAGTTGACGTACGCGAGGCCGAGGATGAACAGCGGCACGAGCACGACGAGCGGAATCGCGGCAATCTCCTGGAAGTAGCCCGAGAACGCGCGGCTCGCCGCCGCCACCGACGTCAGCGCCGAGCACATCACGGCGAAGCCGACGAGGAACGTGAGGAAGCGGTTGTTGAAAGCGCGCTGCGAGTAGAGCGCCGCGCCGGCCGCGTGCGGATATTTGCCGACGAGCTCGAGGTACGACGTGGCCGTGAACATCGCGACGATGAACGCGCCGCCGAACGCGAGCCAGGCCGCGCCGCCGACGCGTCCCGCCACGTCGCCCGTCAACGCGTAGATCCCCGTGCCCAGCATGTCGCCGATCACGAGGAAGAGCAGCAACTTCGGCCCGATGACTCGCTTGAGTCCCGGCCCGCTCACGGCGGACGAGTCCGTCACGGTGATCGTCATCGCCGGCACGCTAGCAAAATTGACTGCGAAGCGCGACCAGGCGGACTTATACTCGGGCCACGCCGAAGACAGAGGTTGGCTCGATGAACCTGCGTCTCCCCTGCTCGCTCCTTGCCGCATTTGCCGCGGCGGCGCACGCGCACCACAGCTTCGCGCCGCATTTCGACATCGACAAGCCCGTGGACATCTCGGGCACCGTGATCGAATACGAAGCACGCAATCCGCACAGCTATCTGCACATCGCGGCCGTCGACGAGAACGGCAAGACGCAGGAGTACGTTTGCGAATCGCACGGCTTCACGCAGCTCACGCGCAACGGCATCACGCCCGAGATGCTGAAGCCCGGCACCGAGCTCCGCGTCGACGGCTCGCTGTCGCGCCACGACCCGCACATGTGCTTCTTCAACAACGTCTACTTCCCCGACGGCCGCGCGCTCAGCGTGAACGGGCCGCGCGGCCCGCAACCTGCGCGGGCTGCCCTGCCGCACCGCACGGACATCTTCGGCACGTGGCTGCTCGCGCCGACGGCGCCCGATCCGCGGCGCGCGAACACGAGCCGGCCGCAGCCGATGATGGAGTTCCTGACGCCGGCCGGCGCCGCGGCCGTGGCCGCCTACGACCCGTTCAAGGACGACCCCACGTTCCGTTGCGACCCCGTCGCGATCCGCCGCGTCTGGGGCGCACCCGGCACGCCGCTTGAGATCACGCGCGAGCCGGACCGCGTCGTGCTGCGCCACGAATGGATGGACGTCGTGCGCGTCGTCGACCTGACCACACGCGAGCATCCGGCCGACGGCCCGCGCACTTCGCTTGGGTCTTCGATCGGCTACTTCGAGGGCGACACGCTCGTCATCGAGACGGCGAACTATTCGGCCGGCGTGCTGAATCAGTACGTCGAGGAGCCGGGCAAGCCGACGCGCGGCCTGTTGCACTCGGCAGACTTGACCTCCGTGGAACGGTTGTCGTTCGACGCCGAGCGGCAGCGGCTCGTCGTGGAGGTCGCGTTGAAGGACCCCACGTTCTTCACGCGCGACTTCGACGTCTCGCGCTACGAGTACGCGCCGTCGGATCTCACGATCGAGCCGTTCAACTGCTCGCCCGAGGGCGTCACGGGCACGATCGTGCGTTGACCGGCGGCGCGAGCCGAACGCTACGTCTGCCGCGCCTGCTTTTTGGCGCGCTTCAGCGCCTTGCGCTCCTTCGGCGTGAGCTGCGGCTTCTTCTTCGCTTCCTTGTGGATCGTGCGTTCTTTGGCCATCGCCATGGTCCCCGAGGGTACGACGGCGCCAATGTATGCCCGCGAATCGTCTTACGCCAGCAGCGTCTCGGCGATCTGCACGGCGTTCAAGGCGGCGCCCTTCAGGAGCTGGTCGCCGGCCGAGAAGATCGAGATCGAGCGCCCGGTCGAGTCGCTCAAGTCGCGCCGAATGCGCCCGACGAGGATCTCGTCCTTGCCCGACGCGTCGACGGGCATCGGGAAGTAGTTGTTCTCGCGGTCGTCGACGACACGGCAGCCCGGCGCTTCGGCGATGATCGCGCGCACCTCGTCCGGCGTGATCGGCTTCTCGCACTCGAACGTGACGGACACGCAGTGCGCGCGCAGCACGGGGATGCGCACGCACGTGATGCCGATCGCGATGTCGGGATCGCCGAATATCTTGCGCGTCTCGTTGATGACCTTCATCTCTTCCTCGTTGTGCCACGTGACGGGGTCGATCTTCGTGTTGTGGCTGAACGCGTTGAACGCGTACGGGTGCGGCAGCACCTTGTGCTCGTACCTGCGGCCCTCGAGATAGGCGCGCGTGGATTCGCGCAGCTCCTCCATCGCGGCGGCGCCGGCGCCCGAAGCGGCCTGATACGTCGAGATGATCATGCGCTTGATGCGGTTCTTGCGATGCACGGGCCAGAGCGGCGTGATCGAGATGATCGCCGAGCAATTCGGGTTCGCGATGATGCCCTTGTGCGTGAAGATCGCTTGGGCGTTGATCTCGGGCACGACCAGCGGCACGCCGGCGTCCATGCGGAACGCCGACGAGTTGTCGACGACGACGGTGCCGGCCTTGATGGCAGCAGGAGCGAACTTCTTCGTCGTGCCGCTGCCGGCCGAGAACAGACCGATGTCGACGCCGGCGAACGAGCCCTCGGTGAGCTCCTGCACGCGCAGCTCCTCGCCGCGAAACTTCATCGTCTTGCCGGCCGAGCGCACCGACGCGAAGAGCTTGAGCTCCTTCAGCGGAAACTTGCGCCGCTCGAGGCACTCGAGGAGCTCGACACCCACTGCGCCCGTGGCGCCGACGATGGCGACGACGGGGTTGGCAATCTTCTTGGCCGACATTCGAGCGACTCCAGCTTACGAAGGGGTAAAAACAAAAAAGCCCCGTCGGCTTCTCCGGCGGGGCTTGGATTCGATCTGCGGTGCCGTCAGCTCAGCGCGCGCAACGCTCCGAAGCCCCTCCCGGGCTTTTTTTCAGCGTACGCGTGCGAGCGATGGCGTTCACGGGCGCGAACCTTAGCCGAAGTCGAGGGGCCGGTAAAGGCCGACGCGCATAAACTCGAGCGTTATCACAGAAAAGCCGTTTGCAACCGTATACAAGGTCGGCGCAGGATTGGCCTCCACGCATGCCATCGAGCCCCCAAAGAAAGAGCCCGCTCGAAAAAAAGGCGGCTTCGAGCTTACTCGGTCC
>JBBIJV010000127.1:0-10665 GCA_037445815.1 Rhodospirillaceae bacterium
CTTGGCCCGGCGCGCCGCGCCACGCGCGGTACAGCGCGCCGCTCGGCGTCACGCCGGCCTCCTTCAATAAACGCGTGCCGAGCTCGTACTGCTGCTCCGCGTCGCCGGGCCGACCGAGCTGCACGAGCAAGCGAATCAGCGCGGCGCGCGCCGGCTCGTCGTACGGCGCGATGCGCACGAGCGCGCGCGCATGCGTGAAGGCACGCTGCGGCTCGGCGGCGAGGCGTTTCGTGAGCGCCGTCAGCAAACGAACTTGATGCGCCGTCGCGCGCTCGCGCTCGCCCATGTACCAGGCCGAGTAATCGTGGAACGTGGGCAGCTCGAGGCCTTCGAGCGGCGTGCCGCCGTAGAGCGCAGCGGCGGTTTCGAGCTCGTCGAGCGGTGCCGTGTCGAGATTGCCTTCCGCAAGCACGGCGAGCGCCAGCACGTCGATGGCGACGCCCGTGGTGTCGAAGCGCACCGTGAGCCGGTCGGCGACGATCCGCTCGCGCGCTTCATCGTCGACGAGGCGCCGAAGCTTCGACAGGCTCCAACGCAGCGACCCGCGCGGGTCGTCCGGTATCTCCCACAGGAGCTCGCAGAGGTGCTCGCGGCGGAACGCGCGCCCCGTCAGTGCGAGATAGGCGAGCAGGGCCCGCGTCTTGCGCGACGGCGGCAGCTCGAGGCGCTCGCCGCCGCGAGCAATTTCGAGATCCCCGAGAAACGTGAGCGTCAGGGCCGCCATCGCATGAATTGTAGTGGCGCCCCGCGGCGGCGGCCATCGGCCGAGGGCCCTACAACGGGCCTACGCGAAAAAACCACGGTCGTTCCCACGAACACTGCCACGGTGAGGGCCGAACCTGTGCCTCGTATCGAACGCCGGAGGAAAAGACGATGGCCCGCTACGAGAACATCCTCGAGACGATCGGCAATACGCCGCTCGTGAAGCTCGGCAAGCTCGCGCCGCCGGGCGTCAACGTGTACGTGAAGGTCGAGTCGTTCAACCCCATGGGCTCCGTCAAGGACCGCATGGCCCTTGCGATCATCGAGCGAGCCGAGGCTACGGGTGAGCTCAAGCCGGGCCAAACCGTCGTGGAGGCGACGAGCGGCAACACCGGCATCGGGCTCGCGATGGTCTGCGCGCGGAAAGGCTATCCGCTCGTCGTCACGATGGCCGAGAGCTTCAGCATCGAGCGGCGCAAGCTGTTGCGCTTTCTCGGCGCAAAGGTCGTGCTGACGCCGGCGTCCGAAAAAGGCACAGGCATGCTCGCGAAAGCCGTCGAGCTCGCGAGCACGCACGGCTGGTTTCTCTGCCGGCAGTTCGAGAACGAAGCGAACGCCGACGTGCACACGCGCACGACGGCACAGGAGATTCTCGCGGATTTCGCCGGCGAGCGGCTCGACTACTGGGTGTCGGGCTTCGGCACGGGCGGCACGCTGAAAGGCGTGGCGCGCGCGCTGAAGCAGGCAAGCCCCGTCACGCGCGTCGTCGCCGCCGAGCCCGACAACGCGCAGGTGCTTGGCAGCGGCATTCCGCAGCGGCGCGACGCGGACGGCAAGCCGACCGAGAGTCATCCGCGCTTCCGCCCGCACCTGATGCAGGGCTGGGCGCCGGACTTCGTTTCGAAGCTCACCGAGGACGCCGTGGCCGCCGGCCTCGTCGACGAGATCGTGCCGGTTGCGGGTGCGGACGCGCTCGCGCTCGCGCGCGACCTCGCGCGCCGCGAAGGCATCTTCGTCGGCACCTCTAGCGGCGCGACCCTCGCGGCGGCGCTGACGATCGCGCGCCGCTCTAAGCCCGGCACGAACATCGTCTGCATGTTGCCCGACACCGGCGAACGGTACTTGTCCACGCCGCTGTTCGAGGGCATCGGCGAGGAGATGACGGCCGAGGAGCTCGAGCTCTCGCGCTCGACGCCGTCGTGCCGTTTCGATGCGCCGCCGCCCGCACCCGCTGTGCCGCTGCCCGTCGAGGCGCCGCGGCCCGTCGCGCTCGACGCCGACGCCGAGCGCTTCGTCACGGAAATCGTGCGCGACGAGCCCGTCGTGCTGTTCGCGCTCGAGTGGTGCGAGTTCTGCTGGTCCGTGCGCAAGCTGTTTGCGCGCCTCGGCATCACCTACGCGAGCGTCGATCTCGATTCCGTCGCGTATCAAGCCGGCGATCGCGGCGGCAAGATCCGAGCCGTGCTCGCTGCTCGCACGGGTGCGAAGACGATTCCGCAAGTCTTCATCGGCGGCACGCACGTCGGCGGCGCCATGGATCTATTCGAAGCGTGGCGCAGCGGCGCGGCACGCGAGCTGCTCGAGAAAACCGGCGTCGCGTTCGACGCCGAAGCCGACATCGATCCTTACTCGCTGCTGCCGAAATGGCTGGAACCGCGCAAGCGGGCCTGAGGGGAGTCACTCGCATGAGCACCGATACCTTACCCGTCATCGACGTACGCAACTTGCGAAGCGCCGCCGCGCTGAGCGCGATCGACGCCGCCTGCCGCGACTGGGGCTTCTTCCAGATCGTCGGCCACGGCATCGACACGCGCACCACGACGGCGCTGCGCCGGGCGATGCGCGCTTTCTTTGCGCTGCCGATGCACGCGAAGCACGCGATCGTGCGCACGGCCGAGAACCCGTGGGGGTTCTACGACCGCGAGCTCACGCGGCACGCGCGCGACTGGAAGCAGATCTACGACTACGGCCCGCCCGACGGCGGCGCGATGCTGCCGCAGTTTCCGCGCGAGCTGCCCGAGCTCGCGCCGGCCGTAACTCGGTTCTACGCGGCGTGCGACGCGCTCGCGTTCGAGCTGGTCGAGGTGATCGCGGGCAATTTCGGCATGCCGCCGGGCGCGCTCGACGCGTGCTTTCGGCCGCACCATACGAGCTTCCTGCGGCTCAACTACTACCCGCCGTGCCCCGTGCCCGCACGCCCGGCCGGTACGGCGCCCGCGCGCGACGGCAACCTCGGTGTGAACCCGCACACGGATGCCGGCGCATTGACGCTGCTGCTCCAGGACGAGCAGCCGGGCCTCGAGGTGCTGCACGACGGAACGTGGCAGCTCGTCGAGCCGCGCAGCGACGCGCTCGTCGTCAACATCGGCGACATCGTGCAGGTGTGGTCGAACGACCGTTATCGCGCTGCCTTGCACCGCGGCCTCGTGTCGCCCGATGTCGAGCGGTACAGCGCGCCGTTCTTCTTCAACCCGGCCTACAGCACGGAGTACGCGCCGCTGCCGTCGACGATCGACGCGGCGCACCCGCCGCGCTACCGCTCTATTCACTGGGGCACATTCCGCGCGCGCCGCGCGGCCGGCGACTACGCCGATCACGGCGATTACCACTCGATCAGTCATTACGCGCGCTGAAGCGCAGGAGGCACACATGGCATTCATCGATACGATTCCCGCACGCTGGGTCACCGGCGAAGCGTTCGCGATGTACGATCGCCAGCAGAAGCACTACGGCTACGTGCCGAGCTACGCGACGGTGTTCTCGCACCGGCCCGAGGTGATGCGGCGCTGGGCGGAGCTGCTCGCGGCGATCAAGCGCCCGATGGACAAGCGGCGCTTCGAGCTCGCGACGTTCGCGGCGGCCTGCGAGCTCAAGAGCACGCTCTGCACGCTCGCTCACGGCAAAGCGCTGCTCGCGTTCTTCTCGGCGGTCGACGTCATCGCGCTCGCGCGCGGCGAGGCGCCGGCTTCGCTGACGGAGGCCGAGGCGGCGCTGATGCGCTTCGCGCGCGCCGTGGCGCGCGACGCTTCGAGCATCACGGCCGCCGACGTGGCGGAGCTCAAAGCGTATGGAGTTACCGACGCTGAAGTCTTCGACATCGCCGCCACGGCGGCGGGCCGCGCGTTCTTCACGAAAGTCATCGAGTCGCTCGGCGTTGCGACCGACGCGCCGCTCGCAGAGATGGACGCCGAGCTGCGCGCCGCGCTAACCGTCGGCCGGCCGATCACGTTCGTCGAGCCCGATCGGCTCGACGAGCCCGAGTTTCGTGCCGTCGGCTGATTCAGGTTGCGATTGAGCGCAAAGGAGACATGACATGACCGCCAAATACACGGGTAGCTGCTTTTGCGGGGCCGTGACGCTCGAGGTCTCGGGCGCGCCGGAAGCAATGGGCTATTGCCATTGCAGCTCGTGCCGATCTTGGTCGGCCGGGCCCGTCAACGCCTTCACGCTGTGGAAGCCCGAGAACGTCGAGGTGACGAAGGGGGCCGAGCTCATCGGGCGTTTTCAGAAGAGCGACAACAGCGTGCGGAAGTGGTGCAAGAAGTGCGGCGGACATCTGCTCACGCACCATCCGCTCTGGGCCCTGACCGACCTCTACGCGGCCACGATCCCGGGCCTGAAGTTCGAGCCCGCCGTGCACGCGAACTACGCCGAGACGGTGTTGCCGATGAAGGACGGCTTGCCGAAGCTCAGGGATTTTCCGGCCGAGCTCGGCGGGTCCGGCGCGATCGTGCCCGAGTAGCGATGAGCGCCGTCACGCGCCGACGGCCGCGATTCGGTCTTCGACGGCGAAAATCTTGATGAGCACGGCCACGCGCATCCACATGCCGTTGCGCTCTTGCCGCCAATACATCGCGCGCGGATCTAAATCGACGGCCGGATCGATCTCCGGCCCGCGCGGCAGCGGGTGCATGATGATGGCATCGCGCTTCAGCAGCGAGAGCTCGCGTGGGCCGACGCTGAACCGGGATAAGTCGACGCGGCTCGATTCTCCGGCGGTGTCCCATTCCGTCTGCATGCGCGTGACGTAGAGCGCGTCGAGCGACGGCAGAGCTTCCTCGAGGCGAGTGGTCTCGGCGTACGGAATGCGGTGCTCGTCGAGGTGCGCCTTGACGTCGGGCTGCATTGCGAACTGGTCGGGCGCGACGAACACGAGCCGCACGCCGCGGTAGTTCTTCATGAGGTAACAGAGCGAGCGCACGGTGCGGCCGCGCCGCAAGTCGCCCATCATGCCGATGACTTTGCCGTCGATGCCGCCCGAATCTTCGAAGCTGCGCTGCAGCGTGTAGATGTCGAGCAGCGCCTGCGTCGGATGCTGATCGCTGCCGCTGCCGGCGTTGATGACGGGCACGGGCCGCGGAATGCCGTTCATGAGCTTGGCGGCTTGCGCGGCGCGGCCGGATTCCTTCGTGCGCATGATGATGACGTCGACGTAGGAGCTGAACGTGCGAATCGAGTCGTCGAAGCTCTCGCCCTTCACCTCGGACGACGTGGCGGGGTCGCGGATCTCGCTTGTGCGCATCCCCAAGATGTGGCACGCGTTGTTGAACGACAGGAACGTCCGCGTCGACGGCTGCGTGAAGTACAGCATCGCGCGGCGCGTCGGCAGCAGGTCGCGCAACGCGCGCGCGCCTTCGTCCGTCTTGGCGAGCATACGCACGCGCGTCGCGAGCGCGCAGAGCTCGTCGAGCAGCGGCCGCTCGAAGACGCGCGGGTCGATGACGTGGAACAGCGAGTTTCGCGCGGGTAGGACCAGCGTCTCGCTCAAGGGTTCGGTAGCGATGGCAGTGGCCTCGGATGGTACGGGGGTGCGGCAGGCAAATTGTACGCCGGCGCAGTGACGTGGTGTATCTTCGTCTTCGCGAGCCCGCTTGGTTCAACGATGGAGACGGCCCATGAGTATCCGCCTCGCCGCGACGTGGCTTTGTTCCTTGGCTTTGGCCGGCCTTCCGGCCACGCCACTCGGTGCGCAGAGCTCGGCGCCGGGCACGGCGTCTCGCGCCGAGCCGGCGGACGTGGAGCTCGTCGGTAACCGCTTCGCGCCGCTCACGTGGCCCGAGATGAGCGAAGCGCAGAAGACGATGACGCGCCACGTGCTCGACGGCCCGCGCACGACGATGGGCGGCCCCTTCAACGTCATGCTGCGCTCGCCCGTCATGGGCGATCACGCGCAAGAGCTCGGCGCCGAGGTTCGCTTCAACTCGTCGCTGCCGCCGCCGCTGCGCGAGATGGCGATCCTGCTCGTCACCCGAGAATGGACGTCGCACTACGAGTGGAACGCGCACAAACGCGCCGCGCTCGCCGAAGGCCTCGATCCCGCCATCGTCGCCGCCATTGCGGGCGGCGAGCAGCCCGCATCGCTGCAACCGAACGAGCGCGCGCTCTACCGCTTCTGTACCGAGCTCCTCGAGACGAAGCGCGTCTCCGACGGAACCTTCGCGGCGGCCAAAAGCGCCTTCGGCGAGCAAGGCGTCGTCGAAATCATCTACACGCTCGGCTACTACAGCCTCGTGGCGATGCTGCTGAACGTCGACGAATATCCTCTGCCCGCAGGCGTCGCGCCCGAGCTTCAACCGCTCGATTGAGCGCTGCTGTTTCGCTTTGACCCGGGCCACCTGCGGGCGGTCGGCCGCCCACCACCCGATCCAGACGGCCGGTGCCGAACTCGCCGCCGCTCGACGGCAATCCCCGCTGCCGGCCGAGTCGAGCGCGCCCGACAACGCGCGCCGGTCGGCTGGTTCCGGCAGAGATCCGCGTCGGCTCGGCCCGAGCATGCGCACAAGGCCTCGTTCGGACCTTCTTGGATGTCGTAGCTTGCCCGCCGCCCGGGAGCGAGGTGCTGGTCGACCTAACGCCGGGCGGTGTCCGGCAACAGGAATTCGCAGGTCGCGCCGGCTGCACGCGCGAGCCGCGCGTCGAGCGTCGCGAGCGGCAGCTCGAGCGCCTCGGCGACCGCGACGTACCACGCGTCGTAGCTCGTGAGCGCATGCCGCAGCTCCCAGACGCGCTCCGCGACCGGCCCGAAGGCGTACACCTCGAGATCGAGGCGCAGACAGTCGCGTTGGGCCGCCGTGGCCTCGAGAGTGGAGAGATGCTTGGCGCGTTCGAGCCGCCGGAGAATGTTCGTCGTTTCCACGAGCACGAGCTCGGGAGCGTGCAGGTTGCCGCGGGCGATGACGCGCTCGGCCCATGCGCCGCGCGGGCCGCTGTCCACGGTGGCTGCGACGAGGATCGAGGCGTCGACGACGATGCTCAACGGCGGTCGGCGTCGCGGTGGCGCACGATCTGTTGCACCGACACGCGAGATCGTGCGGCGTGCTTGCGCTCGCGCACGGTCTCGAGCCAGGCCTCTATCGACGGCCGGCTCGCGAGCCGCTCGAGCTCGCCGCGCAGGAACTCCTGCATGGATTTACCCTGGCGCGCTGCTCGGGCGGCCAGCTCGTCACGTACGGTCTCCGGCACGTCGCGAATCGTGATCTGGATCGCCATGCCTGCATAATGCCAGCACGGCCAGCGGCACGCAAACGGCGCGGATTCAGGTCGACCTCGGCGAGGTGTCGGGCGTCGGCCGCAAGGCGTCGGGAGAGCCGACCGTCTCGCTCGGAACCTGACACGAGCGCATCGTCTTGGCCTTGGCGCCTATTTGGTCAATGTGTGACGATGTCACACATGAAGGAAATCACCATTCGCGAATTGCATCGGCGCACCGGCGCTTGGGTGCGAGACGCCCGCAAGTACGGCTCGATTCTGATCCGAGATCGGAGCACGCCTGTCGCGAAGCTAACCCCGGTCGACGAAGAGCCCGCGGTGAACTTGTTCGAGAACTGGAAACCGCGCAAGAAATTCGCCAAGGCGCTCGACCGGCCCGTAGGTGGAACGCCAGTCGAGGAAATGATTGGCCAAGACCGAGACCGCTGACACGCATTCGGCCATCGCGCCGGTCTGTTTCGACTCGGCGCTGTTGGCCAAATTCTATCTGAACGAATCCGGCCGGGACGCGGTACGCAACGTCGCGACGAAGGCCGGCATCGTAGTCACATCCGCCGTTGCTGTGGCTGAGGTCTCGGCCGCGTTCCACCGTAAGCTTCGTGAGGGCGCCGTGGAGTTGGATGTTTTCAAGGCGCTGCACGGACAGTTCCGGTACGACTTGGAGAACGGGTTGTGGCGCTTGATCGCGCCGACTGAGGCCCTGCTGGAGCAAGTTCGCGACCTCCTCGTCAAACTCGCCAGGTCCGTGTTCCTGCGTTCGCTCGATGCCCTGCACCTAATCACGGCGAAGGCGGAAGGCTTCGAACGAATTTACTCCAACGACCGGCATGTGCTAGCTGCGTCCGGCGCGCTGGGGCTCGAAGGGATCAATCCGATTACCGGACGGCGATGAGAAGCGCGTTGCGCGGACCGGACGAGGTCCATCTCCGCTCGGGTGATGGGCTCAAGCCGATCGACCGCCGCGCCCGAGCTTCAACCGCTCGATTGAGCGCTGCTGTTTCGCTTTGACCCGGGCCATCTGCGGAAGGCCGGCCGCCCAGCGACGACGCGAGCAGGCCAAAGTGAGACAGCGCAAAGGCCGAATCGAGAGAGCATTGTTGCGACACGAAGGTCGCATCGAGCAGCGATACGTGTTAGCTTTGCAACAGTCATCCGGCGTGCGCTTCCGCGAGACCCTCGGCTCGCCCTCGTTGCGCATCGTCAGCAGCAGCTAGAACAAGAGCGCGCGTCAAAAGGCGCACGTAGCAGACGAAACGCCCGCGTACGGGCGCCTGTTTTCCGTTGGATCCGGAGGGTACCGCTGTGACCGATAATTTCGTCTCGATCAATTCGACGAAAGCGAACTTCGACGACATCTACGTCAAGGACGACCCGCGCGCCTATTTCTCCGTGCTCGGCGCGCTCGACTACATGATCCCCGACGTCGCGGCGCCGATCGTCCGCCAGATCATCGGCGCGTATGCGCGGCGCTACGGGCGCAAGCCTCGTGTGCTCGACGTGGGCTCGTCGTACGGCATCAACGCGGCGGTGCATCGCTTCCCCGTGACGTTCGCGAGCCTGCGCCGCCGCTATGCGCGGCACGAGATGGCCGCGCTCGAAGCGGAAGAGGTGGCGCGGCTCGACCGTAACTACTACGCGAGCTGGCCGGACCGGGGCCGCGCCACGTTCATCGGCCTCGACGCCTCCGAGCAGGCGATCCGCTATGCGCGCGACGTGGGCCTCATCGAGGACGGCGTCGTGGCCGATCTCGAGAAGGAGCCGCTGACGCCCGAGATGGCCGAGGTCATGGGCGAGGTGGACGTGGTGCTCTCGACGGGTGCGGTCGGCTATGTGACGGCCAAGACGTTCGCGGCGATCGTCGAAGCGTCAACGCGCCCGCTCTGGATCGTGTCGTTCGTGCTGCGCATGTTCCCGTACGACGACTTCACGGCGCTGTTCGAGAAGCACGGCCTCGTCACGGAGCACCTCGACAGCGCTTTGTTCACGCAACGGCGCTTCATCGACCTCGCCGAGTTCGAGAGCTGCCTCGGCCGTCTCGAGAGGCGCGGGCTCGACAGCAGCGGCCTCGAGTCGCGCGGCCTGCTTCAAGCCGGCTTGTTCGTCTCGCGCCCGGCCGTCGACGTGCGCCACGCGCGGCTCGACGACATCGTGAAAATCAGCGTCGGGCGCAACCGGCCGACCGGTCCGCGCTACGTGCACGTGCCGACGCTCGAGGGGCAGCAGGTCGCGCTCGAGCCGTGAGCTCGTCCCCCGAGGCTCGCGGGCAACCGATCATCGAGCTCAAGCGCGTCCGGCGTGTTTTCGGCCGGAACGTGGCCGTGCACGACGTCGATCTCGCGGTTTGGCCGCGCGAGTTTCTCGTCATTCTCGGCGAGTCGGGCTCCGGCAAGACGACGCTGCTGAAGACGATCAACCGCTTGCAGCCGCAAGATGCGGGCGACGTGCTGATCTCGGGGCAATCCACGAGCAGCGTCGTCGAGCACGAGCTGCGCCGGCACATCGGCTACGTGTTCCAGCGCGTGGGCCTATTTCCGCACATGACCGTCGCAGAGAACGTCGGCATCACCCCGCGGCTCCTCCGCTGGGATGACGCTCGCATCCGCGCTCGCGTCGACGAGCTGCTCGCGCTCGTGAATCTGCCCAAGGCCATGGCGGAGCGATTGCCGGCCGCTTTGTCGGGCGGGCAACGCCAGCGCGTCGGCGTCGCGCGCGCGCTCGCGGCGCACCCTACGATCATGCTGATGGACGAGCCGTTCGGCGCGCTCGATCCCGTCACGCGCGACACGCTCGGCGGCGAATACAGGTCGTTGCACGGGCGCATGGGGCTCACAACCGTCATGGTCACGCACGACGTGCTCGAAGCGCTGCTTCTGGCCGATCGCCTCGTGGTCATGCGCAGCGGCGCGATCGTTGCGAGCGGCACGCCGCACGAGATGATGAACGACGCGAGCGACGCGGAGGTGCGCAAGCTCATGGACATGCCGCGCCGGCAGATGATGCGCGTCGCGGCGATGCTCGACGGCGGAGCGCGCCCATGAGCGAGCAGCTCGCGAACGCGTGGGCGCTCTTGCCCGGTTACTTGAGCCAGCATGTCGTGCTGAGCGCGGCCGCCATGGCGCTCGGGCTCGCCGTGAGCCTCGTGCTCGTCGTCGCCGCGGTGCGCAGCGAGCGCGTGCGCTGGCCGGTGCTCGCGTTCGCGAGCCTAATCCAGACCGTGCCGAGTCTCGCGCTGCTCGCGCTCTTCTACCCGCTGTTGCTCGCGCTGTCCGAGGTCTCGGAGAACGTGCTCGGCGCTGGTTTCTCGGCCCTCGGCTTCCTGCCGTCGCTGCTCGCGCTGACGCTCTACTCGATGCTGCCCGTCATCCGCAACGGCGTAGCGGGGATCCTCAACATCGACAGCGCGCTGATCGAGGCGGCCCGCGGCGTCGGCATGACGGACTGGCAGCGCCTGATGAGCGTGGAACTGCCGCTCGC
>JBBIJV010000128.1:0-10538 GCA_037445815.1 Rhodospirillaceae bacterium
GCGACTTCACTTCGGCCGCGCTCCACACGATCGCGACGTTCCTCGCGCACCTGCTCGACTCCCTGGCGCAGCCGCCGCCGGCGACGGACGGCGACGCCCCGTCGATCGCGCTATCGCTGAAGCTGCGGGTCTTCAAGTCCGTGGCGTTGACGCTCGCCGCAGCGCAAGTCCCGGCGCCCGAAGAGAAGGCGAGCGGCGTTCCGCTGCTCGGCGAAACGCTCGACGCCCTGGCCGCGCACGAAGAACCGCTCGACGCCCGCGCCTGACGGCCGCGGGCGTCGAAGCGAGCTCAGACCGAGTAGCCCTCCTCGCTGAACGGCAGCGTACGAATCCGCTGCCCCGTCGCCGCGAAAATCGCGTTCGCGATCGCCGGCGCGGCCGGCGGGAACGCCGGCTCGCCGCAGCCCGTGGGCGGATAGTCGGTGTCGAGGAAGTGCACGTCGATCTCGGGCGCCTTGTCGATGCGCACGATCGGGTACTGGTGGAAGTTCGACTGCTCGGCGCGGCCGTTCTCGAACGTGATCTTGAGCCCCATCGCCGTGCTCAGCGCGTCGATGACGGACCCCTGGCACTGATTCTCGGCGGAGCTCAAGTTCACGATCGGACCGATGTCGGCGACCACCCAGACCTTGTGCACGGTGACCTTCTTGCTCGCATCGACGCTGACTTCGGCGACCTCGGCGAAATGGCCTTGGTGGCTGAAGTGGAACGCGAGTCCCAGACCGCGGCCGCGCGGAAGCTGACGGCCCCAGCGCGCGCGCTCGGCCACGGCTTTGATGACGTTGGCGGCGCGGCCCGTGTGCAGACCGGCGCCGAACGGCCCGGCCGACGTTGCGCGCGGCTCGCCCATGAGATCCACGAGGAAGTCGACGTAATCGCGATTCGCGGCGACGGCGCACTCGTGCAGGAAGCTCTGCGTGCAGAAGGCGATGACGTTGCTGCCCGGGGCGCGCCACGGCCCCGTCGGGATTTTCGACGGAATCATCGACTGCGCCATGCGGTGCGTGCCGAGCACGTTGGCGGGGAACTCCGTCTTGTCGATCGTCGCGGCCGACACCGGTGCCTTGCCGTCCATCGTGAACGTGATGAAGTGGTTCTGCCATGCCGTGAGCTTGCCGGCGTTGTCGACGGCGGCCTTGAGCGCTTGGAAGCCCCCCGGGCGGTAGTAGTCGAACGCCATGTCGTCCTCGCGCGTCCACTGCACCTTGACGGGAACGCCGCCGGCCTGCTTCGAGATCAACGCGGCCTCGCAAACGCTGTCGTTCGCGAGCCTGCGGCCGAAGCCGCCGCCGCCGCGAAGCTGATGCAGCCTGACCTTGTCCTTCGGCAAGCCGAGCAGCGCCGCGACGGCGTCGACGGCGTTCTGCGGCGTCTGCGTCGGGGCCCAGATCTCGACGCTGTTGCCCTTGAACCAGGCCGTGCAGTTCTGCGGCTCGAGGTCGGCGTGCGCCACGTAGTGATACGTGTAAAACCCCTCGACGGTCTTGCCCGACGCGAACGCGGCCTCGACGTTGCCCGCTTCGCCGAGCACCTCGGCCGGCGCCTTCGTCGCGAGGGACTTCGCCTGCGCCACGGCAGCCTTCCAACTGTCCTTCGACGCTTGCGTTTCGTCCCAGCGGACGTCGAGCGCTTTCTTCGCTTGCAGCGCGTTCCACGTGGAGTCCGCGACGATCGCGACGCCCGACAAGACGGCGGCGCCGGCGGGATTGAACGCGAGCGGGTCGCCCTGGTGAGCGACGATGAACGCATTCTTCACACCGCGCAGCGTGCGCACGTGATCGAGATTCGCCGAGACGGCGCGCGCGCCGATCGCGGGCGCTTTCGCGAACGCCGCGTACAGCATGCCCGGCACGCGCTGATCGATGCCGAACAGCGGCTCTCCGCGCACGAGCTTGGCGTTGTCGACTCCCGTGACGCGCTTGCCGAGCAGGCGGAAGTCTTGCTTGCGCTTCAGCGCGACGCTCGCGGGCTCGGGTACCGGCAACGTTGCGGCAATGTCGGCGAGCTCGCCGTACGTGGCCCTGCGGTTGCTCGCCGCGTGCCGCACGGCGCCCGCTTCCGTCGTGAGCTCGGCCGCCGGCACGTTCCACTGCTTTGCGGCGGCGGCGACGAGCATCGCGCGCGCCGTGGCGCCGGCGCGGCGCAGCGTGTCGTAGTTCATCGGGATCGACAGCGAGCCGCCCGCGAACTGCGGTCCGTAGCGCGCCGCGTCGATCTCGGACTGACGGACCTCGACTTCGAGCCAATCGACGTCGAGCTCCTCGGCGACGATGAGCGGCAGCGACGTCTTCACGCCCTGGCCGACCTCGGGATTTTTCGCGAACAGCACGACGCGCCCCGTAGAATCGATCTGCACGTACGGATTCGCCTCGAAAGGCGTGCCGCCGCTCGGCTGCGCGAGCGCACGGCGCGCGCCCGGCAGCGACACCCCGAGCACGAGCCCGCCGCCCGCCAAACCCGTGAGCTTGATGAAACCGCGGCGGCTCAACATTGCCGCCTCTTCCGCACGCTGCGCCTCGAGCCTCTGCATGAACTCCGGTAGATAGACGCTGCTCATGCCGCACCCCCTCTCATCTTCGCCGCGGCGCTATGAATCGCCTTGCGGATGCGCGTGTACGTGCCGCACCGGCAAATGTTCGCGGCCATGTCGCGGTCGATGTCCTCGTCGGTCGGCTGCGGATTGCGCGCGAGCAATGCCGTCGCGCGCATGATCTGCCCCGCTTGGCAGTAGCCGCACTGGGCGACGTCCTCCTCGATCCAGGCTTGCTGCACGGCCGTGAGCGGCGCACCGGGCGCCGCGAGGCCTTCGATCGTCGTGATTGGCTGGCCGACGGCCGCGGATGCGGGCACTTGGCACGATTGAATCGGCGAGCCGTTCAAGTGCACGGTGCACGCGCTGCACTGGCCGACGCCGCACCCGTACTTCGTGCCCACGAGCCCGAGCGTGTCGCGCAAGACCCATAAAAGAGGAGTCTGTGGGTCGACGTCGTCACCCACCGTGTGGGTGCGGCCGTTGATCGTGAGGTTCAGCATGCGTCTGCTCCCTTCTGCTCAAACCGAAGGCCGGCAAGCCCGGCGTCTCGGTTGAGTCTCGATGAATTCCCCAGAACGCGCAACCGCGCCGCGGCTTGCTCATACCGTAATCTGGAGCTTCCTCAATCGCGAGACCCCGGGCCCGCGCCGGCTGTTACAATCGCCACCCATTCCGGAGGGGGGAACCCGCCGGCGTAACGCGGTCATATATGCGGATATATATAAGGAGACCATCGATGAGCTCGTCCTCGAAGTTCGTTCCCACTCTGATAGGCCTGGCGTGCGGCGCGTTGGCGGCGGGCGTCTCTGCGGCACCGGTCACCTACGAGATCGACCCGGCCCACACGTATCCGAGTTTCGAAGCCGATCACTCGGGCGGCATCTCGAAATGGCGCGGCAAGATCAACAGCTCGACGGGCAAGGTTACGCTCGACAAGGAAGCCGGGTCCGGCACCGTCGAGGTCACGATGGACATGAAGACGATCGACTTCGGCCATCAGGGCTTGAACGACCACGCGCAGACGCCCGACATCTTCGACACCGCGAAATACCCGACGGCCACCTACACGGGCCGGCTCGTGGATTTCCGTAACGGCGCGCCGACCGCCGTCGAGGGCAACCTCACGATGCACGGCGTCACGAAGCCGGTTCGCCTCACGATCCATAGCTTCAAGTGCGCGCCGCACCGCTCGGGCCGCGAGGTCTGCGGAGCCGACGCGGAAGCGCAGATCAACCGCGAGGACTTCGGCGTTTCCTTCGGCAAGAACTTCGGGTTCGACATGGGCGTGACGCTGCGCATCTCGGTCGAGGCGCTCGCGACGAGCTGAAGCGTTTCAGTCTCTCGACTTCGCCACCGGAGACCCCGCTTCGGCGGGGTTTTCTTTTGGGCGCCGCACGCGCGGCGCGCGGTCCGAACGGCTTACGGCTGCAGGAGATACGAGAACTTCACGAAGAACTGCTGCCCGTCGCGCGCGAGGTCTTCGGTGCGCACGAGCTCGGGGCCTTGCGGCGTGTCGATGAGCTGCAGGTTGCTCTCGTTGTTGTTATAGCCGACATAGAGGGCCGACCAGGGGTTCAGCACGTAGCGGAACAGCACGTCGAGATTCAGGTTCTCGGCGCGCGTGAGCCGCGACAACGCCGTCGGCTTCGTGTCCTCGTGCTGCACGATCAGCCGCACGGACATCTCCTTCGTGAACTGCACGTTGAGCCGCGTGCGAAGAATCGTGTCGTCGAAGATCGAGCCGCGCCCGGCGCGGTCGTCGAGCGAAGTCGAGAGATACGTGGTGTCGACGCGCACGCGATCGATCGGGCGCCAGCGCAGCTCCGCCGTGATTTGCTTACGCTCCGCGAGCTCCGGCTCGACGCCGAGCGGCGGTACGAGATTGATGACGCTTCCCTCGTCGTAGCCGACCTCGAAGCCGATCTTCGAGAACACGTCCGTGGAAAAATCCACGAACCAGCGCCGCTGCGAGTAGTCGCGCGTCGCGGTCAACCCCAAAAAATCCTGCGGCCGCAGCCGCTCGTCGATACTGTTCACGCCCGCGGCGAAGAAGCTGTCGCCGGCCCACGCCATCTGCAACTGCGGCGAGAGCTCGTTGTAGAGGCGCAGGCCCGTGAGGTCCTCTTGGCTCTGAAAAAACACGCGTGGCCCGATGCGGTCGAGCCAGGAGCCTTCGGGCCAAAACCGATACTCCATGAAGCCGTGCAGGCCCTCGGCGCCCGGAGTGTAGTTGCGACTCAGGAACCCGAGCGGCACCGCGAAGTCGTCGCTCTGCTGCGTCCAATGGTAATGAGCGACGAAGTTGCGGCCGTTGCGGTTGAACCGCCAGTTCGTCTGGCGGCCCGAGATCACGGTTCCGTCCGCGAGGCGGTTCTCCGTGTTCACCATGAGCAGCTCGGTGAGCCAGTTCTCGCCGAGCCGCAGAAACGTGTCCGCCGCGGATACCTTGCTGTAGGTGTCGCCGAGCTCGCGCTCGGTATGCATGATGCCGGCGCGCGACTGGTTGCCGAAATCGCGGAACACGCGCAGCACGCCGATGTCGGCCTCGTCGCCGTAGAGCGGGTCCGTCTGCGCGAGGCGCAAGCCGGGCGCTTCGTCGTTGATCAGCATCGTGCCGATGCCCCACGGGCCCTGCCGGCCGGTGAATTTCACGCCGACTTCGGGGTCGACGATGCGGCGTGTGAATAGGAGCGGCGTCTCCATCGAGAAGTAGTCGGCATTCTCGATGAAGAACGGCCGGCGCTCCGGAAATTGCACTTCGAAGCGCTCGTTGACCGTGACCTGCGGCTCGTCCGACTCCACCTGGCTGAAGTCCGGATTGTAGGTGAAATCGAGCACGAAGCTGTCCTTCAGCACGACCTTGGCGTCGAGGCCGGCGTCGTCCTCGGTGTCCTTCGTGAAGCCGGGACCACCGGGGCGCGCAGCGTCGAGCACGTCGTAGCTGCGCACGAACGCGAACGGAATCAGCTGAATGTTGCGGCCCGGCGAGACGTCGCGCACGCCGCGGAGCACGGCGGCTTGATTGAGGCGCCCGTCCACGGATTGCGAATAGGCCGGCCAGTAGCTCTCCTCGCTCGAGCGCGGGATCAGGCGCTCGAGCTGGATACGCCAGCGCTGCTCGAGCGTCTCGGGGAAGCGCATCGTCCGGAACGGGATCGTCATAAGGACGACGAATCCGCCGCCGGTGCGTTGCGCATCCGTGTACCAAACGGCCTCGTACGACGAGTCGAAGCCCTCGCGCTCGGACCAGCGCCCGTCCCACTGCACGCCGAGGGGGCTCGAGCGAAAGCCGTACGCCGTTCGCTGATCGTCGAACGTGTCGATGACGAGGCCCACGCGGTCGTCGTCCTCGATGTTCTCGCGCGGCGCAAGGTTCGCGCGGACGCTCGCGGGCTCGGTGTCGAACGCGAGGAACACGGCATAGAGATTGCGAGATCGGAAGAGCACACGGACGTCCGTGCGCTGCGTCGAGGGCGCTCCGTCCTGCGGCGTGCGCTGCTTGAAATCCGTCACGACCGCGTAGCGGTTGCGGACGGCCTCGGGCGGCGCCATGGTCGCGAAATCCGCGAGCTCGGGCGGCTCGGCGAGGCGCGGGATCGTGAGCTCCTGGGACAGGGCGTCGACGCCGATCAGAAGCTGAAAAATACCGCCCAGCGTCGCGCGCAACACGGCAAAGCGCTCGGAGCCTTGCATCCGCCCCCCTAGAACGAGCGCCGCAGAATACCATGCGGCTTGCGAGCTTTTGCCGCGCGACTGCTGTGCGAACCTCAACAAAGCTTTGGACGAGTAGAAAAACTACTAGCCCGCGATCGTGCACGTGCCCAGGTACATCTCGGGCCGCGAAGTGAAGCCCGGAATGATCGTCGGCGAGTACTCGACGCGCGTGTGCACGGCCATGAGCTTGCCCTCGCCCGCCGCACGCGCGATCACGCTCGTCAGATACAACGGCCCCGCGTCGCTCATCTGCATGATGTGCAGATAGCCCGACTCGTAGCGGACCGAGATGAACGACGCCCCGCCGTACTCGCTCTCGGCCTCGGCCGTGCCCTCGTCGACGTTGATATCGAAGAAATTCGCTTTGAGCTCGGACGGCTTGACGGCGATGGCCGGCACGTTCTGGTCCCACGTGCCCGTGGCGATCGTCGAGAAGCTGCACTCGAGACGCTTGGCGGCGGCAAGCCGGCGGTCGAGCCCGCCTTGACCTAATGCGGCCGGGCTCGCGGCCGTGAAGGCGGCCAAACCGACCAGTACGATCGCGAGCTCTCTCGTCATGCGCGCAGTATTTAGCACGCCGCGGCCGAGCTTGGCCACGCAACGCAAGCAAACTTGACCGTTGCCGCCCACGCGCAGCGCCGGGATAATCCAGTGCGATGAAGACCTTATCCTCGCGCCTCGCCGCAGTCGTCGTCGCCCTCGCGTTACTCGCCTCGAGCGCGAGCGGCCAGAGCGGCAACGACGCCGCGCTCACGGGGCAGCTCAAGAAGCTGTTCCCCACCGCCGCGTCGTTCTCGGAGAAGACGGGCTCGCCCGCGCACTACAAAGCGTTCGGCCCCGGCGGCGAAGCCGAGCTGCTCGGTCTCGCCTACTGGACGACGGAGCTCGAGCCGCTCGAGCGCGGGTTCGACGGGCCGATCAAGATGCTCGTCGGACTGAATCCCGCCGGCGAGATCGTTGGCGTCATCGTCACCGACCACCGCGAGCCGTACGGCTACTTCTCCGTCGACTTGCCGGAGTGGCCGAAGCAATTCGAGGGCAAGAGCATTCGTGACCCGTTCAAGGTCGGGGCCGACGTCGACGCCATCTCGCGCGCCACGATCACGGTGACGAGCGCGAGTCGCGCGATCCGCAACGCCTCACGCAAGATCGCGCGGGCGCACCTCACGCCGCCGGCCGGCGCTTCGACGGCCGCCGCCGCACAGTGAGCTGGCTCGCGCGCCTCTCCGCGCGCTGCGGCGTGAACGCGCTGCGCATCCTGCTGCTCTGCACGCTGCTGCTCGGCGTCACGAGCGCGCAAGCGCCCGACAATCCGCCCGCACCGGCCGACGACGCCGCGTGGACGTTCGACGACGAGGAAGAGGAAGCTGCGCCGACGCTGCTCGATCACGCGCGCGAGCAGGCGCTCGATATCGGCTTGTTTCTAGCCTTTGCCGCGCTCGCGATGGTCAGCTTCCTGCGCAAGAGCCTGCCGCTCAAGTACCTCACGCTGGTCGCGGCCGTGCTCTACATGGGCGTCTTGAAGAGTCAGCTGATCTCCGTCGTCAACGTCTTCGGCGTGCTCGGCGGCGGCGCGTCGGCCGTCGGCGTCGGCTTGTCCCACGAGCCCGCGACGGCGGCGGCTATCGGCGCAGCGTTGACGAGCAACCTGCCGCCGTTCGCCTACAGCCTCGCCTGGTACGCATTCGCCGTATTCACGGTGGTCACGACGATCGTCTGGGGCCGCGTCTACTGCGGCCGCATCTGCGCGTTCGGGGCGCTGACGCAGCTCATCGACGCCGTCGTGCCGAAGCGCTTCCAGATCGAGATCCCGGCCGCGCTCGAGCAGCGCGCGAGCTACATCAAATACGGCGTCCTGTTCGGCGCGATCGGGCTCTACTTCGCGACGCGCGAGATCGCGTTCTACCGCTACATCGAGCCGTTCTGGCTCTTCACGTTCGACGCGACGCCCCTGCTCTGGACAATGGTCGGCATTCTGCTCGTCGCGAGCGTCTTCGTGCGCAATCTCTATTGCCGATTCTTGTGCCCGCTCGGCGCCGCCTTGGGGTTGGTGTCGAAGGCGACGACCGTGCTGCCGATCAAGCGCTGGCCGGAGTGCAGCCAGTGCGCACTCTGCGAGAAAACGTGCGAGTGGGGCGCAATCCGCAAGCGCCAAATCCTGAAAGCCGAATGCGTGCGCTGCGACGATTGCGAAATCCTCTACGACGACCGGCAGAGGTGCCCGCACTGGCTCCTCGCGTCGAAACGCCAAGCTCGCGCCGCAGCAACGAACGCGCCGCCGCGCTAGCGCCGCAAGGGTCGCGTATCGTCTCGCCTGACCCGCGCCAACCTCGAAAGCCGATGACGCAACAAGGTCGAGAGCGAGACGACACCGCGCGCCGCGCCTTCTTCTCGCAGCCGCACGGGTGACTTATACTGCGCACCCTTCGCCGGCCGGGCGCATGGACGCTTGCCCCCGGCCTTCAGCCTTTCGATTCACGCAACGGGACTGCCGATGATTTCCGCCGCCAACGTCACCGTGCAATTCGGTGAGAAGCCCCTCTTCGAGGACGTTTCCGTCAAGTTCGGGAACGGCCATCGCTACGGTTTGATCGGCGCCAACGGCTCCGGGAAAACCACGTTCCTCAAAGTGCTGGCCGGCGAGCTCGAGCCGACGCACGGCAACGTCTCGATCGAGCCGAACACGCGCGTCGGCAAACTGCGGCAGGATCAGTTCGCGTTCGAGCCGTTCCTCGTGATCCATACCGTGATCATGGGACACGAGCGGCTGTGGCAACTCTATCAAGAACGCGAGCGGCTCTACTCGAAGCCTTCGCTGAGCGAGGCCGAAGGCTTGCGCGCGGCCGAGGTCGAGAGCGAATTCGCGACGCTCGACGGCTATTCGGCGGAAGCGCAGGCCGGCGAGCTGCTGCTCGCCGTCGGCATTCCCGAAGAGCTGCATACGGGGCCCATGAGCGCCGTCGCGCCGGGCTTGAAGCTGCGCGTGCTGCTCGCGCAGGCGCTCTTCGCGAATCCCGACGTCATGCTGCTCGACGAGCCGACGAACAACCTCGACATCGACACGATCCGCTGGCTCGAGGGCGTGCTCACGGAGCGCAAGTGCACGATGGTCGTCATTTCGCACGACCGTCACTTCTTGAACACCGTCTGCACGCACATGGCCGATCTCGACTACGGCGAGCTGCGCGTGTTCCCCGGCAACTACGACGAGTACATGACGGCCGCCACGCAGGCGCGCGAGCGGCTGCTCGCCGAAAACGCGAAGAAGAAGGCCCAGATTGCGGACTTGCAAGCGTTCGTGAGCCGCTTCTCGGCGAACGCGTCGAAGTCGCGGCAGGCGACATCGCGCGCGCGGCAGATCGAGAAAATCGTGCTCGAAGAGGTGAAGCCGTCGAGCCGCCAGAGCCCGTACATCCGCTTCGAGCAGGACAAGAAGCTCTATCGCCTCGCCGTCGCCGTCGACAAGCTCACGAAGAGCTATGGCGACCAACGCGTTTTCCGCGACGTGAGCCTGCACGTGGAGGCCGGCGAGCGCGTCGCCGTCGTCGGCACGAACGGCATCGGCAAGACGACTCTGCTGCGCTCGATCATGGGCGAGCTCGAGGTCGAGCACGGCACCGTCAAGTGGGCCGAGAACGCCGAGGTCGCGTACATGCCGCAGGACCATGGCGCCGCGTTCGAGGAACCCGCTACCGTCTTCGACTGGATGCGCGCGCGCGGCAAGCCGCGCGACGACGACCAGGCGATCCGCGCGACCCTCGGCCGGCTGCTCTTCAGCCGCGACGAGATGCAGAAGACCGTCGACAAGCTCTCCGGCGGCGAGCGCGGCCGCATGCTGTTCGGCGAAATCATGCTGAAGCGACCGAACATCATCCTCATGGACGAGCCCACGAACCACCTCGACATGGAGTCCATCGAGGCGCTGAACCTCGCGCTCGAAAACTATCCGGGCACGCTGATCTTCGTGAGCCACGACCGCGAGTTCGTCTCGTCGCTCGCCACGCGTATCGTCGAGATCAAGGCCACGGGCGTCATTGATTTCCGCGGCACGTACGACGACTACCTGCAGAGCCGCGGCATCGCGATCGATTTGAAGCGGGCCGCAAGCCAGTAATGCCATGACCGAGCGAGATCGTTCGGCAGCGCTGCCGGGCCCGGCCGATCTCCTTGCCGATCTCTCACGCGCGCACATCGCGGCGCGCTGCCTGCACGTCATCGCCGAATTCGGCGTGGCGGACGCCGTCGGCGCGCAAGGCGCCGCGCCGGCCGAGATCGCGGCCGCGACGCGGCT
>JBBIJV010000129.1:0-10477 GCA_037445815.1 Rhodospirillaceae bacterium
GGCGCTCGGCCGCGACGCGCGCGGCCGCGGCCGAGCGGTGATGGCCGTCCGCGATATAGAGCGCGTCGAGCGCGTCGAACGCGGCCTGAAACGCCGCGACGTCGTCGCGCGCGGCGACGCGCCAGACCGTGTGCTCGACGTCGTTCGGGCCCCCCACCGAGAAGAGCGGCGCGCCGCGCGCCGCGGCGCGCGTGAGGTCGCGGAGCGCCGAGCTCGCGCGATACGCGACGAGCACGGGGCCGGTCTGCGCGTTCAGCGACGCGATGTTGCGCACGCGGTCCGCTTCCTTGTCGGGGCGCGTGAGCTCGTGGCGCCGGATGCGGTTCTCCTCGTACGCGCGCACGGACGCCGCGAGCGCGACGCCCAACTGCGCGCGGCCGTTGAGACCCATGCGGTAGACGTAGAACGACGGCGCATCGTCGCGGACGAGCACGCCGCTTGCGACGAGCCGCGCCAGGCCGCGCGCACTGTGCGCGTACGCTTCGTCGGAGTACGGCAAGCTGCCCTCGGGCAGATCGATCTCGGGCCGCGAGATGTGCAGGAAGCTCGACGGCTTGCCGGCCGCGAGCGAGCGCGCTTCGTCGGTGCCGACGACGTCGTACGGCGGCGCGACGACGTCGGCCGCGGTCTCACGCGTCGGCCGCAAGGCCGCGAACGGGCGAACGAGAGACGACACGAGCGTTATCGCGCCGGCTTGCGGAACACGAGCACGGCCTGATCGGTCTTGCCGCGGATGCCTTCGGCGCGCATGTTCTGTCTGTGGTCGTCGGCCGGGTTCCTGAGCAGCGGGCTGTCCTGCACGAGCTCGAAGCCGGCGGCCGTCACCTCGCTCTTGATCGTGGCCGGATCGATGCGGTGCAGCGTCGACGCGTCGCGCCAGCCCGAGCCCGCCTCGGCGTTGTGGTCGACGACGAGATAGACGCCGCCGGGCTTCAGCGCCGCGAAAATCTTGCTGTTCATGTCGGCCGTGTCGACGCTGTCGCGCGTGAGGTCGTGATAGAACTGCACCATCAGCACGGCGTCGACGTTCGCCGGCAGCTGCATCTCATTGTAGTGGGCTTGCGTGTACGTCGCGTTGTCGTGCGCCGCGTCGAACGCGCGCCCGCCTTCGCCGCCGAAGCGGTCCGTCCACGGCATGTCGATCATGTGCACCTCGCCCGACGGGCCCACGGCCTCGACGAGCATGTGCGTCCAGTAGTGGCCGAACGCGCCGAGCTCGACGACGCGCTCGCCTTCGGCGAGGTCGAGCAGCATCAGCGTCTCGGCCGGCTTGCGGTCGGCGTCGCGCGCGCGGTGCTCGGCGGGGCGGGCCGGCGACTCGACGGCGCGCTTCACGTTCGCCGGCGCCGAAGCCGGCACGCGATAGGCGGCGGGCGCCTGCGCAGCGGCGGCGGAAATCGCGAGCACGGCAAAGGCGGCGGCCACAGAGTGTCGTAGCGAGCGCATGGGCTACTCCTTGGGAGGATTTTGCGTCTGTTCTACCAGTTCCGTTCGCGGGCGGCTACGGGCGAGGATGGGCGTATGATTTTCGAGTGACGATGGTTCAGCGAATCTCCGCGGCGGCCGTCATGGCCGCGACGCTGCTCGGCATGGTCTCGGCCGCGGCGCAAGGTAGGCAGGCCGGTTTCGCCGACGACGTGCTCGGCCGGTGGGACCTCACGGTCGCGACCGTGCGCGGCACCTATCCGTCGTGGCTCGAGGTGCGGCTGCGCACGGAGACCGAGCTCATGGGGCGCTTCGTCGGCCGCGTCGGCAGCGTGCGCCACGTCGGCAGCATCGACTATGCGTCGGGCCGGCTGAGCTTCAGCGTGCCCGTGCAGTACGAGCACGGCGTCGACGAGCTCGGCTTCGAGGGCGAGCTCCGCGGCGACCGCATCGAAGGCACGGCGGTCGTCGAGAACGGCGAGAAGGTGCGGTTCACGGCCGTGCGGGCGCCAGCGCTCGAGTCGTCGCGCCCACCGGAGTGGGGCGCGCCGTCGCCGCTCGTCAAAGGCGCGGGTCTCGAGGGTTGGGTAGGCCGTTCCGGCCCCGCAGCGCCGTGCTGGGAGGTTGCAGGCGGCATTCTCGCCACTCGCGGCGGCTGCACGGACTTGGTCACGACGGCCGTGTTTTGCGATTTCCGGCTGCATGCCGAGCTCAAGCTGCCGCCGGGCAGCAACAGCGGCGTTTATTTGCGCGGCCGCTACGAAGTGCAGCTCCAGGACACGGCCGGCAAGGCGCTCGATCCGCTGCGCATGGGCGGCGTCTACGGCTTCATCGCGCCGAGCGTCGACGCGGCGCGGCCCGCCGGCCAATGGCAGACGCTCGACGTCGAGCTCGTGGGCCGCCGCGTGACCGTCGTCTTGAACGGCACCACGATCATCGACGGCCAGGAGATTCCCGGCATCACGGGCGGCGCGCTCGACAGCGACGAAGGCGCTCCTGGCCCGATCATGCTGCAAGGCGACCACGGCGCGATCGAGCTCCGCCATCTCACGATCGCCGTGCCGCGCTGACGCGGGCGCAGGCGTTACGGCAGCGGCTCGAGCGACGCGAGATAGGCCGAGAGATTCAAGATGTCGTCGGCGCCCAAGCTCGTGACGACGGGCATCATGAGCGGCGTCCACTCGCCGCGCCGCGTGCCGAGCTTCATGTCTAGGAGCTGGCGCGCGATGTAGCTCGGGCTGCGGCCGCGCAGGCTCGGCACCATCGCGAGCCCGTTCAGGTCCGCGCCGTGGCACACCGTGCACGCGGTGACGCCTTCGTTGCCGTAGAGCGCCAGCTCTTCCCCGCGCTTGACCGAGCCGATCGGCACGTAGGCGATGAAGCCCGAGCGCGGGTCGCGCTTGAGCTCCGTGTGCTCGGCGTTCACGGGCGATTCGACGATGCGCTTGCCCAAGGGCTCCGTGCCGGCCTCGTCGCCTTCGAGCTTCAAGTGCATGCCGCCGGCAATGCGCGTCTTCGGCACCGTGTCCGTCTCGACCACCTCGATCCACGGCGTCCAGCGCATCGCGCCGAAGTACTTCGCCGCGGCGCGGATCTCGTCGTCCGTCATTGCGGCGGCGAAGCCGGCCATCAGCGGCGTGTTCGGCTTGCGGGAGTCGGCGCTCAAGCGCAAGCCGCTCTTGAAGTCGTGCATCTGCCGAACGAAGTACTCTTCGGGCAGGCCCGCGATGCCCGCGTTCTCGGGCCGGCCTTTGCCGTTTGGGTAGTGGCACATCGAGCATGCCCAGATGCCGGCCGCCTCGCGGCCGACGGCGACGATCGGCGGCATGGCCGGGTGGTCGCCGGGATACCAGTCGGCGGGACCGAAGCGCGCGCGGATCTCGTCGAGCGTGAATTGCCGGTCGCTGCCCGGCAACGAGTAGCGCGTGCCGTCGTCGACGGGCGCCGGCGGAGCCGGGCCCGGCGTGATCGCGTACGCCCAGGCGAGCTCTTCGAGCAGCGTCTGCCCCGCGGCAATCGCCGGCGCGACGGCGAAGAGCAGCGCGGCGAGCCGCGCGCCGTGTCGTTTGCCCGATGCCATGAATCGTCCCCCGTGCGCCCGAGGCGCTTTCGGCGAACGAGTATAGAGGATCGCGCTCAGCGCGGGGCGCGTGCGCTGGAGCGGCGTTTCGCCTTGGCGCGCGGGCTCGCAGCGGCCGGCGCTACGATTTCGTCCCAGCCCGACACCCGCTTGAACGCGCGCACGAGGTTGTCGATGAACAGCTCCTGCTCGAGGAAGAACGGGCCGGGGCGGTTCAGGATCGTGTTGTTGATGAGACCGAACGCGAGCTGCACGGCGAAGCGGACGTTGGCTTCCTCAGGCTTGGTCAACGCGCGGCCCGCGCGCGCCGCGAAGCGAGCGAGCAGCGCGTCCGCGAACTCGTGCGAAAGCTTGCGCATCGGCGCCCAGAACTCGGGCTCGCGGATGCTGCGAATCAACGCCGCGCGCCAGAAGCGGCGCCGGCCCCAGTAGTAGTGCACCGTTTCGTCGAGCAGCTCGCGCAGCAGCGCGGCGTCGTCAGTGGTCGAGAACTGCCGTTGCCGCACGTCGCGCCGGTTCTGTACGTGGCGCTGCACCATGGCTTCGAACAGCTCGTCCTTGCTGCGGAAACGCGCATAGAACGCGCCGACGGAGTAGCCGGCCTTTTGCGCGAGCTCGGCTACGGAGATCTCGTCGAACTCCTTCTCGTCGAGCAGGGCGAAGGCCGTATCGATCAGCGCGTCGAAGGTCACTTGGCCGCGTTTTTGGCGGATTCTGAGCTCGGCGGACGGGGCTGCGCTCTTTGCGACTCGTCGAGTGTGGTCCGTCATGGGCGCACCTTGTAGCAGAGATCGACGAGTTTTCCAGCGCGGACGGCTTGATCCAAGATACAGAATCTGTATTCTTGTTTAGCCGAGCGGGCTCCGCTGGAGTGCGCCCGGCAGAAAAGCCGCCTTCGAGAGCGGCGGGGATCGGCAGCGTAAGCTCGGGGGGAGCCATGCAACAGCAGCTATCGTCCGGCCTCGTGTTCGGGCCCGGCCAGCACCTTTGCCTCAAACCATTGACTCTGGCGTGCCTGGCCGCGCTTGGCCTTGTCGGACCGGCGGCTGCGCAGGAGCCGCCGGCCGAGGAAATCGTCGTGACGGGCTCCCGCATTCGGCAGACGAGCGGCATGGAGACGCCGAACCCCGTGACCGTCGTCACGCCGGCCGAGCTATCGGTGATCGCACCGACGAACTTGATCGAAGGTCTCGCCCAGCTCCCGCAGTTCTACGGCTCGGCCACCACGCAGGAGCCGTCGCCGTTCTTCACGAGCACCGGGGCAGGCTCGCTCGATCTTCGCGGACTCCAGAGCAAGCGCACGCTGCAGTTGCTCGACGGTCGCCGCGTCGTGCCGTCGACGATCTTCGGCGGCCCCGACATCAACCTGTTCCCCGAGAACGTCGTGCGCGCCGTCGAGACCGTGACGGGCGGCGCGTCGGCCGCCTATGGCACCGACGCCGTCGCCGGCGTGGTGAACTTCGTTCTGGACAAGGATTTCGAAGGCATCAAAGCCAACGTTCAAACGGGCGCCAACGGCAAGGGCGACAACGAGAACTTCAAGATCTCGATCGGCGGCGGCTTCTCGATCGGCGAGAAGACGCACATTCTCTTGAACGGCGAGCGCGAGCGGCAGGATCCGATCTGGGGAGCCGACATCCTCGAGTACGACTGGTACCGGGCGCGTGCGCTGATCGAGAACCCGGCGCCGGGCGCCGGCAGCTCTCCGGACAATCCGTTCTACATCGCCGTCAACGACGTCCGCAGCTTCAACTACGACATCGACGGCATCTTCCACTTGCCCCCGGCCCCGGCCGGCGTCACCCTGCCCGCGAACCAGGCCGGCAACCAGATTCTCGACTCGAACGGCAACCCGTCGCCGTTCGTGATGGGCAGCCCGTGCAACACGCACGGCTGCTCGACGACGACCGGCGGCTCCGGGCACGAGAGCGGCATCCCGTCGACGAACATGACGCCGGATTCGGGCCGCGAGAACGGGTTCGTCTATGTAAGCCACGACTTCACGGAGAAGTTCTCGGTTTACGGGCAGCTCATTTCCGGCAAGGCCGACTTCATGCAGCGGAACTTGGGCGGCCTGTTCCCGAATCCCCCCGGAGTTGCGTTCGACCGCAACTTCACGATCTTCAGCGGCAATCCGTTCCTGCCGCCCGCCATTCAAGCTGCGATGACGGCCCGCGGGCTCGCGTCCGTGCCGTTCAGCCGCATCGGTGCGCCCGAGGACATCGCGGCGGAAGCCGCCACGACGCAGGTCACCGAGACCGACTCCTATACGGCGGGCTTCGACTACGAGCTCTCGGGCGGCTGGCTCGTCAAGGGCTACTTTCAGAGCGGCGAGACCGATGTGAAAGCGATTCAGAAGGGCGGCATCCGCCTCGATCGAATCTATCTCGCCGCCGACGTCGTCATCGATCCGAACACGGGGCAACCGGCGTGCAACGTGACCGTCGTCTCGGGCCTCTATCCCGATTGCGTGCCATTGAACCTGTTCGGCCGCGGCCGCGCATCGGCCGCGGCGATCGACTGGGTCACGGGCTTCGAGCCCGGCGTGCCGATGCACGCCGACGGCTTCCTGTCGGCCACGGAGTCGATTCCGCACGACTACGTGAGCGGCGAGCACAAACAGCGCGTCATCGACATCGAGCAGGACGTTTGGGAGGTCTCGGCCGACGGTAAGATCGCCGACGGCTGGGCCGGACCGATCACGATGGCCGCGGGCTACGGCGAGAGGGAGGAGTCGTTCGTGCAAGTCGTCGAGGTGGGCCCCGGCGGCAACGTCAACGCCGATCCGCGGTTCCGCCCCGTGCGCGCGAACAACGCGGCTCTCGGCATTCGCGGCGTGCCGGGCGGCAACGCGGCGTCCGGCAACAGCGTGGAAATTCAGTTCTCGAACGTGCCGTTCGCGCGCGGCGCGCAGGACGTCAAAGAGGCGTTCACGGAGTTCCTGATTCCGGTCGTCTCGGAACGGAAGATCATGCAGCAGCTGAACTTCTCGGCGGCGTATCGGTGGGCCGACTATTCGGGCGTCGGTTCCGTCGATTCCTGGAAGGGCGGTCTCGACTGGACCGTCAACGACGTGCTGCGGCTGCGCACGACGGTCTCGCAAGACGTGCGTGCGGCGACGATGGGCGAGAAGTTCGACCGCACGGGCGGTCTCGGCAACATCACCGATTATCTGATCGACCCGGGCGGCAGCGTCTCGTACGGCATCACGACGTTCTCGAACGGCACTCCGGACATACGGCCCGAAAACGCCAAGACGAAAGTCTTGGGCTTCGTCTATCGGCCGGCCAAGGCGGAAGGTGTGAGCCTGTCCGTCGACTGGTACAACGTGAAGGTCACGGACAACATCAATCAGATCACGGCGGCCGACGTCGTCCGCGGCTGCTACGTGGACAACGACGCCGATCTGTGCGCGTTCATCACGCGCGGCGGCCCGCCAAGCACGCAAAACCCGGCCATCAACCTCATCTCGCTCGTCGGCGTCCCGTACTACAACCAAGCGTCCGTCGAAGCGAACGGCGTGGACTTCGAGCTCGTCTACAACAAGTCCGTCAACTGGTTCGGCGGAGGCAACGTCAACGTGCGGCTGCTCGGCAGCTATCTCGAGGAGCGGTCGAATACGAACAGCCAGGGCGTCAAGACGGAGGTGCAAGGGCGGTTCGGCTTCCCCGAGTGGACGGCCGTCGTGACGGGCGGCTACTTGAAGGGGCCGCTGTCGGTCTTCCTGACCGCGCGCTACACCGACGACCAGATCATCAATCCGGCGTGGAACTTCAACACCACGAGCACGCGCTGGGACGTCGCCGACAACACCGTCGAGAGCGACGTGCTCGTCGACGCCCGCGTCGGCTATCGCTTGCGTATGGGCGACGGCAACATCACGGTCTTCGGCAACATCAACAACCTGTTCGACGAGGACCCGCAGGAGTTCCTGAACCTGCCGTTCAGCAGCAACTTCAGCACCGGCACGGGCCTCGGCGTGACGGGCGACGAGCGCGGCCGCCGGTACACGGTCGGCGTCACCGTCGACTTCTGACGCGCGGTGGGCCGCCGGTCACGCGCGGCGGCCCACTCGTTCAGAAGTACACGTGTAGCTCGGCGAACACCTCGTCGCGGTTGCTTCGGCGCGTGTGTCTCTTGCGCGCGTCGAGCGCGCGTTACGGCGCGAGCGGCTCGACGAGCGTGATCATCGCTTGATGCGTGTGACCGATCCAAAGCCCCGACAATCCGTCGCCCGCCGCGGGCTGCAAGTTGATGTCGCGAATGTTCGCTTCGAACGGCAGCAAATAAAAATTCCATTCGCCGCTATCGACGTTGAAGCGCGCGACGCGATCGGCATAGATGCCGCCCGTCCACGTGTAGCCGCGCTCGTCGTAGTGCGCGTCGTACGGAAAGAAGAACGGAAACGGCACGGGATAGAGCTTCATCGCTTCGCCGGGCGGCTTGCGCGGATCGAGCAAGCCGATGAAGCCGCCGTCGAAGCCGCCCCACCAGAGCCGGTCCTGCGAGTCCGTGATGCCGCGCCGCATGCCCGTGCCGAACGAGCCGAAACCGCGCGGCTCGGGTGGGATGTTGTAGTACTGCACTGCGTGCGTCTTCGCGTCGATGCGCCAGACGTACGGCGCGTTGCGCGCGCTGCCGTAGACGTTGTTCTTCGAGTCGGCCGCGACGTCGTAGGCGTAGAGCGGCTTTTCGGTCGTGCCCTTGATCTCGTTGTGCTGCCACGTGTCGAGATCGATCTGATATGCGGCGCCGCCCGCGACGGGCCCCGCGACGGCGCGCCACGCATTGCCGTCGACGTGCGAGTGCGATACGTCGATCATCTCGCCGCCGCCGGGCGGCTCGTGGAACTCGAACTGCTCCGTCTGCGGGTCGAACACGACGACGCCGCCTTGCGCCTGATTGCCGATGTAGAAGCGGCCGCGCTCGTCGGGGCCCATCAGCGTGCGTGCGCCCGTCGGCTGGAACGAGCCTTCCGGCGCACGGTACGGCCAGCGCCACTCCTTGACTTCGCCCGTCTTAGGATCGAGCCGGCCGATCGCGTTGTCGTTGAAGTGATTGAACCAGATCGTGCCGTCGGCCGCGATGCGCGTGTCGTGCGGGCGCGCCGTCGCGGGCAAGTCCCACGTCGTGTAGACGACGTCGGTCTCTTTGCCTTTCGGCCGCGGCAGCGTCTTGAGCTCGTAGCTCCACGAGCCCGAGTGCAAGTTGATCGACGCGACGGCCTCGGCTTGCCGCTTTTGCAGCGCCGACGGCTCGCCTTGCTCGGCACGCCCCCAATGCGGCACCTGACCCGCGGGCAGCTGAAAGCGCATCGGCGAGCTGCCGGCCGAATAGACCATGCGCTGCATGACCCACTGAAGCTCCTCGGCGTCGTACGTCGACATCGCGGGCCGTCTCAGCGTGTGGCAGCGACTACAGTCTCGAAAGAGCTCCCACTTCGTGCGATCTTCGAGCGGCCAGCTCGACAGCCACTCGGGATCCGTCATCTGCATCGTAAGCTCGAGCGCATTCGCCTCGCGCAACACAAGATCGAGCTCGGATGTCTTCGCGCCGACGATGTCGACGCTCTTCTCGCGATCCCCGAGCAGGTACTTCACGGCGCGCACCGACACCGCATACCGGCCCGGCTCGAGTCGCTCGCGCGGAAATGCGAAACGCCCGTCGGCGTGGCTGACGACCGTCACGGTCTTGTTCGAGCCTTCGCGCTTCAGCCGGACGAGCACGCCTTCCATGGGCCCTTCGGCCGCCGACGTCACGCGCCCGGTGAGCGCCGCGGGTGCCTGCGCACCGACCGGCACGCCGAAGCACGTCGCAAGCACAACGGCCAGAGTGAACCTGCGAGTCACCGTGCGAATGCCCATGCGAGTCCCCCGAGGCCAACGTCGCCTTTTCGCCCAAGTGTAGCGGCAGGCGGCCGCACCTCGAAGGCCCCTTTGGCGCCGTCGAGCGGAAAAGCCGTTGGCGTCGTGTAAAGTTTCGTCGGGCTCGTTGCTCCATCGGGGGGTCGACATGATCGTTCGCCGCGCTTCTCGGCCAGGTGCGTCTGTCGTCATGGTGCCGAACATGTCGAAGAACGGCTGGAGCGATTTTCTCGGGTGAGCGCGATGAAGCCGCAACGCGACGCCGCGCCCGCGCGCCTGCTCACGCTCGAGCCGATCGGCTACGTGCGAACGGCGCTCGCGACGAAGGTCGAAGCGGCGCGCCAGCCGCGCGCGAGTAACGGCGCGGCCGGAATCATCGAGCTATTGCCCGGCCGCCATTTCGAGCACGCGCTCTGCGATCTCGCCGAGTGGTCGTTCGTCTGGGTGCTGTTCTGGTTCCACCGCAACGAAGGGTGGCGGCCGAAGGTATTGCCGCCGCGCAGCCGCTCGGGGCGCAAGGGCGTGTTCGCGACGCGCTCGCCGCATCGGCCGAATCCGCTCGGGCTCTCGGCCGTGCGGCTCGAGCGCGTGGACGGTTTGAGCTTGCACGTCCGCGACGTCGACATGCTCGACGGCACGCCCGTGCTCGACATCAAGCCGTACGTCGCTTACACCGATGCGATCGCCGAGGCCGGCGACGGCTGGCTCGCGAACGCCGATGCGCCGCGCGATCCTCTCCCCAAGTTCGACGTCCAATGGGGTGCCGCGGCCGCGGAGCAGGCCGAGTGGGTCGAAGCGCGCACGGGCTTGCCGCTGCGCGGGCGCGCGACCGCGACGCTCGAGCTCGGGCCCGAGCCGCATCCGTACCGGCGCATTCGCCGCGAGCGCGACGGCTTCACGCTGTGCGTCAAGGATTGGCGCTTGCGCTTTCGCGTCGACGAGCGGCGCGTCAGCGTCGACCGCGTCGAATCCGGGGTGCGCCCGGCGCTGCTGAACGGGAAAGGCGCTGCGGACGCCGAGCTCGAGCTGCACCGCGAGTTCCACGCGCGCTGGCGCTAGCGCTCGGACGTCAGCTGCGGGCCCCTGCCGGCCCGGCGGCGGCTCAGGT
>JBBIJV010000130.1:0-10416 GCA_037445815.1 Rhodospirillaceae bacterium
ATGCCCGCCCTGCGCGCCCCACGTGACCGCCGGCAGCGAGGGAACCGGCGAAGCCGGCGCAGCGGCGTGCCGCGAGGAGGCACTGCGGCGCGCGGTGCTGCCGGGACCAGCGGTGAGGCCTGCGGCACTACCACCTCAACCTCGCCTCTGACGGAAGAGCAAGTACGACCGGAGCACGCTGTCGAGCGGCTCGGTAATGTTGACGAGCCGGTGGTCGGCTCCGGCGCGAGCCGCCGACTTGTGCAGCGCGTCGATGTGCGCATCGATCCGCTCGCGATACTTCGAGCTCATGTAGATCGGCGACACCTCCATCGTCTGCCCACTCTCCATGTCCTCGATCAACGCCGACTCTTTGAGGACCGGCTTCAGCTCCTGCGGATCGAGCAGCTGAAACAGGATCACGTCCTGGCCCTGATACGCGAGCGGCTGCACGCTCTTCAGCAGCGCGTCGGGATCGCAGTAGAAGTCCGAGATCACCGCCACGAGCCCGCGCCCGTGCTCCACCTCGTGGAAACGCTCGAACGGCACCTTCAGGTCCGTCCCCGTGCCGGGCTGTGCGCGGTCGATGGCGTGCAGCACGCCGCTCAAGCGCCCGCCGCGCGTCGACGCCCGGCGATGCTCGATGATCTTGTCGTCGAACACGATGAGGCCGACGGCGTCGTGCTGGCGCGCGGCGAGGTAGGCCAGCGTCGCGGCCAGGAACTTCGCGTACATGAGCTTCGTGACCTTGCCGCTGCCGAAGCCCATCGACGCGCTCGCGTCGAGCAGAATCACGAGCCGCGTGTTCGTTTCGCCGATGTAGCGCTTGACGTACGTTCGGTCCGTGCGCGCGAACACGTTCCAGTCGACGAAGCGGGGGTCGTCGCCCTCGGCGTACGCGCGATACTCGGCGAACTCCTGGCTGAACCCGAAGAACGGCGAGCGGTGCATGCCCGTCAAGAAACCCGTCACGACGGCGCGGGCCACGAGATCGAGGTTCGCGAGACCGGCTAGCGTCTCCGGTTTAAGCAGATGCTGCGGTATCGCGCTCCCTGCGGCCATGCAATCAGCCTACGCGCGCCTGCCTGGCGTCTGCGCCCACGTGCTTGACGAGGTCCGTCAGCACCTTGTCCGTATCGATACCGTCGGATTCCGCGAAGTAGTTCGTCAGCACGCGGTGCCGCATCACGGGCAGCGCCAGCGCAGCGATGTCCTCGTGCGTGACGTGATAGCGGCCCTGCATCAGCGCGCGCGCCTTCGCCGCCAGCGTGACGAACTGCGTGGCGCGAACGCTGGCGCCGTACTGCACGTACTTCTTCACCATCTCCGGCGCAAGCGGATCGTGCGGCCGCGTGGCACGGACGAGGTCCACGGCATAGCGGTTCACGGTTTGCGACACGGGCACCTGGCGCACGAGCCACTGGAACTTCAGGATTTGCTCCGGCGTCGTGCACGCCTTGATCTCGGGCAGCTCCATGCGCGTCGTGTTGCGCGTGACGACTTCCATCTCGTCCTCGGCGCTCAAGTAATCGAGCAGCACGTTGAACAGGAAGCGGTCGAGCTGCGCCTCGGGCAGCGGATACGTGCCCTCCAGCTCGATCGGGTTCTGCGTGGCGAGCACGAAGAACGGCCGCTCGATCTTGTGATGCGAGCCGCGCACCGTGACGGAGAATTCCTGCATCGCTTCGAGCAGCGCCGACTGCGTCTTGGGCGGCGTGCGGTTGATCTCGTCGGCGAGCAGCACGTTCGTGAACAGCGGCCCGCGCACGAACGTCCACGTGCGCCTACCGGAGGCGACGTCCTCCTCGAGGATGTCCGTGCCCGTGACGTCCGTCGGCATCAGGTCCGGCGTGAACTGGATGCGCTTGAACGTGAGCCCGAGCGCGCTCGCGAGCGTGCGCACGAGCAGAGTTTTAGCCGTGCCGGGCATGCCGGTGATCAGGCAATGGCCGCCGACCAGCAGCGTCATCAGCAAGTGCTCGACGACCTCGTCCTGGCCCACGATGATCTTGCGCACTTCCTGGCGGATCTGCCCAAAAGCCGAATGAAAGTTCTCGATAAGCGCTCGTGTCTCTTCGGTCTCGAGCTCGTTCCTTGCGTCGCTCAACGTACGACCTCCAATAGCAACTGTTGGGCTTCCCGGTAGTGCGGGGCGATTTCCAGAGCATACAGCAAGTGCTCGCGGCCCTTGGCCTTGTCGTCGACCGCCACGTACGTCTTGGCGAGCCGATAATGAGCCTCGGCGAGATCCTGCGGGTCCATGGCGAGTAAGGCCCGATATTCGACGAGGGCGTCGCGCGGCCGGTTGGCCGCGACGAGCAGGTCGCCGTACTCGCGGTGCACCTCGGCGCGCAGCGGCGCGACCATCAGCACGTCCTCGAAAACGTCGAGCGCCTCGTCGGCTCGCTGCGCGTCGCGCAGCGACCGCGCCAGTGCCATCAGCGCGTCGGGATCGTGGCCGCCGCGGCTGCGATACTCGAGCAGCGTGCTCGTGGCGAGCGACGTCTCGCCGAGCTCACGATGCGCGCGTGCCTTCGCGATGTACGGGCTGCCCTCGTCGACATAGTCGGGGAAGAGCGCGATCGCCTCGGCAGCCTTCGGGACGGCGGCGCGCCAGTCCTCTTTCTCCACGGCCTCGTGGAGCTCGGCCTGCTTTTGCTGCCACGGCTCGAGCTGCTCCAGCACGGCGCCGAGCTGCTGCTCGACGTAGCCCGCGAAATGCTCGTCGAACTCCGAGGGCGAGATGCCGAGCGCGCTCTGAATGGCCTCCGCGGTGCCCTTGCCGTTGCGGAACTCGCCGAGCATGCGCTCGAGTGCTTTCTGCCCGAACCGGCCGGCGATGTACTCGCAGATGAGCCCGGCTTGCATGTACGAGACGATGACCTGCGCTTCGTACGTCGGCCGGATGAAACCTCGGTCGAGCTCCGCGACGGGCAAGAACTTGTCTTCCTTGATCGCGGCGAGCACCGTCACGGGGATGTGCCGGCCCGGCAACGGGCCCGTGCTCCACTCCTCGTACACGGAGACGCCCTCGCTGAACCAGCGCGGCACGAGGTGGTTCGTGGCCTCGAGCGTGAAGACGTGCGCCATCTCGTGCCACAGCGTCGTACCCCAGTGGAAGCTCGCGTCGGCCCTGCCCGTGGGGCTGTCCATCGCCACGACATAGCCGAACGTGACCCCGAGGAGACCGATGCCCGGCAATCCGGCGATGCGCACCGCGAAGTCGTCGTGGTCGGGATAGAGCTCGACGATGACGGGCTGCTCGAGCGTGAAGCCGTAGCGCTTGGTGTACGTGTCGATCGTATTGTTGACGAGCTCGAGCACGTACGGCTCGAGAACTTTCGCCTCGTCCTTGTGCAGGCGCAGGATCACGCCCGGGTTCGGCGCGGCGCCCGATCCCGGATCGGCGGGCTTCGGCGGATGCTGGGTGACGACGAAGTTGTCGAAGCTGTCGATGAGCCGCAGCGTGTTCACGAGCGGAGCGCTGAACGGATCGCCGCGGTACGCAAGCTCGAGGTGCGGCCGCGCCTCGTCGAGCTTGTTCTCACGCAGCAGATTGATGCCGAGCTCGGCGTGCGCGTCGTAGAGATCGGGCTCGATCTGCACGGCCTTTTGCAGGAGCTCGATGGCCTCGCGATAGCGGCGCGTGATGACGTAGAAATGCGCCGGGATCGCATAGGCATTGCCGTAGCCCGGGTTCAATTGCAGCGCGCGGTCGGTCCACCGGCTCGCCGTGGTGCCGCGCAGCAAGTCGAGCGACGCTTTGAGCGCGTAGATCTCGAGCGGGGAGCGCTCCTGCTCCTCTGCGAGCTCGAGCGCCTCGTCGAGCGCGTCGTCGGCGGCTTCGAGCGAGCCGTCCTCGAGCGCCGCGCGCGCGAGGATCAAATGCGCCTCGAGCGCTTGGTCCGGGGACTCGTCGATGACCTGCTTGGCCCACTCGACGGTCTTGTCCTCGAAGCGGCCCGCAGCGACTTTCGCGAGCCCGATCTTGGCCGGCGCGTATTTCGGATCGAGCTTGAGCGCCTCCTGGAACAGCTTGATGGCTTCGTTGTTCTGGTGCGTGGCGAAGAACAGCTCGCCCCAGCGCGTGCGCAGCGCGGGATCGTCGGGATGCTCGTTGATCGCCGTCTGGAAGAACGCGTTCGCGCCGCGGACGTCGCCGACGGCGCGCGCAGCGTCGGCCTTGATGCGGTTGTCCGTGCTCTGCGCCAGCAGGCTGCGGTAGCAAGCAGCGGCCTCGGCGCGCGCGCCGCGATAGGACTGACGGTCGCAAGCCACGAGCGCTTCCGGCCGATCGAGCGAGTACTCGATCGTCAGCGCCTGCGCGGCCGTCGCGCCGGCGAGCGCCGCGACTGCGCCGAAGCAGGCGCGCCATGTCATTGCGGCGCCCTCGGTTGCGCGGCGTCGATCTTGCCCTGCACCTCCGCGAGCTGCACGAGCAGACGCTGGAGCTCGGCCAAGTAGGCGTCGTTCGACATCGATTCGCGCCGGGCACGAAGATCCTCGATTTGGGCGTCGATCTTGTCGCGCTCGCTGACGAGCGCCGCGACGGCCGGGCTCGACACGGCGGGCTCGGCCGGGCCGGCCGAAGCGAGGCGCGCCACGATGAAGCGCGTCGGGGCTCCCCCCGCGATCTGCGGATGCTCGGTGGCCAGCGCGCCGTCCTTTTCGAAGCTGTCGGCGACGCTGCGCGAGGCATAGTCGAACGCTTCTTGCGCCGTGATCGAGCCGTTCTTGTTGATGTCGGCGGAGCCTTCCGCGAGCGCCGCGGCGAAGTGCTGCGCGAAGCGCGTGGCGTTGCGCTCGAATCCGCTGCGCGTCGCCGTGATCAGCGTTCGCCCCTCGGCCGCCCACTTCTCGAGAATGGCGCCGCTCGCGCTCGTGGCGTTGACGACGAGCTGCGAGCGCGCCGGCACCGCCGCGAGCAGCTTCGCGAGCTCGTCGCCGTCGATGTCGGGGCCCGGCAGGTTCAGCTTGTAGGCCTCGCCGTCGTAGCTACCGTGGCCGACGAGCATCACGACCAAGCTGTCGGCGGGCTTCGCTCGCGTTCTCAGCGACTCCAGACTCGTCACGACGGCTTCCCGCGTGGCGCCTTCGCCCTGCAACAGCATGACGCGGCTCGACGCCGTCGTGCGCCGCGCGACGTCCGCGAGCGCAGCCGCGTCCTTCGCGAACTGCTCTTCGTAGGTGGGCTCGCCGCCCAAGCCCGCGACGATCAGGTAATAGAGCTCCGCGTGCGCAGGCGCGGCCGCACCGAGCGCCGCGAGCATGGCGGCGATGAGCCGTACGGTCACAGCCGCCCCCAGTACAGGCGCACGAGCCATTCCGCGGCCTTCAGCACCAACAACAGCAGGAACGCGGCGGGGATGTTCCACAAGTCGAGCACTCGACGTTCGACACTGCCCGCCTCGGAAAAGCTCACGGCCTCCGGCAAGCGGCCGACTTCGCCGACCGCGAAATACCGCCCTCCGGTCGCCGCCGCGAGCCGCTCGAGCAGCGGCCGGTTCTGGGCGACGCGATAGTGCTCGATGACTCCGTCCTCGCGCCGCACGGCGAACTGCGCGCGCCCGAGCTCCTCGGAACCCGTCCCCCGCGTTGCTCTACCTCGGGCATCCCTGCCCTCGTCGGCAACCGCTCCCTGCGTTGCTCTACCTCGGGCATCCCTGCCCTCGTCGGCAACTGCTCCCTGCGTTGCTCCACCGCCGGCATCCCTGCCGGCGTCGTCCGCCGCGTTCCTGGCGACCGCCCGGAAGCGGAAAATGCCGGGGTGCTCGGTTTCGTAGGCCGCCTCGTAGAGGCCGCGCTGGCCGGGCACGGGCGTCATCGCCACGGTCTTCGGCGGGCCCATGTCGTCGCTCACCTCGAGCGTCACCACGGCGTCGGCCGCGGGCTCGTAGCTCTCATCGCGAACCTCGGCGCGCAGCTTGACCGTGCTCTCGTCGCCGTAGAAGACGCGGTCCGACGTGAGCGTGACGGCCTGCGGCGCCGTCGTCGCCGCGGCCTGCAGCAGCTGGCGCCAGAAAGTCTCGTGGCGCTGGTCCTCGTGCGGCAGCTGCATTTGCCAGCGCCACGTGCCGCCCGTCGTGAGCACGTACGAGTGTCCCAGTCCGTAACGCTGGTGCACGAGCAACGGCTCGGTGCGGTCGCCGAACCGCGCCTCGAGCAGCACCTCGGCGCCGGGCTTCGTGGGGCCGACGGTTTGGAAGTCCGCGAGCGCGGGCAAGCTGCCCCAGGCGGCCTCGTTGGCCTTCTGGTCGGCCTCGAGGCGCGTCATCGCAGAGGTGAGGCCGGCCGGCGCCAGCAGGGCCATCGCAGGCTCGCGCGCGAAGGTCGGGCCCTCGGGCTCCGGCAAACGCACGGGCAGCACCTCGGCCACACTCGTCGCGCCCCAGCCGCCGTCGGCGAGACCGCGCCGCCCGCCGAGCATGAGCAGGCTGCCGCCGCGCCGGCTCACGAACTCGCGGATCATGTCGTGCTGCTCGGGCGAAAGCGCGGCCGCCTCGAAGCTGCCGATCATCAACGCGTCGTAGCGGAAGAGATCGAGCTCCTCGGTCGGGAAACCGTCGATGAGCTCGTCGGGCGATTCCACGCCTTGCCGATAGAACTTGTTCGGCGTGGTCTTGAGCAGGCTCGCCACGCGCACGGCCGGGTTCTCGTCGACCGCGCGGCGAATGAACTTGTACTCCCAGCGCGGCTCGCCCTCGATATATAAGATGTGTCGGCGCTGCTCGGGCACTTCCATCGGGCGCATGCGAGCGTTGTTGATGACGTTCGTCTCGCCGGGCAGCGGGTCGAGAGCGAACTTCAGATCGCGCACGCCGGCCTTGCCGACGTCGATGTCGATCCAACGCGTCGTCACGCCCGAGGAGCTCGGCAGCTGGATCGGCTCCGCGGCGACGATGGCGTCCCCGTCGTACACCTTGAGCTGCGCGAGCGTCGCGCCGCTATGGCGAATGCTCACCTGCGCGCTGACGGTCGACCCGGGTAGCCCGATGGCCGGCAGCTGCACGTCCTCGATCTCGAGGTCGTTCGGCATGGTCTCCGCGCCGACACCGACCGTGTGCACGGGCACGCCGAAGCTCGCGATCTCGGCGATCTTCGCTTGATCGAAGTCCGGCGAGTTGTCGGCGCCGTCGGAGACGAGCACGACGGCGGCGATGGCCCCCGACTGCGCGCCGCGCAGCACGTTGAGCAGCGCGTCGCCGATGCGCGTGACGGGCCCCGGCGGCGGCACCTGCTCGAGCGACGGGAGCTCCATGAGCTCGCGGTCGAACGAGAACAGGTTCACCGCGAACTGCTCCTGAAGCGCCGGCAGCGCGCTTGCGGTGAGGCTGTCGATCGCCTGCTGCAGCCGCGACTCCTCCTCGTTGCCGTACAGCATGCTGCCCGACGTATCGAGCAGGACGGCCACGGAGTTCTCCTGCGGGCGCAGCGTCTGGGTCACGAGCGCGGGGCGCCAGAGCATCACGAGCACGACCGCGACGAGCGCCGTCTGCAAGGTTCCGAGCACCGTGGCCCGCACGACGCCGAGTGCGGCGTGGCGGCGCCAGATCGAGATGCCGATGACGACCCCGGCCGCAACGGTCGCCGCGATCAGCAGCCACACGGGCCAGCCGCTCGCGAGAACGAGCTCGGCACGTTCATAGGTGGCGCGAGAGTGCTTGAAGAAGAACTCGAACATTCGGGCTCACCATACCTCGCCCCGGCGGTGCCGGCCCGCGCTGAACAAAACTCCAGAAACCGGAACTCAACCCGGCGAACGCCGCGGGAACCGTCGAGATCTAGCCGGAGCTTACCGAAAGCGTCGAGCTTGCGCCTAGACCCGCGCGCAAACGCCTTTCGTCGCTCGTGCACGGCGGATACCATCGGGCTCGAGCCTGCTCCGGCAGCCCTCAAGCCCCGCCCGCGTTCGGCGCTCAAGTGATCGATGAGACAACTCGGTTCGAAATGCCTACTGGCCGCCGTTCTCGTATCGACGGCGCTCGTCGCGGCGGGTGACGATCTCGCCGGCGCACCGAGCCGGCCCACCGAAGAGTTCCATTTCACGCGCATGTATTATCAGGGCTACGGCGCCGGCTGGCGCCGCAGCACTTTCGACACCGACTATCCCGAAGCCGAGCAACACTTCTGGCTCGGCGTGAGCCGGCTCACGCGCGTCGACATCGGCGAGCGGGGCCGAATTCTCGAGCTCACCGACGATGCGATCTTCGACTATCCCTGGCTCTATGCCGTCGAGGTCGGCCGCTGGTATCTCGACGACACGGAAGCGGCCCGGCTGCGCGAATACCTGCTGCGCGGCGGGTTCTTGATGACGGACGACTTCCACGGCACTCAGCAGTGGGACATTTTCGTGCAGTCGATGCAGCGCGTGTTCCCCGACCGCCCGATCGTCGAGATTCCCGATGACGACGAAGTGAAGCACGTGCTCTACGACCTGGAGGAGCACATCCAGATTCCCGGCATCGTCCCGCTGATGAACGGGGTCACGTACGAGTGGGACGGCGTGACGCCGCACTGGCGCGGCATCTACGACGACGCCGGCCGGCTCATGGTGGCCATCAACTTCAACATGGACTTGGGCGACGCCTGGGAGCACGCGAACGATCCGCGCTATCCGGAGCCGATGACGGGGCTCGCGACGCGCTACGCCGTCAACTACGTGATCTACGCGCTGACGCATTGACTCGAGCATCCGGCTAAACTGCACGCATTTCGAGGGAGCAGGCGATGGGCGGAGCGAGCACGAATGCGTCGGTGGCGGAAGGCTTGCTGCGGGCGCTGAAGCGCCGCGGCATCGACTACGTGCTCGCAAACGCCGGCACGGATTTCGCGCCCGTCATCGAAGGGCTCGTGCGGCTCGGCAGCCGCAACGAGGGCGTTCCGCGCTTCATCACCGTGCCGCACGAGAACCTCGCCATGGCGATGGCGCACGGTTACTACCAGACGGCGGGCAAGCCCGCCGCCGTCATGGTCCACGTCACGGTCGGCACGGGCAACACCATCTGCGCGCTGATGAACGCGGCGCGCGACAACGTGCCGCTGCTCTTGATGGCCGGGCGCACGCCGCTCACACAGAGCGGCCACATCGCGTCGCGCTCGGCGCCCATTCACTGGGGCCAGGAGAATTTCGACCAGGCCGGCGTGGTGCGCGAGTACACGAAGTGGGACTTCGAGCTGCGCGCCGGCCAGCCGGTCGACGAGGTGCTCGGACGCGCGCTCGACGTGGCGTTGTCGGAGCCGCGCGGCCCCGTGTATCTCACGCTGCCGCGCGAGGTGCTCGCGAGCGTCGAAGCGAGCCCGTCGAGCCCGCTGCCGGCGACGGAGCTTGCGGAGCCCCAGCCGAGCCCGCGCCACATCGAGACGCTCGCCGACTGGCTCGCCGCGGCCGAATTCCCGCTGATCCTGACCTCGAACTTGGGACGCGACCGCGCGGCCGTGCCCGTGCTCGCGCAGCTCGCCGAGCGCCACGCGATCCCGGTCGTGGAGCCGCACGCGAGCTGCGTGAACCTGCCCGCGAGCCACGCGTTCAAGCTCGGGCACGCGGGCACGGAGCTGCTTGGCCAGGCGGACGCGATCCTCGTCGTCGAGTGCGAGGTGCCGTGGTACCCGCGCTATGCGAGCCCGCGCGCGGACGCGAAGGTGGCGCATCTGGGCGTCGACCCGCTGTTCGAGCGCTATCCATACCGCGCGTTCAAGGCCGATCTCGCGATCACCGGCAGCGCGCGCGCCGGCCTCGTGCTGCTCGACGAGGCGCTCGCGTCGCGGCGGCCGAACCGCGCAGCCGTCGAGCGCCGTCGCTCGGCCGTCGCCCTGCTCAAGGCGCGGCAGGCGGCGGAGCTCGAAGCGCTCTACGCCAAGGCGCGCACCGAGAAGCCGATCCGCTACGCGCACGTCGGCGCGTGTCTGCGCGCCGCGCTGCCGAAGAACTCGATCGTCGTCACGGAGCTCGGCATCGCGGCCGAACACTTCGCGCTCGAGGAGCCGGGCTCGCTGCTCGCCGTCAGCATCGGCGGCGGCTTGGGCTTCGGCCTGGGCGCCTCGCTCGGCGCGAAGCTCGCGGCGCCGGACCGCTGCGTCGTGAGCACCGTCGGCGACGGCAGCTACATGTTCGGCAACCCGACGCCGTTTCACTTGGTCTCGCGCGCCGCGAAGTTGCCGACGCTGACGGTCGTCTGCAACAACGGCCGCTGGCAAGCCGTGGAGTCCGCGACGCGCGTCGTCTATCCCGACGGCGCGGCCGCGCACGCGGCCGAGATGCCGCTCGTGGAATTGCAGCCGTCGCCGGAGTTCACGAAGGTCGCCGAGGCGTCCGATGCCTGGGCCCGCCGCGTCGACGAGCCGGGCGAGCTGCCGCGCGCGATCGACGAGGCGCTCGCGGCCGGCGCGGGCGGCCGCCAGGCGCTGCTCGACGTGCGCATGGAGCACGGCGTGCGCTTG
>JBBIJV010000131.1:0-10379 GCA_037445815.1 Rhodospirillaceae bacterium
CGCCACGCTGCGCGCCGCCGCGGCCGAGATCTCGAACGGCGCGTCGGGACTTGCGGCCAAGGCCGTGCCCGTCACGCAGACCGTCGGCAACGGCAGCCTCGTGATCGGAACGCCGCAGAGCTCGCCGGTCATCGCGCGGCTCGATCTGCCCCTGGCGGCGCTCGGCAGCGAAGGCTACGTCGTTCGCAGCGTCGAGCTCGACGGCCTCGGCCTCACGGCGATCGCCGCGAACGAGGACGTGGGCGTGCTCTACGGCGCGTTCGCGTGGCTGCGCCTCGCTCAATCGGGAAGCGACCTGACGGCCCTCGACGTGACGAGCGCGCCGCGAATTCGTCATCGGCTCCTCAATCACTGGGACAACTTGGACGGCACCGTCGAGCGCGGCTACGCCGGCGCATCGCTCTGGGATTGGTGGCGTTTGCCGGACTACGTGGACCCGCGCTACACGGACTATGCGCGCGCCAACGCCTCGATCGGCGTGAACGGCGCCGTACTGAACAACGTCAACGCGCAGCCCGAGATCCTCACGGCCCCGTATCTCGAAAAAGTCGCGGCGCTCGCCGGCGTGTTTCGCCCGTACGGAATTCGCGTGTATCTCGCGGTGCGGTTCAGCGCACCGATCGACTTGGGCGGGCTCGAGACGGCGGACCCGCTCGACGAGAGCGTGCGCGCGTGGTGGCGTGCCAAAGCCGACGAGATCTACGCGCGCATCCCGGACTTCGGCGGCTTCTTGGTGAAAGCCGACTCGGAAGGCCAACCGGGCCCGCAGCGCTACGGCCGCACGCATGCCGACGGCGCGAAGATGCTGGCCGAAGCATTGCGGCCGCACGGCGGCGTCGTCTTCTGGCGCGCGTTCGTTTATGCGCCGAACGGCGTGGAGGATCGCGTGAAACAGGCGTATTCGGAGTTCACGCCGCTCGACGGCGCGTTCGCCGACAACGTCATCGTGCAGGTCAAGAACGGCCCGCTGGATTTTCAGCCGCGCGAGCCGTTCCACCCGTTGTTCGGCGCCATGCCGCACACGCCGCTCGCGCTCGAGCTCGAGATCACCCAGGAGTATCTGGGCTTCTCGACTCACTTGGCCTATCTCGGGGTGCTGTTCGAAGAAGTGCTCGACGCCGACACGTACGCCAAACGCGCGGGCTCCACCGTGGCGAAGGTCGTCGACGGCAGCCTGTTCGAGCACGGGCGCTCGGGCATCGCCGGCGTAGCGAACGTCGGCGCCGCGCGCGACTGGACCGGCGCACCGTTCGCGCAAGCGAACTGGTACGCGTTCGGCCGCCTCGCCTGGAACCCCGAGCTTTCCGCGCGCGAGGTCGCCGAGGAGTGGCTCCGCATGACGTTCTCGAACGAGCCTGAGTTTCTCGAAACGGCGCTGCCGATGATGCTGCGCTCGCGCGAGGCCGTCGTGGACTACATGACGCCGCTCGGGCTCGCGCACTTGATGGGCACGGGGCACCACTACGGGCCCGCGCCGTGGGTCGACGATCTCGACCGCACCGAGTGGAATCCTTACTACTACCATCGCGCCGCCGCCGACGGCATCGGCTTCGACCGCACGGCGAGCGGCAGCAATGCCGTTGCGCAATACGCGGCGCCCGTCGCCGAGCGCTTCGCGCGTTTAGCGACGGTGCCCGACGAATATCTCCTGTGGTTTCATCGGGTGCCCTGGGACTACCGGCTGCGCTCGGGCAACACCGTGTGGGAGGAGCTCGTGCGCCGTTACGACCGCGGCGTCGCGGAGGTCACAGCCATGCAATCCGACTGGGCGACGCTCGAGCGGTTCGTCGACGCAGAACGGTTCACGAAGACGGCGCAGCTCTTGGGCATCCAGGCTCGCGAGGCGCGCTGGTGGCGCGACGCGTGTCTCGCGTATTTTCAATCGCGCTCGGGCCTGCCGCTGCCGCGCGGCGCCGAGCGGCCCGAGCACTCGCTCGAGCACTACATGAGCCTCCGCTTCCCCTACGCACCGGGCCGCTGAGCCGCCCGATCTCGAGGACGACATGACGACACTGGACTGGCTCGTGGTTGCAATCTACTTCCTGATCCTGCTCGTGATCGTCGCCGTCGAGCTGCGCCGCCAGCGCACCGCCACGGACTACTTCCTCGCGGGACGCAATGTCGGCTTTTTCGCCGTCGGCGGCTCGATCTTCGCCTCGAACATCGGCTCGGAGCACATCGTCGGCTTGGCGGGGCAAGGCGCCTCGACGGGGCTCGCCGTGGCGCACTACGAGCTGCACGCCTGGATCGTCGTGCTGCTCGCGTGGGTTTTCGTGCCGTTCTACTACCGCGCGGGCGTGTTCACGATGCCGGAGTTCCTCGAGCGCCGCTTCGGGCCGCGGCCGCGCTGGATGCTGTCGCTCGTCTCGCTCGCGGCCTACGTGCTGACGAAGGTGTCGGTCACCGTCTATGCCGGCGCGCTCGTCTTCAGCGCCCTGCTGCCCGACACGTTCGGCAGCCCGCAAAACGCCTTCTGGATCGGCGCCGCGGTGACGGTGGCCGTGACGGGGCTCTACACGATCGCGGGCGGCCTGCGCGTCGTGCTCTACACGGACGCCGTGCAAGCGCTGATCCTGATCTCGGGCTCGCTGTTCCTGCTCTACTTCGGCCTTCAGGCGCTCGGCGGGTGGAGCGAGCTGACGGCGTTCGCGAACGAGCACGTAGCCGAGTACGCGCTGTGGCGGCCGCTGTCCGATCCCGACTTTCCGTGGCTCGGCATCCTCATCGCCTCGCCCGTCGTCGGCATCTGGTACTGGTGCACGGACCAGTACATCGTGCAGCGCACGCTCGCCGCCAAGGACTTGCCGACGGCGCGGCGCGGAGCGCTGTTCGGCGCGTTCCTCAAAGTGTGGCCCGTGCTGATCTTCCTCGTGCCCGGCTTGATCGGCGCCGCGCTCGACGCGCGCGGCGCGCTCGACATTCCGACGCGGCCGAACGGCGAGCGGCTCGCCGACCAGGTGTTCCCGACGATGGTCGCGACGCTGCTGCCGGCGGGGCTGCGCGGCCTCGTCGTCGCGGCGCTGCTCGCGGCGCTCATGAGCTCGCTGTCGTCGCTGTTCAACTCTACGGCGACGCTGTTCACGGTGGACGTCTACGAAAAGCTGCGCCCGCAGGCGAGCCAGGCCCGGATCGTCACGGTGGGGCGGCTCGCGACGCTCGTCGTCACGGGGCTAGGCCTCCTGTGGATTCCCGTAATGCCGCTCGTCTCGAGCGGCGGCCTGTATCAGTATCTACAGAACGTGCAGAGCTACCTCGCGCCGCCGATCACGGCCGTGTTCCTGCTCGGCCTCGCAAGCAGCCGCGTCAACGCGCACGGAGCGGCATGGGGGCTCGGGCTCGGCTTCGTGCTCGGGATCGGTAAGCTCGTCGTCCAGGCGCTCTTCGGCGAAGGCAAGATCGAGACGCCGGCCGCGCTCGCGGCGATCGGCGATTTCAACTTCCTCTACTTCTCGGGCGTGCTGTTTCTGATCTGCGTGGTTGCGTGCATCGTCGCCTCGTTGGCCGGCGAGCCGCCGGATCGGGCGCGAATCAATGGACTGACGTTCGCCTCCCCCGACGGGCGGTCGGTGCGCGCGGATGTCGGGCTCATAGACATGGCCGCCACGGCGGTCGTGCTGGCGCTCGTCGCCGGGCTCTACCTCTACTTCTCGTTCTGGATCGGCTGACGGGTATTCGAGCAAGATACGCGTCATGACGGCCAAATCGAATCGCATCATCGTCACGGTCATCGGCGTGGACACCGTCGGCATCATCGCGAAAGTGTCCACGGTGCTCGCCGAGGCGAATGCCAACATCGTCGACATCTCGCAGACGACGCTGCGCGAGTTCTTCACGATGATCATGATGGCCGATCTCGAGAAGGCCACGATTCCGTTCGACGAGCTTAAGCGCCGGCTCGTCGCCACGGGCGACGCCATGGGCGTCAAGGTCGACGCTCAGCACGAGGACGTATTCAAGTTCATGCATCGCGTCTGAGCGCGTGGCACGCGGCTTGCGCACCGAGCGTCTGTGATGGTGAGCCCAAGGTGCTTGGCCGCGAGCAGGGCAACGTGGCTCCGCCGCGGCAATGGGGGCTTGCATTGAAGCGTTCGTTCTGACGGCTAGACTGGCCGCCATCACGTGAAGGATTGGGGGGGAAACATGAAGACGACCGGGCTCGCTGCCGCGCTGGCAGGCATCGTCGTGTCGGCGAGCGGAACCGCAACGGCCGCCGAGGCGTGCGACCGCGAATGTCTACGCAGCACGATGACGACGTTTCTGTACGCGCTGCTCGAGCACGACGCCGGCAAGATACCCGTCGCCGCCGCGGTGCGCGTGACGGAGGACGGCATCGAGAAGCCGCTCGAGCGGCTCGGCCTGCTCAACACCGTCACGCGGCTCCGCGGCTATCGGCAGGACATCCTCGACGAGCGCGCCGGGATGGCCGGCGCGCACGTCGTCGTCGAGGAAGTCGGCGCGCCGGTGCTGCTCGTCGTGCGCCTCGAGGTCGTCGACGAGAAGATCACGGAGATCGAAACGGTCGCCACGCGCAGCCGCTCCGAGGGGCTCATCTTCAACATCGACGGGTTGAGCGCGCCGAGCGAGGTCATGAACTATGCCCCGCGGCCTGAGCAGCTCGCATCGCGCGATGAGGCGATCGAGGCAGCCCTGCACTATCCGAGGGGCCTCAACGAGGCCAAGACGTTCGCCGCCGTGAATGCGCCGTTCGCGGCGAACGCCTACCGCTACGAGAACGGCCAAGTGATGGCCGGGCCGGACTGCACGTTCGCCCCCGGCTGCCAGAACATCGCCACGCAATCGCTCGCGATCTTCGAGCGGCTCGGCGACGTGGCGACGCGCGTGATCGGCGTCGACGAGCGAATGGGCATCGTCTGGCTCCGCATGGCGTGGGGCGTGCGGCAAGAGGGCGGCGACCAGCTCACCGTCTGGGAGGCGTTCAAGGTCTATGACGGGAAGATCCACGCGGTCGAGGCGTTCATGAGGATCCTGCCGATCGAGCTGCGGTCGGGTGGCTGGGAGTAACGCAAGTCGGATTCGGCGCGGACTCGCCGACTGCGGTACGATCGGAAACAGTTCGCGATCCGTCCGGAGGCGGTGCATGGGACGACGACTGCGCCTGATCGTCGCCGTGGCGGCGTTGTGCACGCTCACGTCCGTCGTCCTCGCCCAGCGAGGCTTCCGCCGCGGATACGGGGTGGTTCCCGACCAGCCGCTCTCGGGCGAACCGAGGGAGTGGACGTTCGCGCGGCTCGCCTACGACAGCCCGTGGCGCGGCGGCAGCCGCTTTGCCGTCGACTATCCGTACGCCGAAATTCATTTCTCGCAGGCTGTGGAGCGTTTGACGCGCATCGACGTCCACCCGGACGGCCACGTGGTGAGCCCGAATTCCGACGACCTGTTCGACTACCCGTGGCTGTACGCCGTGGAGGTCGGCTCGTGGGGCTTCAGCGAAGAGCAGGCGATGCGAATGCGCGAGTATTTGCTGCGCGGCGGCTTCTTGATGGTCGACGACTTCCACGGCGAGGACGAGTGGCTGGTGTTCGTGGAAGGGATGCGGGCGATCTTTCCCGATCGGGCGATCGAAAGCGTTCCGGAAGACGACCCGATCTATTCGCTGCCGTACGAGATCGGCGAGCGCCTCCAGGTTCCGGGGCCGGGCTACATGAGCTCCGGGCTGCTCTACGAGCGGTACGACGGTATCACTCCGCATTGGCGCGGGATTCGGGATGCCAAAGGGCGCTGGATGGTCATGATCTCGCACAACATCGACTACGGCGAAGGCTGGGAGCAAGCCGACAATCCGGCTTATCCCGAGCCCTTCACGGGCCAGGCGTACGAAGTCGCCGTCGATTACCTGATCTACAGCATGACGCATTGAAGTGCTGCCGCCGGGGCGCCGGGCGAGCCGGCCTCGGCAGAGACAGCGCGGCGTCAGATCTTGCGCTTGCCGCGTCGGCGTTCCGCGGCAGGCCGCGTTTTCTTGGCGGCCTTCGCGGGCTCGAACAAGCGTCGGCTGTGCTCGTGCAGAACCTGCGCCACGCAACACGTTACCTTGCGCGCCGTCGGCAGGTGCAGAAACTCGTTCGGCCCGTGCGCATTCGAGTGCGGCCCGAGCACGCCCGTGATCAGGAACTGCGCCTGCGGATACTTTCGCCCGAGCATGTGCATGAACGGAATCGTGCCGCCCTCGCCCATGTAGCACGCCGGCTTGCCGAAGAACGCTCGCGAGGCCGAGTCGACGCTCCGCTCGAGCCACGGTGCAAGCTTCGGAGCATTCCAGCCGGCGCTCGGTTGCTCGGCCGTGAACGTCACTTTCGCGCCGTAAGGCGGGCTCTTCTCGAGCAACTGCTTCAGCTTCACCGTAGCGCGCTCCGGGTCCGCCGTGGGCGGCACACGCACGGAAAGCTTGAGCGTCGTCTTCGGCCGCAGCACGTTGCCGGCGCTTTCGAGCGGCGGGATTCCGTCGACGCCGGTGACGGACAATGTCGCGCGCCACGTCCGGTTCAGTATGCGCTCGACGTTGTCCTTGCCCATCGGCCTCAGTCCGTCGACGAGCGGAAACTCTTTCCAAACGCCGTCGCCGAGCACGCGCGCCGTACCGCGCGCCTGCTCGATGCGCTCGCGCGGAACCGCGACGCGGAGCTCGTTGAGCTTGATCGTGCCCGTCGCCTCGTCCTCGAGGCGCGTGAGCAACATCCGCAGCACGCGGAAGCTCGACGGCACGATGCCGCTCGCCGAGCCGGAGTGCACGCCCTCGCGCAACACCTCGACCGTGAGGTTGCCGGCGATGACGCCGCGCAACGACGTCGTGCTCCAGAGCCGCTCGTAGTCGCCGCAGCCCGAGTCGAGGCACACGACGAGGCTCACGTCGCCGATGCGATCCTCGAGGTGCTCGATGTACGCGGGCAAGTCGGGGCTGCCGCTCTCCTCGCCGGCCTCGATGAGCACGACGCAGCGCGCATGCGCGAGGCTCTGTTTTTCCAGGCTTTCGATGGCCGTCAGCGCGGCGAACGCCGAGTAGCCGTCGTCGGCGCCGCCGCGCCCGTAGAGCCGTTCGCCCTTCAAAACCGGCGTCCAAGGACCGAGGCCGGTTTCCCAGCCCGTGAACTCGGGCTGCTTGTCGAGATGACCGTACAAAAGCACGGTGTCGCGCGAAGGCGCGGTGGCGGGCACCTCCATGTAGATCAGAGGCGTTCGGCCCGGCAGGCGCACGACCTCGACCCTGAGCCCCGCGATCGGCCTCCGCGCGCACCAGCCCTCGATGAGGGCCACGGCTTTGTCCATGTGCCCGTGCTTCGCCCAATCGGGATCGAACACGGGCGAGCGATTCGGAATCGCGATGTAGTCGCAGAGCGTCTGAACGATCGTGGAGCCCCACGTTTCGTCGACGAATCGTTGCAGCGCGGTCTTGTCCACGTGCGGCTCGGAGGGCCTACCGTCTCATCGCATTACCGCCGGCACGAACTTCTGCGCGCGCCGGTTGTTGACGATCTCCGCCGTGTAGAGATTGCCTTTCGAGTCGACGGCCATGTGGTGCACGATGTCGAACTCGCCCGGGCTCGTTCCGCGCCGCCCGACCACGCCGATCTGCGTCATCGATTGCCGGTCGAAGATCACGATACGCATCGGGCCCGAATCGACGACGTAGAGGAGTTGCTGATTCTCGTCCGGCGAGAACGCGAAGCCCGCCGGCACCGGCACGACGTCGCTGCCTTCGTTCGTCACGCGCACCTGCTTCAGGAACTCGCCCTCGCGCGTGAACATCTGGATGCGGTTGTTGATGCGATCCGCGAGGTAGACGATACCGTCGTTCGACACCTTGATCGCGTGCGGCAGGCCGAGCTCTGGCGGGCCTTCGGGCGTCGTCTGCGGCTGCGGCGCGGGAGCGTTCGGCGCGAACGTATCCGGCGGCGGATTGCCGAACGCGCCCCACATCCGCTTGAAGCGTCCCGTCTCCGAATCGAAGACGATGACGCGCTTGTTGCCGTAGCCGTCGGCGACGTAGACCTCGTTCGCTTCCGTGTCGACAAAGACATCCGTGGCCTGATGCACGTTCTCCGTGTCGCGATTGCCCGTGCTCGCGCCGCGACGGCCGATCTGCATGACGAGCTCGCCGCTCATCGTGAACTTCATGATCATGTCGTCGCTGTTGCCGGGAGGATTCGCGCGCGGCCAGCCGGCGCGCCCGCCGATCCAGACGAAGTCCTCGTCGTCGACGAAAATGCCGTGCTCGCGCCCGAGCCACTCGGCACCTTCGCGCGGGCCGCCCCAGCTCGCGAGCAGCTTGCCTGCGGAATCGAACCGAAGGACGGGCGGCGCCGCGCTCGCGCGCCGGTCCTCGGGAATCGACTGCGGAACGTGCAGCACCCAGACGTTGTCGTTGCGGTCCACCGAAACTGACGTGACCTCGCCGAGCACCCAGCCGTTCGGGATCGTCGGCCAACTCGAGTCGACTCTGAACTCGGGCGCGCGCACGCCCGATTGCGCCCAGGCGGCGCTTCCGGCGCACACCACGTGCGCAAGCAGCACCGCTGCGTGCAGGCCGCGCCATCCGCGAAGCTTCGTTTTCATGGTTCGATGATACGACGGCCTAGGCTCACAAACCGCACTCGCGCCGCAGGCGGTCGCGTATCTTCTCCACGCGCTCCACTTGGCCTCGCGCCGGGAAGCGCTCGTAGAAGCCGTCGCGCCGGAACTCGGAGACGAGCGCCCCCCAGCCTTCGAAGCGCTGGACGAGCGCGGCCTCGACGGCGCCGGCGCTCGCCGACGGCGTCAAGCCGAGCGCGCGCGATTTGCCGGCCACGTCGCCGGCGACGCGGATCAGAGCCTTCAGCGTGACGTCACGAGTGACCATGTACCGCTTGTTGTCGCCCCACGCATCGCCGAACACGCGCTTCGCCGCGCGCAGCACGTCGCGCAAGAACCCGTAGGCACGATCGCGCGACAGGCCGCGCCCGTCCGTCGTCCAGGGCTCCGCCTCGCGCCGCGTAACGAACCGATGCACCTCGCCGAACAGCTGTGCTTGGTTGATCCACATATCGCGCTGCGAGCGGCCGCCGAGCATGTTCACGTGGTAGCGCAGAGGCGAATCGCTTTCCTCGTAAAGCGCACGCACGAGGCGCGCGGCGAGCTTCTTGTGCGGGTCCGTGCCCCACTCGATCTTCTCGTAGAGATCGACGAGGTGGCTCTTGTTGATGCGAGTGTGCGTGGAATTGATGATCACGAACATCTCGGTCGCAAAGTCCGCGGCTTTGCGATCGAAGATCACGCACGGAACTTCGATGCGCCGATCGGCATCCGGCTCGCGCAAGTAGAAGTGCAGGCCGGCGAGGCGGTGCTGGCCGTCGATGATCAGAAAAGGCTCGCGCGGCAGGCTGAGGTCGCCCAGCTGCGCGTAGTGGCCGAGCGGGCTGAACTTGAGCTCTTCGGACGTGAACAAGAGCACCGCACCGGGAACGACGGGTTGATCCGTCTCGTTGCGGAAGAAGTCGCGGATCTGGCGCACCTTGCGCCGGTTCAGCTCGCGCTGAAAGGCACCCGAGCTGCGCTCGATCGCGCGCACGAACCGCTCGACGTCGTCGATCTCCTTCGGCTCGGCGTCCTCGTCCGGCCCCTCGCCGCCGACGACCTCTCCTCGCTCGCCGTAGAAACGCGTCTCGAACCGGACGCGGCGAAGCAAGTCCTCGGCGGGATAGCTCACGAAGTAGAACTCGGAGTCCTTCTGGCGCATTCTCAAGGCGAGCATCGATACTCTCCTTCAGACAGGGTCTGTTAAACGCAGACAGTCAACGGCCGTGCACACGTCCGCGCATGGGCATGCACCGCTCACCCGCGCGGTTGGGCGCAGCTCTCTTTACCTCTGTGGCGCAGCGGGCTGGGCCCCCGGCTCGACGACGAGAATCGCTCCGGGCGACGAGAACGCCGACGCCTCCGTGAGCACGAAGAGGCGCCCGTCCGGCGCCTCGACGACGTCGCGCATTCGCGTGCCGATCTCGGTCAACATGCGCTCCTCGTGCTCGAGCGCCCCGTTGGCGCCGATGACGGCGCGCACGAGGCCGGGCTTGAGCGCCGGATTCGACATCGTGGCGATGATGAGGTTGCCTTGCCACGCCGGGAAAAGCTCGCCGCGGTAGACGACGAGGTTGCCGGGGTTGCCGCCGCGCGGCCACCACATGACGGGGTCGACGTAGCCTTCGACGCCGCCGGTTCCGAGCTTCTTCGGCTCGTTGTTGTAGTGGTTGCCGTGCGTGATCAAGAGCCAGCCGTAGTTCTTGCCGGCCTCGATGCGATTCACCTCGTCGCCGCCGGCCGGCCCGAACTCCGTCGACCAGAGGTCGCCGGTGGCGGGATCGAATCGCAAGCCCGTCGGGTTGCGATGC
>JBBIJV010000132.1:0-10359 GCA_037445815.1 Rhodospirillaceae bacterium
ACGGCGCGTATTTCGGCGCGGGACTCGCCGACGAGATCTTGCGGCGTCTGAGCGCCGTCGACGGCTTGCGCGTCGTCGCGCGCACCTCGGCCTTCGCCATGCGCGAGTCGGCCGACGACGTGCGCGGGATCGGGCGGCGCTTGTCCGTCGCGCACGTGCTCGAAGGCACCGTGCGCCGCGACGGCGAGCGCGTGCGCATCGACGTGCGGCTCATCGACGCCGAGCAAGGTTTTCGCTTGTGGAGCGAACGCTACGACGGCGTGCTCGGCGACATCTTCGCGCTCCAGGACGAGATCGCGAACACGATCGTCGCGAAGCTGCGCGACACGGTGCCGACCGAGCTCGAAGCCGCGCCGATCGCGACGTCGGCGCCGACGACGAACCTGGCCGCGTACGAGCTGCTGCTGCGCGGACGCCACTACCTCGACCGGCGCGACGAAGCCTCGCTGCGGCGCAGCATTCGCCTGTTCGAGGAGGCCATCGCGCTCGACGCCGGCTACGGCCAGGCGTACGTCGAGCTCGCGAAAGCCTATGCCCTGCTGCCGTCGTACTCGGCCGAGATACAAGAGGAGATGTTCGACCTGGCCCTGGCCACTCTCGCGAAGGGCGTCGAGCAGGACGCGTCGCTCGACGCGTCGATGCAGGTCGTGCTCGCGCTCGTCGCGTACGCGCGCTGGGACTGGATCACGGCCGAGGTCGCGTTCCGCCGCGCGCTCGAGCACGAGCACAACGACTCCGACCTGCTCGTGTGGTACTCGCAGTTCCTTTCGGCCGTCGGGCGCACGGCAGAGGGCGCCGAGTACGCGCTGCGCGCGAAGCAGCTCGACGCGCTGTCGCCCGTCGTCAATTACCGGATGTCCGTGGCATCGATGTGGATCGACGCGGACGCCGAGGCAGCGCGCTACGCCGGGATCGCCGAGGAGCTCGGCATGGGGCCGATGCCCGACGCGTTCATCGTGCTGAAGCTGCGGCAGCGCGACTATGCGGCTGTGCGCCCGCTCCTGATCGGCGTGCAGACGATGTTCGCGAAGCCGACGGCCTGGGTGGACCCGCTGCTCGACGCGCTCGCTTCGCCCGAGAAGCGCGCGCAGGCCGTCGAGGCGCTCGCGCGCGCCGAGAAAGCGCGCGACGTGCCGCCGAAGTATCTGTTCGGGGCCTGGCTCTATCTCGGCGAAGCCGAACGCGCCATCGATGCGGGCTTGAGGCTCACGAACGACCGGCCGAGCTTCAATGTCGAGTTCATTTTCTCGCGCGAGGCGCGCGCGCTCAGGCAACATCCGCGCTTCGGCGAGCTGGTGCGCGCGATCGGGCTCCGCCGCTACTGGGACCGATTCGGCTGGCCGCCGATGTGCCGCAAGACCGGCGAGACGATTGCCTGTGCCTGACGGCCGCGTCCGGATCGTCGTCGCCGCGCTCGCGCTGGCCGCGCAGGGCGCGCTCGCGCAGACTTTCGCCGGCAACGAGGTCGTGGCCGGCACCGCGGCCGAGATCGCGACGACGATCGCGGCCCGGCGTGCCGAGCTCGAGGCCGACCGCGCCGCGATCGCGGCGCTCGTCGATACGCTGATCCTGCCGCGCTTCGACCTGCGGCGCGGCTCGCGCGCGATCCTGGCCGAGCACTGGGACGCGGCTGCCTCCGAGGTGCGCGACCGATTCGTGACGGCGTTCTACGAGTACCTCGTGGCGACCTACGGCGACTTGCTGCTCCACTTCAAGCCGACGACGCTGCGCGTGCTGCCGTTCGACGGCGACCCCGCGCGCTCGCCGGCCCGCGTGCGCACGGTGCTGACGCTCAACGACGGCACGGAGGTGGACGTCGACTTCGTGATGGTGGAGCGCGACGGCGACTGGCGTGTCGTCGACATCGAGGCCGAGGGCGTCTCGTACGTGCGCACGTACCGCTCGCAGTTCCGTGTCGACATTGCGACGGACGGGCTCGGCAGCGTCGTCGACTGGCTCGAGGCCAAGGCGGCGGCCGCACGCGGGCGGCCGTCGGCCGCCGCTCGATGACGCGGCGCGGGGCATCCTCGGCTTTTTCGGCAAATCCGCAGCTTACCCTCGGCTTTTCCGCAGGACCGCGCCGCGCGCGGCCTGGGACCCTACAGCTCCCTTCGATAACGAGAGGATGCTGCCATGGGTCATCGATCGCTTGGCTCTTCGGCCTTCACGGGAACCGGTGCGCTTCTGCTCGGCCTGGCTTTCACCGGCGGCGCCAGCGCCGCGGAGCCGGGCACTTGGTACGTCGGCGCCACGAGCGACGACACGCACGTCGAGGTCTATCGCGGGCTCGGCTGGGAGGTCGGCGGCGACGAGCGCGGCTTTGCGCTGATCGGCGGCTTGCAGATCAGCCGCCGCTTCTCCGTGGAGCTCGCCGCCCGGCGGGCCGCGAACCTGCAATGGACCGAATACTTCGCGAACGCCCCCGGCTATCTCACGAGCCACACCACGTTCGACGCGACCGCGATCCAGGCGAGCGGCGTCGCCACGTTCCAGTGGGGCAGGACGGTGGAACCGTTTCTGAAGCTCGGCCTCGTGCGATACGACATGAACGGCCATGCCGTGCTCGACACGCTGTGGACGCAGGCCGCCGCGACGCGCGACGTGCATTCGAGCGGCATGGACTACTTGGTCGGGGGCGGCATCGCGATCAAGGCGACGCCGAAGTGGCGCGTGCGATTCGAGTACCAGTTTTTCGGGTTCGACGGCGATTTTCTCGACGTGAGCAACGGCGACGACCCGACGCTCGACACGTTCGCGCTCGGCATCGATTACAAGATCGGCCGCCGTGAGCCGACCGTCAATGCGCTGCGCTGAGCGCCGCGCCGAGAAAAAGAGGAGACCATGTCCATGCACACGCACGACTTGGCTTCGCACGACACTCGTTCGGCGACGGCGATCGCGCTGCTCGCCTCGCTCGCGGCCGCAGCCGCAACGGCCCAGGAATCCGCCGCGCCGGCGCCGTTCCAAGGCCAGGCTCAGACGATCGTCGTGACCGCGTCGCGGCGCGCGCAGGAAATGGCGCTCGCGCCGGCCGCGATGACCGTGATCTCGGGCCCCGAGATCGACCAGGCCCCGGCGGACGACTACGGCGACCTGCTGCGCAACGTGCCCGGTTTGAACGTGGCGCAGACGAGCGTCCGCGACATCAACCTCACGGGGCGCGGCTCCACGTCGACGCTCGCGAACACGCAGCTCGTGATGCTCGACGGCCGCTCGATCTACCTCGACTTCTTCGGCTTCGTGATGTGGGATCTCCTGCCGGTCCAGGCGAACGAGATCGAGCGAATCGAGGTCGTGCGCGGGCCCGGCAGCGCCGTCTGGGGCGCGAACGCGATGGCCGGCGTCGTGAACGTCATCGGCCGGCGGCCGAGTCAGATGGACGGCACGACCGTCGTCGTCGGCACTCCTTACGCGAGCATCGTGCACGCCGGCGGCGGCGCCGCGTTCGCGTACAAAGTGTCGGGCGGCTACTTCGAGCAGCCCGCGTACCACCGGCCGACGGGCACGATCCCGGGCTCGAATCCGCCGCAAGCCTATCCCGACTACCAGAACCAGGGCACGCACCAGTCGCGCGTCAACGTCGAGCTCGAATGGCGGACCGGCGACGACACCTCGGCCACCTTCGCGGCCGGCTACGCGACGACGGACGGCATTCTGCACAGCGGCATCGGGCCGTTCGACATCGAGCGCGGCTCGAGCCTGTCCTACGTCAAGGGCGACTGGAACAGGGGAAGCTGGCACGTCGGAGCCTCGGCAACGATGCTCGACGGCGACGCCGTGAATCTGCTCACGCGCGGCGGCGACGGGGCGCTGCTGCCGCTGCGCTTCGTCTCGGACGCGTACGAGCTCGATTTCTCGAACACGAGCGAGCTCGGCGAGCGGCACGTGCTGACCTACGGCGGCAGCCTGCGCACGACGCGGTTCGATTTGGGGCTCGCGCCCGCGGCCGACGACCGCGGCGAGGCCGGCGCGTTCCTACAGGACGAGATCCTGCTCGCGCCGCGCGTGCGCTGGGTGCTCGGCGCGCGCTACGACGACATCGACCCGCTCGACCACGCCGTCGTCACGCCGCGCACGAGCTTGATCGTCGCGCCGTCGCCCAAGCATTCGTTCCGCGTGGCGTACAACGAGGCGTTCCGCACGCCGTCGGCGATCAACGGCTATCTCGACGTGACGATCCTCCAGCAGCTCGGGCCGTTCTTCGCGCCGGCCGACGCCGACGGCAATCCGCTGCTCGACGAGGAGCGGCTCGAGGCGTACGAGGTCGGCTACGTCGGCACATTCGACAATCGCCTCCTTTTCAGCGCCGCGCTCTACCGCAACGTGACCGAAGACTCGATCGACTTCTTCGTCCGCGACGTCTATCGCCCCGGCAACCTGCCGGCGCCAAGCGCCACGCTGCCGCCTGCCGTGATCCCGTGCTTCACGTTCGCACCGGGCACGGGCCCCGCGGCGTGCCCGTTCGGAGGGCTTGCGGGCCTCGTGCCGTCGGACTACAGCTACCGCAACCTCGGCCGCACCGTGAACCGCGGCGTCGAGCTCTCGCTCGAGCGCGACACCGGCGCATGGAGCTGGTACGTAAACCTGTCGTGGCAGGACGAGCCCGAGATCGGCGGCGGCATCGACGCGGCCGACATCAACGTCGCGCCCGAGTGGCGCGCGAATTTAGGCTTGGGTCACGACGTGGGCAAGCGGTTCTTCAGCGTCGGCGTGAATTTCCAGGACGAAGCGTACTGGGCCGATGTGCTCTTCGCGCGCGCCGCGACGCCGTCGTTCACGCAAGTCAACGCGGCCGTCGGGTGGCGCTTCGCGCAGAACCGGGTCACGTTCAAGGTCGTCGCGCAGAACTTGTTCGACGAGCGCGTGCAGCAGCACATCTTCGGCGATCTCATCGACCGCAAGATCGCAGGCCAGGTGAGCATCGATTTTTGACTTCGATTGACAGCCGCGCGGTGCGCAGCCTACAACGGTTGCATGGACCGGGTAACGCTACGCCCCGCGACGCCGGCCGACGTGGCCTGGCTCGAACGCTGGGACGACGACCCCGACGTCATCGCCTGCTCGACGGACGATCCGAACGCGACGGTCGCGTTTTCCGGCACCGACTGGGCCGAAGAGATCGCAGCACAGAACGAGCACTCGCGATACTTCATCGGCGAGGTCGACGGGCGGCCGATCGGTGCGATGCAGATCATCGATCCGCACGTCGAATCGACGCACTACTGGGGCGAGATCGCGCCGAACCTGCGCGCGATCGACATCTGGATCGGCGCGCACGAGGACCGCGGCAAGGGCTTCGGGCGCGAGATGATGCGCCTCGCCATCGAGCGCTGCTTCGCCGATCCGCGCGTGACGGCCATCGTCATCGATCCGCTCGCCTCGAACACGCGCGCGCACGAGTTCTATCGCCGGCTCGGCTTCAGGCCAGTCGGGCGGCGCCGCTTCGGCGACGACGAGTGCCTCGTGCACGAGCTCACACGCCGCGGCTGGGAAGGCCGCCTCGTATCTCGCCGCGCGCGCTGCTAGGCTCGGCGGCATGAGCAAGTCATGCGTCGCGACGGCGTCGCTCTTGATTTTGTGCGCCGCGGCGAGCCACGCGCAGGCGCCGCCGCGCGAAGCACAAGTCACGACGGAGGAGCTCGGGCCCGGTCTCCACGTCTTGTACGGCGCCGGCGGCGGCCAAACCTCGGGCAACGTGCTCGCGCTCTTCGGCCCGGAAGGCACGCTCGTCGTCGATTCCGGTTATCCGCAGTTCGTGCCGAAATACCGCGACGCCGTGGCGGAGCTCGGCGGCCGGCCGATCACGTACGTGATCAACACGCACTGGCACGATGACCATTCCGAGGGAAACAAGATTCTCGGGCCCGACGGCGCCCTGATCGTGGCACATGCGAACGCGCGCGAGAGGCTGATGCGCGACAACAAGATCAACGTCGTGCGCACGATCCTCGATCAGCCCGCCTTTCCGCCGGCGGCGCTGCCCGTCGTGACGTTCCACGATCGCATCGAGATCTATTTCGGCGGCGAGCGCATCGAGCTCCTGCACGTGGGGCCCGCGCACACGGCCGGCGACGTCGTCGCGATCCTGCGCGGCAGGAACGTCGCGCATACGGGCGACGTGTTCTTGCCGACGGCGTATCCGTTCTCCGACGTCGACAACGGCGGCAGCTTCGACGGCGAGATCGAGTTCGTGACTCGGCTGCTCGACGAGCTGGACGGCGATACGGTCATCGTGCCGGGCCACGGCCGCGTGGCGCGCTACGAAGAGCTCGTGGCCTACGTCGAGATGCTGCGATCCGTGCGCGGGCGCATCGCGGCGCTGATCGCGGACGGTGCAACGCTCGAGCAGGTCACCGCAGCCAAGCCGACGGCCGAATGGGACGCTACTTACGGCAATCCCACGACGTACTTTCTGGACCGCACCTACAAGAGCCTCGGCGGCCGTTAGCTTCAGGCCGCTTTAGGCGCGGCGCCGGCCGTGCGCCGGCGCCCTTGCTTCCGGCCGGTCAGGCTTGCGGCGGCATCTCCGGGAACTGCGGCAGATCCGCCGGCGGGCGATCCCAGCTCGGCGCGCGCGACACGAAGATGCTCGACTGCGGCTTGTACGTCTCGGGGTCGTCGAGGCTCGAGGCCGTCATCAACAGCACACCGGGCATCACTGCGGCCGTGGTCGAGATCTTCGTACCGCACACGGGGCAGAAGCGCCGCGTGATCGGCTGGCCGCTGCCGCCTTGCTTCTTGTACTCCGTGAGCTTGCCCGTGATCTTCACCGACTGCTCGGGCACGGCGTACACCGAGTTGTGGCCGGAGCTGCTCCCTTTGCGGCAGTCCTCGCAATAGCAGTGGCCGCTGAAAATGAAGTCCGACGAGACCGTGTAGCGCACAGCGCCGCAGAGGCAGCCGCCGGTGAGGGTTTGAGCCATTCGAGTTCTCCTTTTCGTCGATGCCGAGTTGAGTGCGCCAGCCTACCAAAGCCGGCGCAAGAAAGTCGGCCCCCGCAGCTAGAGCTCGCGCAGCCCCCGGACGATGGGCTGCCGCGCCGCGCGGATGCTCGGGAACGACCCGCCGAGCAGTCCCAAAGCCAGCGCGTAGACGAGACCCTGCGCCGCGAGCTCCGGCGTGACGGTGAACGCGAACGTGATCTGGCTGAACGACGACCAGTTCATCGTCGACGCCTGAAACCCGTTGAACGCGAAGTACGCGATTGCCATCCCGAGCAAGCCCCCCGCGGCGCCGATCAGCGCGGCTTCGACGAGCACGGAGACGACGACGGGGAACGCGCCGAAGCCGAGCGCGCGCAGCGTCGCGATCTCGCGCGCCCGCGCGGAGACGGCCGAGTACATCGTGTTGACGGCCGCGAACACGGCGCCCAAGCCCATGAGCACGGCGATCACGACGCCGACTGTGCCCACGATGAGCGTCAGCGTGCGCGACTGCTCCTCGTAGTACTGCCGCTCCGTGAACACGCGCACGTTGAGGCGCGGGTCCGTGGTCAGCGCGTCCTTGAACGCTTGAAAGGCTTCAGGGCTCGTGAGACGCGCGCGCACGGATTGATAGCTCGTGCCGCGGTTGTAAGCACCCTGGAGCACCGTCGCGTCGGTCCAGATCTCCGACTCCGCAATGCTGCCGCGGTCACGGTAATGACCCACGACGAGCCAGCTCGTGGTGCCGGAGCGCAGCGTCTCGCCGACTTCCAGGCCCGAGAACTGCGACGCCGCGCCGCGGCCTACGATGATCTCGAAGGTGCCCGGCGTGAACATGCGGCCTTCGGTGATCTCGAAATTCTGCCGGAGCTTCGGCGCCGCGGCCGCGTTGACGCCGCGCAGCGGGACGTTCGCCACGGTGCCCGCCGACTTCAGCGGAACCTCGACGATCACGTAGAGCTCCGCCGAGGCGAGCAACCCGTCCGCGTCGCGCGCGATCTCAGCCGCGTCGGCGATCACGCGCGTCTGGTCGAGCCCGAAGCCGCTCGTCATCTCGTCCGTCGCGCCGCCGCGCAGCACGATCGCGACGTCGTCGGCGCCGGCCTCCTGGAGCACGGCGCGGAACCCTTCGTTGATCGACAGCACGCCGACGACGACCGTGACGACGCCCGTGACGCCGACGAGCGCGACGAGCGTCGAGCTCGAGCGCTCGCGCAGGTTGCGCAGGTTCAGCGCCGTGACGGCGCCGATCTGTGCGAGCCAGTTGCCGAGCATGGCGTTTCGCTCCTACACCTTGCGCAAAGCGTCCGTGATCTTGAGGCGCGAGGCTTCGAGCGACGGCAGCAGCCCCGCGAGCAGGCTCAAGATCGCGATCAGCACGACCCCCGTCACGTAGGCCCCCGCCGGGACGCCGATGACAGGGAAGAACTGTGCGAGCATGTCGCCGACGCGCCGCGCCGCGAGCGCGGCCAGACCCAAGCCGATCGCTCCGCCCAGGGCCGTGATCAGGAACGACTCCGTGAGCACGAGCCCCGCGATCGTGTGCCTCGTGAACCCGAGCGTCTTGAGCACGGCGGTCTCGTTCGTGCGCTCGCGCACGGACTGCGCCATGGTGTTGGCCGTCACGAGCAGCATCGTGAAGAACACGGCGCTCGCGACGGCCGTAACGATCGTCGCGATGTCGCCCATCTGATTCGCGAACCCCTGGATGAACGCGCGCTCCGTCGACGTCTTCGTCTCGGCCGGCGAGTTCGCGAACAACGCGTCGACGCGGGCCGACACCTGCGCCGCCTCGTCGGGATTCTCGATTCTGAAGATCACGAAGCCGATGAAGTCGCGCCCGCCGTTCCGGCTGAGCGACTCGTTCAAATAGTCGTAGTGCAGATACACGCTCGAGCTGTCGCCGTTCGCCGCGTCGTAGATGCCCGCGATTCGCACGTCCCAGGTATCGCTACCGTCGCTCTTGCGGTAGAACGACGAGCGCAGCGGGATCGTGTCGCCGACCTTCCAGCCGAACCGCTCAGCCGTCGCCCGGCCGACGATCATGCTGGCGCGGTCCGAGATCCAGTCGGCGCGCTGCTCGGGCGGCAGCAGGTACTCGGGGTATACGTCGAAGAAGGTGGCCGGCTCCGTCGTCATCGCGGACACCTGGTTGCGCTCGTTCTGGTAGATGCCGCCGAACCAGTTGAACGAAGTGGCCGCCACGACGCCGTCGACGGCGCGGATGCGGTTCAGATAGCTCAACGGGAACTGCTGGATCAGCGACATCCGGTGCATCGTGGCGAGGCGGTCGACGCCGGCCAGGTCCGCGCCCAGCGCGAGCGCTCCCTCCATCGTCTTCAGTAGGCCGAACAAGAGGAACGCCACGACGATCGAGCCGAGCGTCAGCGTCGTGCGCACGGGCTTCCGGCCCAGGTTCGCGAAGAAGAGCGGCAGAAATTTCAGCATCGCAGGACGCTCCTTCAGGCCGCTTCGGGCTCGAGCGCGAGCTGGCCTTTCGTCAGGTGCAGCGTGTGCGTGGCTCGGGCAGCGGCGTGCGGGTCGTGCGTGACCATGACGATGGTCTTGCCGTGCCGCTGATTCAGCGCTTGCAGTAGATCGAGGATCTCGTCGCCGGACTTGCGGTCGAGATCGCCGGTTGGCTCGTCGCAGAGCAGCAGCGTGGGGTCCGAGACGATCGCGCGCGCAATGCCGACGCGCTGCTCCTGCCCGCCCGAGAGCTCGCGCGGCTTGTGCCTCGCGCGGTCGCTGAGACCCACGAGCGCGAGCGCTGCCTCGACGCGCTTGCGCCGCTCGGCGCGCGACAGGCGCGTGAGCAGCAGCGGCAGCTCGACGTTGCGCTCGGCGGACAACACGGGCAGCAGGTTGTACATCTGGAAGATGAAGCCAACGTGGTTCGAGCGCCAGCGCGCGAGCGCGCCGTCGCTCATCGTGTCGATGCGCTGCCCGGCCACCTCGATCTCGCCTCGGCTCGGCCGGTCGAGCCCGCCGATCAGGTTCAGCAGCGTGGACTTGCCCGAGCCCGACGGCCCCATGAGCGCGAGGAAGTCGCCTTCGCGAATGTCGAGGTCGAGCGCCTGCAGCACGTGCACGGTCTCGACGCCGCGCCTGTAGTCCTTCGCGAGGCCGCGGATGCGGACCAGCACCTTCTTCTCGCTCATCGCTCGCTCCCCTCTACGCCTCGCGATCCGGCCCGGTCGCAAAAACTCGTCGATCGGGCCTCGCCTGAATCGACACTCAACGCACGGCCGCGACGGCCGCGCCTTCCGCGAGCTCGGCGCTCGAGCGCACGACGACGACATCGCCCGCATTGATCCCGGCCAGCACCTCGGCCTCGCCCCCGCGCTCGCCGCCGACGCGCACGGCGATACGCTCGACGCGACCTCCGGCGCCCACGCGCCAGACGAAGCGGTTGCCGCCGTCCTGTCGAACGGCG
>JBBIJV010000133.1:0-10322 GCA_037445815.1 Rhodospirillaceae bacterium
GGGGGGCGACCGCCGCGCGAAGCTCAAGGTCGTCAAATGATGCGCGCCACGCCGTGGCGCCTTTGCTCAGCGGGGTTCGAGCAGCTCGGCGTCGATTAGGTCGCAGAGGCAGTGGATGACGAGCAGGTGCACCTCTTGGATGCGGCAGGTGCGCTCCGCCGGCACGCGAATTTCGATGTCGCCGTCGCCGAGCAATCCCGCGATCGCGCCGCCGTCGCGTCCCGTGAGCGCGACGACTTTGAGCCCGCGCTCGTGCGCGGCGCGGATGGCACGCACCACGTTCTCGGAGTTGCCCGACGTCGAGATCGCGAGCAGCACGTCGGCGGGCTGGCCTAGCGCGCGGACTTGCTTCGCGAACACTTCGGCGAAGGCGTAGTCGTTCGCGATCGAGGTCAGCGTCGAGCTGTCCGTTGTGAGTGCCACGGCCGGCAGACCGGGGCGCTCGAGCTCGAAGCGATTGAGCAGCTCGCTCGAGAAGTGCTGAGCGTCCGCGGCCGATCCGCCGTTGCCGCAGCTCAAGATCTTGCCGTCCTCGAGCAGACAGCGCGTCATCGTTGCGGCCGCCGCCGTGATGGCGGGCGCGAGCTCGATCGCGGCCTGCTTGGTCGCGATGCTGTCTTCGAAATGACGGCGTACCCGCTGCTCCATTGTGGCCGTTCGGTGGGTTGCTCGTGAAGCACTCTGCCTTGAAGTCGAGCTCCCTTCAACCGGCATCGAACGCGTTCTTGATCCACTGAACGCGCGGCTCCGGCAGGTCGATCGAATCGAAGGCGACGACGTCGAAGCGGATCCTCGCAGCATGCCATTGAGGGTGGCGCATCAGCAGATGGCGCGTCGCCAGAACGATGCGGCGGCGCTTGTGGACGTCGATGCTTTCGACGGCCGAGCAGAGCGCTGCGCGGCTGCGCGCACGGACCTCGACGATGACGAGCTGATCCTCGTCGCGGCACACGAGGTCGAGCTCGCCTACACGGCAGCGGTAGCCGTGCGCGAGAACCGCGAGCCCTTGTCGCTCGAGATAGGCCGCGGCCCGCGACTCCCAGAGGCGGCCGCGCTCGACGCGCATTCAACGCCGGCCGGTGAGGCCCCGCGCGTCGATCGGGGGCAGGCTCGAGGCGTCGAGCGCGACGGGCCGCCCGTTGCGAAATTGCGCGAGCGGCAGCACGCGGCGGACGCGGCCTTGCTCGTCGAGCGATAAGTCGCCGGACAGTCCGCGCATCGTCCACGGAGCGCCATCGTTCGCGTACAGGAATTCGATGAGGCCGTACGCGTCGTAGCCCATGCCGTAGAACCGCGGGTCGACGCCGCGCTGCGCCCAGAACGAGCGCACGTCGTCGAGCAGGTCGCGCGCCGTCGCGTCGGGCGTCAAGAGCGCGGGCGTGTCGGCGAAGATGAAGCCGTTCAAATCGCTGTCGCGCGCTTGGCCGCTCGTATCGAAGACCCGCGCCGCCGCATCGTAGACGAGGGCCGTCGCGTAGACGGGGATATCGCCGGCGCCGTAGAACTTGAGCTGCGACGCGAGCAGTCGGGCCGGGGTCGGCTCGTCGGCGAAGACGAAGATCATGTCGACGTCCTGCCGCCGCCGCGCCTCGGGAAATTGCACGGCGACGCCGAGGTTGGCCGCGAGGCGCTGATACCGTTGGCGGCTGCGGGTGACGTTCAGTATCGCCGCCGTCGGCTGCGAGAAGTCGCGCAGACCCGGCTCGTAGCCGTACCAGTCGAGCAGCGTGCCCCCAGCCTGCTCGAAGGCCGCACGGAAGTTGTCGCGGATCTCGTAGCCGCGCTGCGTGCTCGGCACGAACGCGACCGCCGTCTCGGCTCCCGCCGCTATCGCGGCCGCGGCGATCGCGCGCGCCTCGTCTTCGGGCGCAAGCGCGAATTGGTAGAAGCCGCGCAGCAGCGTCGCGTCGTTCGTCGCGTAGTTGAGCGCGAGAGTCGGCACGAACCCGGCTTGCGCGATGACGCGATCGACCTCGCCGCGCGCCAGCGGTCCGACGATGAAGTCCGCGCCGTCGAGCTGCGCTTGCAGGTACGCCTCGGTGCCGCCGAGGCGCGCCGTATCGTAGACGCGCACGTTTGCCGCAGCATTGCCGGCATGCTTCAGATGCGCGGTCATGAATCCGTCGCGGATGGCGAGCGCGAAAGCGCGCTGCGCGGAAGACAGCGGCAGCAGTAGAGCAATTTGCCTCGGGAACGCCGTCGAGCGTTGCGCCGCGAGAAGATCGGCGAGCAGCCCCGCCGCGGCGGGATGCGTCGTATACGTTTGCCGCCACGCGAGCAGCGAACGGCGCAGATCGGCACCCGCCGTTCCCGCGAGCGGGGCGAGCGCGAGCCAGCCGTCGACGACGACGTCGCCCGTCGTCGGCGCCGGCGCGGGCGCCGGCAATGCGCGGAACCCTTCCCAGATCATGCGTTGGTTGGCGAGGATCGACTCGGCGTCGGTGAGCCATACCTCGCGCTCGATGAGCACGCGGATGGCGTCCACGGGCCGGCCGACGCGGAACAGTGCCTGGCCGCGAACGGCCGCCGCGTCGCGCTGCAGCTGCTCGGGTAAGGCTTGCGGCAACGCGGCGAGCGCATCGAGCGCGGCTTGCGGCCGGCCTTCGGCGAGATCGAGCCGTGCGCCGGCGACGGCGATGGCTCGTTGCTGAGCGACGCTCGCCCCGTTGCGCGCCTCCGCGAGGCGGCGCCGCGCGAGCGCGGTGTCGCCGTAGTCCGCGGCGAAGCGCGCCGCTTGAAGGAGGTAGTCGATGCGCGCCGTTCCGCTCGATGAGGCCGCGAGCTCCGTGAAGAGATCTGCGGCGGCGGCGAAGTTGCCGGAGTCGACGGCTGCGCGTGCACGCTGCTCGAGCGCCGCGACGTCGAACGACGGCCGCTCGGTCGGCGTCACCGACGTGCAGGCCGCGAACGCGATGAGTGAAACGAGCGCGAGCGTCCTGGCTGCGCGCGCGAAAGCGCTTGTAAACTGACTTCCGTTCATGGCATTGAGCTCGGCGTCTATGGTGGACACCCGATCGGATCGCGGCAGGCTCTACGTAGTGGGTACGCCGATCGGCAACGTCGATGACCTGACTCCGAGAGCCCGCGACGTCCTTGGCGTGGCCGATGTCATTGCGGCCGAGGATACGCGCCACACTCGGGGATTGCTATCGCAAATCGGCGTGGAATCGAGACTTATTGCTCATCACGAGCATAACGAGGCGGAGAGCACGCCGGCCCTGCTCGAAGCGCTCGAGCGCGGCAAGTCCGTGGCGCTCGTCAGCGACGCCGGCACGCCGCTGATCAGCGATCCGGGCTTCCGCCTCGTGTGCGCGGCCCGTGCGGCCGGCGTGACAGTAGTCCCGGTTCCGGGACCGTGCGCCGCGATCGCGGCGCTCTGCAGCGCGGGGTTGCCCACGGACCGGTTCGTGTTCGAGGGCTTCCTGCCGCGGCGCGACAGTGCGCGAGCCGCGCGGCTCGAAGCGCTGCGCAACGAGCCGCGCACGATCGTCTTTTACGAGGCCGTTCATCGAGTCGCGGAGACCGTCGGCGCGCTGCGCGCCGCCTTCGGCAACGAGCGGCGGGCCGCAATCGCGCGCGAGCTCACGAAGACTCACGAGCAGGTCGAGACCGGTACGCTGGCGGAGCTCGTCGCGCGCCTCGGCTCGAGGATTCCCCTGCTCGGCGAATTCGTGATCGTCGTGGCCGGCGCCGAGGGCACCTCGGCCGACGAGGCCGAAGCACGGCGCGTCTACGACCTGCTGGCGGCCGAGCTGCCTCCCCACAAGGCGCTCAAGCTCGCGGCGACCATCACGGGCGTGGCGCGCAACGTGCTGTACCGGCTCGCGCGGACTTGAGCGAGAACTCGACGCCGCCGCGAGTACACTAACCCGGGGAGTCGGCCGGGCAGCCGCTGGGGCGAAAGCCCCGGAGGAAAGTCCGGGCTCGATGGGCAGGGTGCCAGGTAACGCCTGGGAGGCGCGAGCCTACGGAAAGTGCCACAGAAAACAAACCGCCGGCCGGCAACGGCAGGTAAGGGTGAAAAGGTGCGGTAAGAGCGCACCGCGCAGGTGGTAACACGCTGCGGCACGGTAAACCCCACCCCGAGCAAGACCGAATAGGGGAGCGCTAAGTGTGCCCACACGAGCTCCCGGGTAGGTCGCTACAGGTGCGCGGTGACGCGCATCGCAGAGGAATGGCTGCTCTCGACAGAACCCGGCTTACAGGCCGACTCCCTCTCTGTTCCTCGTACAACGCAAACGGGCCACAGCCGCCCTGCGCGCCCCACGCGCCCGCCGGCAGCAAGGGAACCGGCGAAGCCGGCGCAGCGGCGTGCCGCCGCCAGGGTCACACCGCAGCGCGCCCGTCGCCGGAAGCAGACACGCCCCCACTCGCTAACTGTTTGTCGATTCGCGCGTTTTGGCTCGAATTGCGTTGACCTTCCGCGCGCCGCTCAATATAGTGTCAAAGCGTGGAGAAAAGTGGGCGGAAATGGGCCGGGCGGTCTCGTCATGTTTCGCGGCGCTACCAAAGTCACCCTCGATGCGAAGGGTCGGATGGCCATCCCGAGCCGATATCGGGAGCGCCTGCTGACCGTTGCACAAGGGCACTTGGTCGCCACCGTCGATCGTGACTACTGCCTCCTGATCTACCCACTGCCCGACTGGGAGGAGATCGAACGCAAGTTGGTGCGCCTGCCGACGCTGAACAAGCAAGTACGGCGCTTACAACGTTTGATGGTGGGGTACGCCACCGAGCTCGAGATGGATGGGCACGGCCGCGTGTTGCTGCCGCGAGAGCTGCGCGAGTTCGCGGGGCTCGAACGGCAAGCGATGCTGATCGGTCAGGGAAACAAGTTCGAGCTCTGGAACGACGAACGTTGGAGCAAGCGCCGCGACGAGTGGCTAGCGGACGAAGGCGAAGAAGCGGGTCTACCACAAGAACTCGAATCGCTGTCGCTGTAGAGCATAACCGCCGGTGACCAGAGCGCCTGGACATCAGCCCGTGCTGCTCCAGGAAGCGCTCGAAGGTTTGGCGTTGCGGGATGACGGTTGGTACGTCGATGCGACCTACGGACGCGGCGGGCATAGCGCTCAAATTTTGGCGCGGCTTGGACCACAGGGACGGTTACTGGCTTTGGACAAAGACGCGGACGCGGTGGCTGACGCTCGCGAGCGGCTCGGGAACGATCCGCGCTTCCGCTTCGAGCACGCCGGTTTCGAGAATCTCGCCGCCGCCGCAGGGCCGTGGCTCGGCCGGCGGCGGCTCGACGGCGTCCTGTTCGACCTCGGCGTCTCCTCGCCGCAATTGGATGAGCCCGCGCGCGGCTTCAGCTTCTCGCAAGAAGCCCCTCTCGACATGCGCATGAATCGCACGCAGGGTCCGACGGCCGCCGAGTGGCTCGCCGCCGTGCCGCAGCAAGAGCTCACGAACGTGCTGTTCCGCTACGGCGAAGAGCCGCGCGCCCGGCAGATCGCGGCGGCGATCGTGCGCGAGCGTGCGAAGGCGCCGATCGAGACGACGACCCAGCTCGCGGCCCTCGTGGCGGCGCACGCCGGCCGCCAAGCCGGCCGTGCCCGCATCCATCCCGCGACGCGCACGTTCCAGGCGATCCGCATTGCGCTCAACGACGAGCTCGCGGCGCTCGAGCGCGGCCTCGCGCAAAGCGTGGATCTGCTCGCCGGGGGCGGCCGGCTCGTCGTGATCAGCTTCCATTCGCTCGAAGACCGCATCGTCAAGCGCTTCATGGCGCGCGAGGCGCGCGGCGACGAAGCGTACGCCGGTCTCCCGAACGTGCCTCCGCACGCGCGGCCAAAGCTCGAGCTCGTGGGCAAGCTCGTGCGCCCGAGCACCCCCGAGATAGAGCGCAATCCCCGCGCACGCAGCGCCCGGATGCGCGTCGCCGAACGCCGACCGCTCGAGCAAGCAGCATGAACGCGCGCGCAGTCGAGATCGTCGGCGTGCTCGCACTCGCCGCTTGCGTCGTCGCTTCCGGCGTTTGGATCGTGGCTGCGGAGCACAAGTCGAGGCAGCTGTTCATGCAGGCCGAGCAATTGCGGCTCGAGGCCGATCAGCTGCAAATCGACTGGGGGCGGCTGCAAATCGAGCAGGGCACGTACGCCACGCATTCGCGCATCGAGGCGCTCGCGCGCCAGCGCCTGGAGCTCACGGAGCCGGACGACGACCAGCTCGTGGTGGTCGTTGAGCCCGCGGACTGAACGAGGAATGAGGAAGGGGGACAGGGCGACGGTTGCCGAACGCGCGCGCTGGCGAAGCGTGCTGCTGCTCGTCTGCTTCGCACTAGGAGCCGCCGCGCTCGAGGGCCGCATCCTTTATCTACAGCTCGTGGACAAGGACTTCCTCGCCGAGCAGGCCAACGATCGGCATCTGCGCACGGTCCAGATCTCGGCGCATCGCGGCTCTCTGACGGACCGTTACGGGGAGCCGCTCGCCGTCAGCACGCCGGTCGAATCCATTTACGCGAATCCGAAGGAGCTCAAGTCCTCGCTCGACAGGCTCGACGAGCTCGCGGCGGTTCTCGAGATCGACGAGCAGTGGCTCGCCCGCAGAATCACCAGCAATCTCGACCGCGAGTTCGTATACCTCGAGCGGCGCGTGGCGCCGGCCACGGCCCAGAAGGCGCTCGCGCTCGGCCTGGCCGGCGTCGGCACCGTGCGCGAGTACCGGCGGTATTACCCGGCCGGCGAGGTGACGGGGCACGTCATCGGTTTCACCGACGTCGACGATCGCGGCCAGGAAGGCCTCGAAGCGGCGTTCGATCACTGGCTGAAGGGCGAGCCCGGCAGCAAGCGCGTGCTGCAAGACCGGCGCGGTCAGGTAATTCGCGACGTGGAGCTGCTCAGCTCCGCACGTCCGGGCCGCGACTTGCGCACGAGCATCGATCTTCGGCTCCAGTACCTTGCCTATCGCGAGCTCAAGGCCGCGGTCGAGCAAACCGGAGCGCGCTCGGGCTCCGTCGTCATGCTCGACCCGCGCACCGGTGAAGTGCTCGCGATGGTGAACCAGCCGTCGTACAACCCGAACGAGCGCTCGCAGTACCTGCCCGAGAACTATCGCAACCGCGCCGCCACGGACATCTTCGAGCCGGGCTCGAGCTTCAAGCCGTTCGTCATGGCCGCCGCGCTCGAGAGCGGCGCCTTCGAGCCGAGCACGATCGTGGATTCGTCGGGGCCGATCGTCGTCAACGGCCGCGTCGTGACGCAAGAGGGCGCCGACTTGGGTCCTGCGACGCTAACCGAGGTGCTCGCGCAGTCGAGCAACGTCGGCGCCGCGCGCGTGGCGCTCAAGCTCGAGCCGAAGGCGATCGCCGACGTGTTGACGGGCTTCGGCATCGGTCGGCTCACCGGAAGCGCATTCCCGGGCGAATCGGCCGGCGCGATCGAGGATCCCCGGCACTGGCGCACGATCGGCCAGGTAACGCTGTCGTATGGCTATGGCGTTGCAGTTACCACGTTGCAGCTCGCGCGGGCCTACGCCGCAATCGCGGCGGGGGGCGTGCTGCGGCCGGTGTCGCTGATGGCACTCGACGAAGCACCGCCTGGTGAGCGCGTGATCAGCATGGAGACGGCGCGCGATCTCACTTACATGCTCGAGGCGGTCGTGTCGCCGAGCGGCACGGGTTACCGCGCCGCCGTTCACAACTTCCATGTCGCCGGGAAGACGGGCACGACGCAAAAGGCCGGTGTCGGCGGCTACTCCACCGAGCGGCACGGCGCGCTGTTCGGCGGCTTCGCTCCCGCGAGCCAGCCGCGCCTCGTCGTCGTCGTGATGCTCGACGAGCCGCAGGGCAAGAGCTACTACGGCGGCGACCTCGCGGCCCCCCTGTTCTCGAACATCGTGACCGGGGCGCTGCGCGTGCTCGCCGTGCCCCCGGATGCGCTGCCGTCGCCGCTTCTGACCGCGGTGTCGCAAGCGCGGGTGGATCCATGATGGCTGCGGCCGCAGCGCGCGGCCGTACCGTCGGCGACCTGCTCGGGGCCGCCGCGGGCCGTTACGCGGGCGTGCAGCTCACGGACTTGACGCTCGATAGCCGTGCCGTGCGGCCCGGTGCCGTGTTCGTGGCGGTGCAAGGCTCGCGCGAGCATGGCCTCCGCTACGCGCGGAACGCGCTCGACGCCGGAGCGGCGCTCGTGCTCTACGAGCCGACGCGCGATTTCGGCGAGCCGCCGCAGCCGAGCCTTGCGGTGCCGAACTTGAAAGCGCGGCTCGGCGAGCTCGCGCGCGCATTCTACGGTGGGGCGGAGGAACCGACGATCGTCGGCGTGACGGGCACGAACGGCAAGACCACGGTGGCCTACCTGCTCGCGCAGGTCTTGAGCCAGCCGCGCGCGCCGTGCGCCTATGTCGGCACGCTGGGTTACGGCGTGCCGCCCGCGATCACGCCGCACGCGTTGACGACGCCCGACTGCTTCACGCTGCACCGCGAGCTCGCGGAGCTCGGCGCGCCACGGGCTGCGATTGAAGTGTCGTCGCACGCGCTGAAACAGGGGCGCATTGCGGGCCTCACGTTCCACACGGCCGTCTTCACGAACTTGACGCGCGATCACCTCGACGAACACGGCGATCTCGCGAGCTACGGCGCCGAGAAGCGCAAGCTGTTCCGCATCCCGAAGCTCGAGTACGCCGTGCTGAACGTCGACGACGCCTACGCCGCGACGATCGCCGGCGTGTTGGCGCCGGGCTGCACGCCGATACGCACGAGTCTCCGCTCTTCCGGCGTCGAGCTCTACGCGCGCTTGAAGCGCGCCGCCTTGGACGGCATGGAGCTCGACGTCGGCGGCAAGTTCGGCACCGCGCGGCTCGCCTCGCGGCTCATCGGCGCCTTCAACGCCGAGAATCTACTCTCGGCGCTCGGTTCCCTGATGGCGCAAGGCATGAGCCTCAAGTCGGCCTGCGCCGCGCTCGGCGCCGCACGGCCGGCGCCGGGGCGCATGGAGGTGCTCGGCGGTCCTCCGGACCGGCCTTGGGTCGTCATCGACTACGCGCATACACCGGACGCGCTCTCGCGCGTGCTCGCGACGCTCGAGGACGCGGCCGCCGGCGAGCTCTGGTGCGTGTTCGGCTGCGGCGGCGATCGCGACCGCGGCAAACGGCCGCTGATGGGCGCCGTGGCCGCGGATCTCGCCGATCGCATCGTGCTCACGGACGACAATCCGCGCAGCGAAGATCCCGCCGCGATCGTGCGGGAGATCCGCGCAGGCGTCGGCGAGCATCCGCGCGTCAGCGTCGTCCACGATCGCCGCGCGGCGCTGAAGACGGCCATCGAGCGCGCGCGAGCGGGCGACGTCGTTCTCGTCGCGGGCAAGGGACACGAGGCAGAGCAAATCGTCGGGGACGAGCGCCGCCCGTTCAGCGACCGGGCCGTGGTCGCCGAGCTGCTCGGAGTGGCGCGATGATGGCGCGAACGCTTGGCGCCGTCGCGCGCGAGGTGCAGGGCCGGCTCCACGGGGCGGACCAGCCGTTCGGCGCCGTGACGACGGATACGCGCACGCTGAGCTCGGGCGCGTTGTTCGTGGCAATCCCCGGCGACCGGTTCGACGGCAACGACTTCGTCGATGAAGCGCGCGCGAAGGGCGCCGTCGGCGCGCTCGTATCGCGGCTCGCGGCGTCACCGCTCGCGCAGATCGAGGTCCGCGACTCGCGCCGTGCCCTCGGCGCCATGGCGCGCGCGTGGCGCGCGTCGTTCTCGATTCCCGTCGTCGCTGTGACGGGCAGCAGCGGCAAGACGACCGTCAAAGAGCTGATCGCCTCGATCCTGGGCGTGAGCCGGGCCGTCTGCGTCACGGAAGGCAATCTCAACAACGACATCGGCGTGCCGCTCACGTTGATGCGCCTCTCCGCCGAGCATGACGCGGCCGTCATCGAGCTCGGCGCCAACCATTTGGGCGAGATCGACTATCTCGCGGGTCTCGCGCAGCCCGCGGTCGGCGTCATCACCAACGCCGCAGCGGCGCACCTCGAGGGTTTCGGGTCGCTGCGCGGCGTGTGCCTCGGCAAGGGCGAGCTGCTCGATCACCTGCCGCGCACCGGCACTGCCGTGATCAACGCCGACGACCTATTCAGCGGCGAGTGGCTCGCGCGCTCGCGATGCGACCTCACGGTGACGTTCGGCTTCGCGGCGAACGCGAGCTGTCGGGTCGTCGGCGAGCCGCACTACCTCGCGACGGGCTCGGAGTTTCGCATGCGCCTTCCCGACGGCGACGAAGCCGACGTCTGGCTGCCGCTGCTCGGCCGGCAGAACGTCGCGAACGCGCTCGCGGCTGCGGCGGCCGCGCAGGCCGTCGGTGCCAGCACAGACGATATCGTCGCGGGCCTCGCGCGCG
>JBBIJV010000134.1:0-10291 GCA_037445815.1 Rhodospirillaceae bacterium
CTGCTGATCGCCTGCGTGAACATCGCGAACCTATTGCTGGCGCGCGGCTCGACGCGCGCCGGCGAGATCGCCGTGCGCGCATCGCTCGGCGCTTCGCAGCCGCGGTTGCTCGCGCTGCTCTCCACCGAGGTGCTGCTGCTCGCCGTCGCGGGCGCGCTCGTGAGCGCGCCGCTGACGCTGGCCGCGTTGCACGGCATACGCGCGTTGCTACCGGCTTTCGCGGTCGGCGTGTTCGACTGGGGGCTCGACGGCAGGGTCGTTGCGATCACGCTTCTGCTCGCCGTCGGCTCTACGCTCGTGTTCGGCTTGATCCCGGCGCTCAAGCTCGTGCGCACCGAGGCGAGCCCGGCATTGCAGACGCAGAGCGTCCGGCAGACGGGTGGTAAGGCCGCGGCGCGCTTCCGCACGACGCTGACGACGGCGCAGATCGCGCTATCGATGACGCTGCTCGTGCTCGCCGGCTGGTTTGCGCAGAGCCTCGCGAACGTCGCGCGCGCGGAGCTCGGTTTTCGCGCCGAGGCGCTCACGGTGTTTTCGATCGCGCCGGAGCGTAACGGCTACGCGGCAACGCGCTCGGCCCAGTTGTTTGATCGGCTCGAAGAGGAGCTCGTTCAGATACCGGGTGTCGCGTCCGTCGCGGCCGCGCACATTCCGCTACTCGACAACAGCGAGTGGGGTGGCAACGTGACCGTCGAGGGCTTCGAGCCTCGTCCCGGGGAGACTCCGAACGTCTACTTCAACTTCGTGAGCGCCGACTTCTTTCGCACGTTCGAGATGCTGCTCGTCAGCGGCGACGGATTCGGGCACAACCCGCGTGCCGATGAACCGCGTGTCGCCGTCGTCAACCAGCGCTTCGTCGAGAGATTCGGGCTCGGCCTCGACGCCGTCGGCAAGCGCCTCGGCGTCGGGCAGAGCAACCTCGTGCCCGTCGACATCGAGATCGTCGGCGTCGTGCGCGACGCGAAGTACAGCGTGGTGAAGGCAGACGTGACGCCGCAGCTGTTCCTGCCGCGAACACAGGGCGTGGGCGAGAGCTTGGGGTCGATGAGCTTCTATCTGCGCAGCGGATTGCCTCTAGCGGAGCTCCGCACCGCCGTCGCGCAAGTTCTCGCCCGGCACGATCGGACGTTGCCGATCATGGAGCTGCGCACCGTGACCGAGCAGGCGCGCGAAAACGTGTTCCTGGATCGATTCATGGGCACGCTCGCCGCGGCATTGGCGGTGCTGGCCACGGCGCTCGCGGCGATCGGCATCTACGGCGTCCTTTCGTACGGCGTCGTACAGAGGCTGCGCGAGATCGGGCTAAGAATCGCGCTCGGCGCCGCGCCGCAAAACGTGCGCCGCATGGTTCTGAAACAAGTTGCCTGGATGGCCGCGATCGGCATCGTCGTTGGCGTGAGCCTCGCGCTCGTGCTCGGCGAGGTCGGCCGCTCGCTACTTTACGGCCTGGCGCCGACCGACCCGCTGGTCCCGGCCGCGGCCGTGCTGGCTCTTACGGCCGTCGTGCTCGCTGCTGCATACTGGCCCGCGCGCCGTGCCGCCCTCGTCGATCCCGTCACTGCACTGCGCGGCGACTGAAGCCGCGTGCTCATTCGAGTTGGCCCGAGGAACACAACGATGAACGCAATCGCCACCGATACCGCTGCTGCTCCGCTGATTCAGCTCGACGACCTGAAAAAGGTCTTCTACACCGACGAGGTCGAGACGCACGCGCTTTCGGGCGTGCACTTCACGATCGACAAGGGCGACTATCTCTCGATCGCCGGGCCGTCGGGCTGCGGCAAGTCGACGCTGCTGTCGATCTTGGGTCTGCTCGACACGCCGAGCGGCGGGCGCTACATCTTGAACGGCGTGCCCGTCGAGAATCTCGACGCGTCGCAGCGCGCGCAGATCCGCAACAAGGAGATCGGCTTCATCTTCCAGGCGTTCAACCTCATCGGCGATCTCACGGTGTTCGAGAACGTCGAGCTGCCGCTCACGTATCGCGCGGGCATGAAAGCCGCCGAACGCAAGAAGCGCGTGCTCGAAGCGCTCGAGCGCGTGCGCATGGCGCATCGCTTGAACCACTATCCGGCCCAGCTCTCGGGCGGTCAGCAGCAGCGCGTGGCCGTGGCGCGCGCGCTCGTCGGCAGCCCCTCGATCCTGCTCGCCGACGAGCCGACGGGTAACCTGGACTCGAAGAACGGCGAGCAAGTCATGGCGCTCTTGTCCGATCTGCACGCCGACGGCGCGACGATCTGCATCGTCACGCACGATCCGCGCTACGCCGACTACGCGGATCGCAAGATCCACATGTTTGACGGGCGCGTCGTTGACGAGGAGACGCTGAACCGCCTGCGCGAGGAAGAGGACCGGCGCATCGCCGAGCAGGCGCGCCGCGGGCGTCCGCGCTTCGACGACACCGAAGAGGGCGATCCCGCCACGGCCTGACGACGAGGAAGGCGCGTGCTGCGCACGTTGCTCAAACGGCCGGGCTTCTCCGGCGTCGTGATCGTGACGCTCGCGCTCGGGCTCGGCGCGACGATCGGCATCTTCAGCGTCGCGAACGCGGTGCTGTTCCGCCCGCTGCCGTATCCGAACGCGGACCGTATCGTCGTGCTCGGCACGCTGGCCGAGGGCGGCGCGCAGACGGGCCGCGTGGCGCCGCGCGACATGCCGACGTTGTACGACGATCATCCGTCGCTCGACGCCGCCGCCCTCGCGTTCTACGCCGAGGGCCGCATCCGCGGCAGCGACGGCGTCGACTTCAACATGGGCCGGTACGGCGTCACGGATCAGTTCTTCGAGGTCTTCGCCGTGCCGATGGCGCTCGGGCGCGGCTTCGAGCGTGGCGAGCCGCAAGGTCCCGTCGTGATCTCGTACGCCAAGTGATGCTCGCTGCGGCAACCGGCGCGGCGCTCGTGCCCGGTGTCGTGGGCCTCTACGGCGTGTTCTCGTACGTCGTCTCGACGCGCCGCCGCGAGATCGCTATTCGCTACGCGCTCGGCGCGCGCACGCGCGACGTGCAGGCGCGCATCGTGCGCCAGGGTGTCCTGCTCGCCGGCATCGGGGTCGCGATGGGTCTTGGCGCCGCCGCGGGCGTTACGCGGCTCATGTCTTCGCTGCTGTACGGGGTTGAGCCCGTCGATCCGCTGACGTATGCGGCCGTGGCGGGCGGGCTCATCGGCGTCGCGGTGCTTGCGAGCTACCTGCTGGCGCGGCGGGCATCGAGCGTCGATCCGGCCGAGTCGCTGGCGGCAGAGTAGAGGGCGAACCGGTAACCTCACGTCGAGTCGCCGGATAGTAGGGAGCCCGGTTCGCACGGGGGCTCCATGGAAACCCTAGTTGGTAACGTCAAGTACGCCGTCCGCGTGCTGGCCCGCTCGCCGGGATTCACGCTCGTCGTGGTGTTCACGCTCGCGCTCGGCATCGGCGCGAACAGCGCCGTGTTCTACGCGATCGACGCGATCCTGTGGCGGCCGCTCGGGTTTCCCGACGCCGACCGGCTCGTCGTCGTGAACCAGTCGATCCCGACTGCGCCGATCAGCAACACGGCGCCGGTGCGCATCGAGGAATGGAACGAGCAGAGCACGACGCTCGCCGCGATCACGGGCTATTACCCCGAGGACGTATCGGAAACGTCGGGTGACCTGCCGGAAAAATACCGTCTCGCGAACGTCGCGCCGCGCTTCTTCGACGTCTGGCGCACGGAGCCGTTGATCGGCCGCGGGTTCACGCCGGCCGACAGCGAGGCCGGCGCGGCGCCCGTCATCCTCGTGAGCCATCGCTATTGGACGACCAAGCTCGAGAGCGACCCGCACGTCCTCGAGCGCGTCGTGCGCATCGGTAACGAGGCGATTCCGATCGTCGGCGTGATGCCGGCGTCGTTTCGCTTCCCCGATCGCGACGTGGATCTATTCAGGCCTACCACTTACGAGCCGTTCGTGCTCGCGCGCAACAATTGGTGGATGCGCGGGTACGGCCGCCTAGAGCCCGGCGTGACGGTGGAGCAGGCGCGAGCGGATCTCGAGGTGATTCAGGGCCGGCTCGCCGAGCAGTATCCCGACACGGATCGCAACGTCGGCGTTTACATCGAAGCGCTCAAGGAGACGACGGTCGGCTCGGTGCGCGGCTCCCTGTGGCTTTTGTTCGGCGCCGTGTCCGTGCTGCTCTTGATCGCGTCGACGAATATCGCGGCGCTGCTGCTCGCGCGCGCCGCGAAGCGCAGCCAGGAGGTTTCCGTGCGGTTGTCGCTCGGCGCAGAGCCTAAGGCGATCAGGTCGCTGATCTTCGTCGAGACGGCCGTGCTCGCCGTGGCCGGCGCGTTGCTCGGCCTGCTCGTGGCCGCGGCCGCCTCCGCGGGGCTGCGCAGGCTCGCGCCGGAGTTCCCGCGCATCGAGGAGCTGTCGCTCGACGCCGGAATCCTGCTCTATACGGTCGCTGCCATCGTGGCCGTCACGGTCGTCTGCGGATTGGCGCCCGCGATCCGTGCTACACGCGTGAGCCTGAGCGGCGCTCTGACCGACGCCCGTCGAACGCAAGTCTCGGGGCGCCACTCGCTGCAATGGCTGTTCGTCGGCGTCCAGGTGACGCTGTCCGTCGTGCTTCTCGCGGGCGCGGGGCTGTTGATTCGCAGCCTTCAGGAGCTGTCGCGTGTCGATTCCGGCTTCGACGCGAGCAGGGTCTTGACCTTCCGTATCGGCGGCACGTACGCGGACTTCGGCGGGCTCGCGCAGCGCGTGCAGCTCATTCTCGACGAGCTTGCAGCCCTGCCCGGTGTCGAAACCACGGCTGTCTCCTCACCGGTGCCCGGCATGATCGACGACGGCTCCGGTTTTCAGTTCGGCATCGCGACGCTTCGCATCGACGGGCGCGACAATACGGAGCCGGCGAGGGCGCAGACTCGCGTCGTATCGCCAAGCTACTTCGAGACGATGCAGATTCCGTTGATCGCCGGAGAGCTTTGCCGAGTAGTGCCGTTGAACACGCCCGGCACGCCCGTCGAGATCATGGTCAACTCGGCGTTTGCGACGCGTTATTTCCCGGGCTCATCGGCAGTCGGCGCGATCGTGAGACCGAGCCCTGAAGGGGCGATGAGGATTGCCGGCGTCGTCGGGAACGCGCGCGAGTTCGCGCTCGACCGAGAGGCCGCGCCGTCGTACTACCCGTGCCGCGTCGAGTTCGCGACGCCTGCGCTCGCGTTCCTCGTACGAGCGCGTGGCAGCCCCGACGACATCGTCAACGCGGTGCGTGCCAAGGTGAAGGAGCTCGAGTCGCTGCGCGCCGTCTACGACATCTTGCCCCTGCCGGAGCGGATCGGCAACGAGCGCGCCGACGATCGATTGCGCACGTCGGCGCTCGCGCTGTTCGCCGGCGCAGCGCTCGCGCTCGCGTGTCTCGGCATCTACGGCACGTTGAGCTACGTCGTGAGCCTGCGCCGCCGCGAGGTGGGTCTGCGCGTCGCGCTCGGCGCGCAGCAGTCGAGCATCGTGGCGCAGTTCTTGGGCAAGGCCCTGCGCGTCGTAGGGATCGCCTGCGCCGTGGGGCTCGCGCTGTCACTGGCGTTCTCGCGTGTGCTGTCCGGAATGTTGTTCGGCGTGTCGCCCTTCGACGCCGTGACGCTCGCGGGCGTCATCGCGCTCGTGACGAGCGTGGCGATCGTGGCCGCGCTCGTGCCCGCGCTTCGGGCCGCGCGTGTCGCGCCGATGACCGTATTACGAGAGGAATGACGAGGCTCGCCCGAGGAAGCGCTTCCGCGGCTTGACTCGCGCAAAGCGCCGGGCGTTAGACTTCGGTAATCCAATCGCGTGCTCGCCCGGGGCAATGAGCATCAAGCCGTTGAAGAAAGCTGCGACTTATGAAGACCTCCGCGATGTGCCGGACAACTACGTCGCGGAGATATTCGACGGTGAGCTTTACGCCACGCCGCGCCCGGCGTTGCCGCACGCTCATGCCGCGACGGTTCTCGGCAGCAAAATCGGCCCTCCGTTCCACCGGCAAGGCCCGGGCGGTTGGATCATCCTGAATGAGCCGGAGCTGCACTTTCGCGCTGACGTGCTCGTGCCGGACATCGCCGGTTGGCGGCGCGAACGGCTTCCAACGTTACCGGCGGCCGCTTACCTAACGCTCGCGCCGGATTGGATCTGCGAGGTATTGTCGCCGTCGACCGAGGGGCTCGACCGCGGGGCGAAACTGCGCATCTACGCACGCGAAGGAGTCGCGCACGCATGGCTCGTCGATCCGCTTCGGCAGACGCTCGAGGTGCTCGCGCTGGAGCGCGGGCGCTGGCTGTCGCTCGGCTCGCATGAGGGCTCGATCAACGTGCGCGCGGAGCCGTTCGCCGCCATCGACCTCGAGCTCGGAGCGCTTTGGGTGTGACGTTGCAGGACGAGCGACGGTTACGCAGCGTTGCCGTCCCGGGCGTGAACGACATGTCCCGAAAGCGGGACGCGTTCACGCGGGCCGACCGCGACGGCTCGCCGCAGGTGGCCGTCGTCAACGAAACTTTCGCCGCTCGGTTTTGGCCCGGTCAGAACCCGATCGACAAGCGGCTGACGTTCTTCTCGGGTGCGACGTCGATCGAGGTCGTCGGCGTTGCACGAGACGGCAAGTATCAGACGCTGACGGAAGCGCCGCGCCCGTACATCTATCGGCCGTACCTCCAAGACTACGAGGAGATGACGCTGCACGTGCGCGTGGCGCGGAACCCGGAATCGTTCCTCAGCGTGTTGCGCAGCGAGATCCGTGCGCTCGATCGCGAGCTGCCGATCGTGAGACTCGCGAGCATGCGCAGCGAGACCGCGTTCACGGAGACATCGTATTGCTGGTTTGCCATATCAGCAATACCCAATCGCTTCCTTGAGTTGCCTGATTCGAGCAAGTTGAAATCGCTCTTGCCAGGGGGATTTTTGGGCGTTTTTGAAGAAAATCGTGGCGCAGATGAAACGACGCGCCGCGGTCAGTGCGCAGGCGTCAGGCGCGCGGCTCGGCCCACGTCCACTTCCGAATCTCCGGCAAATCCTCGCCGTACTTGCGAATGTACTCGCGGTGCTCGGCGAGGCGGTCGCGCACGAGCTGCCGGGTGTACGCCTCGCGCGGCGCGAGCCGCGGCACGCGCTGCGCCACGTCGGCGACGAGATGGAAGCGATCGAGGTCGTTGCGCACGACCATGTCGAACGGCGTCGTCGTCGTGCCTTCTTCCTTGTAGCCGCGCACGTGCAAGTGGCCATGATTCGTGCGCCGATACGTGAGGCGGTGAATCAGCCACGGATAGCCGTGGTAGGCGAAAATGATCGGCTTGTCGCGCGTGAAGATGGCGTCGAAATCGCGGTCCGAGAGCCCGTGCGGGTGCTCGCTCGGCGGCTGTAGCGTCATTAGATCGACGACGTTGACGACGCGCACGGCGAGGTCCGGGAAGAGCTCGCGCAGCAGCGACACCGCGGCCAGCGTCTCGAGCGTCGGCACGTCGCCGGCGCACGCCATGACGACTTCCGGCTCGCCGCCGCCGTCCGAGCTGGCCCACGGCCAGATGCCGATGCCGGCCTCGACGTGCCGCGTCGCGGCCGCCATGTCGAGCCACTGCGGTTGGTTCTGCTTGCCCGCCACGATCACGTTGACGAGGTCGCTCGAGCGCAGCGCGCGGTCGGCCACGGCGAGCAGCGTGTTGGCGTCGGGCGGCAGGTACACGCGAATCACGTCGGCCTTCTTGTTGACGACGTGATCGATGAAGCCGGGGTCTTGATGGCTGAAGCCGTTGTGGTCCTGCCGCCAGACGTGCGACGTGAGAAGATAGTTCAGCGACGAGATCGGCCGCCGCCACGGCAACTCCTTGCTCACCTTGAGCCACTTCGCGTGCTGATTGAACATCGAGTCGACGATGTGCACGAACGCCTCGTAGCACGAGAAGAAGCCGTGCCGGCCCGTCAAGAGATAACCTTCGAGCCAGCCTTGGCAAAGATGCTCCGACAGAATCTCGAACACGCGGCCGTCGGCGGCGAGATGGCTGTCGACGTCCAACGTGCGGCCCAAGTGCCGCTTCGGTGTCGCTTCGTAAACGGCAGTCAAACGGTTCGACTCGGTCTCGTCGGGGCCGAACAGCAGGAAGTTGCGCGCCTCCCGATTCTCGACGAACACGTCGCGCAAGAAGCGGCCGAGCACGCGCGTCGCCTCGGCCGTCACGGCGCCCGGCGCCGTGACTTCGACGGCGTGGTCGCGATAGTCGGGCAGCCGCAACGGCCGCCTGAGCAGGCCGCCGTTCGCGTACGGCGTCGCGCCGAGCCGCAGCGCGCCGCTCGGCACGTGGCGGAGCAGCGAAGCCTTCGGGGCGCCGTTTTCGTCGAACAGCTCGTCCGGCCGATAGCTCTCGAGCCAGCGCTCGAGCGCGCGCAGGTGTTCGGGCTCCTTGGCCAATGCGGCGAGCGGCACCTGATGCGAGCGCCAGGTATTCTCGACGGGCTTGCCGTCGACTTCTTCGGGGCCGGTCCAGCCTTTCGGCGTGCGCAGCACGAGCATCGGCCAGCGCGGGACCTCCGTCGCGCCCGTGCGCCGCGCCTCGCCTTTGATGGCGGCGATATCGTCGAGTGCGGCATCGAGCGCGGCGGCCATCGCGCGGTGCATCGGCACCGGGTCGTCGCCGCTGACGAAGCGTGGATCCCACCCGTAGCCGCGCATCAAGTCGGCGAGCTCTTCTTCCGATATCCGCGCAAGGACTGTGGGATTCGCGATCTTCCAGCCGTTCAAGTGCAAGATCGGGAGCACCGCGCCGTCGTTCACGGGGTGTAAGAATTTGTTCGAGTGCCAGCTCGCCGCGAGCGCGCCGGTCTCGGCTTCGCCGTCGCCGACGATGCAGGCGACGACGAGCTCGGGGTTGTCGAACGCCGCGCCGAAAGCGTGCGCCAGCGAATAGCCGAGCTCGCCGCCCTCGTTGATCGTGCCCGGAACTTCCGGCGCGCAGTGGCTCGGTATCCCGCCGGGGAACGAGAACTGCTTGAAGAGTCGCTGCATGCCCTCAGTGTCTTGCGACACGGCGGGATAGATTTCGGAGTAGGTGCCTTCGAGCCACGTGTTCGCGACGAGCGCCGGTCCGCCGTGACCCGGGCCGATCACGAGCAGCATCGGCAGGTCGCGTGCCTTGATGACGCGATTCAAGTGCGCGTACACGAAGTTGAGGCCCGGCGTCGTGCCCCAGTGGCCGAGCAGCCGCGGCTTCACGTGCTCGAGCTTCAGCGGCTCCTCGAGCAGCGGATTCGCGAGCAAATAGATCTGGCCGACGGAAAGGTAATTCGCGGCGCGCCAGTACGCGTCGAGCGTCGCGAGATCGTCGTCGCCGAGCGGCGTGCTCACGATCCGCTCCGCGCGACGCCCGGCTCCACGGCCGCAACGGGCAGCGCGTCGCGCACGCGCTCGGCGATCAAGTACTCCTCGTCGACGGGCACGACGTCTACGGCCACGGCCGAGCTCGTGCCTGTGATCCGCGCCGCGACGCCCACCGCGTCTGCGTTGGCGGCGGAATCGAGCCGCACGCCGAGCCACTCGAGCCCTTTGCAGATCCGGGCGCGCACCGTCGGAGCGTTCTCGCCGATGCCGCCGCCGATCGCAATGGCGTCGACGCCGCCGAGCACGGCGGCGTACGCGCCGACGTACTTCAAGATCCGATGGTGAAACGCCGCCATCGCGAGTATCGCACCTTCGTGGCCGTGCGCCTCGAGCTCGAGCAGCTCGCGCACGTCGGCGCTCGCGCCGGAAAGGCCCTTCAAGCCCGACTCGCGCTGCAGCATGTGGCTGATCGTCGCCCACGATTCGCCGCGCCGCGCGAGCTCGAGCAGCACGCCGGCGTCGACGTCGCCGGGACGCGTAGCCATGATCAAACCCTCGAGCGGCGAGAATCCCATGCTCGTGTCGATGGGCTTGCCGTCGAGCACGGCCGCCGCCGAGCAGCCGTTGCCGAGCTGCAGGGTGATCAAGCGCCGGCGCTTGTCGCCGAGGCGCCGCGCCTCGCGCACGAGGTGCTCGTGCGCGAGGCCGTGAAAGCCGAAGCGGCGGATTCCGCGTCCGAAGCGCCATTCTGCCGGCAGCGCGTACTCGCGCGCGTGCGGCGGCAGATCGACGAAGAAGGCCGTGTCGAACACGGCATAGAGCGGCACGCGCGGATAGCGCGCCGCAGTGGCACGCACGACGGTGAGCGCCGGCGGATTGTGCAGCGGCGCGAGCTCGCGCAGCGCGTCGAGCTTGCGCCAAACGTCCGTCGTGATGCGGGTCGTCGTCGTGAACTGCGCGCCGCCGTGCACGATGCGGTGGCCGATCGCGGCGAGCC
>JBBIJV010000135.1:0-10276 GCA_037445815.1 Rhodospirillaceae bacterium
CCCGCTTCGCCGGGGCGGCGAGGCAACTGAGCAAAAACAGGGAACAAACCCGATCGTAACCGCCGCGCCCCGACCTCGGACGGCGAGCTTCACTCGGCGCGGCCGACCCCGCGGAGCTCGACCGTTTCGAGCGCGTGAACCGCGGCATCTACCGCTTCAACCGCGGCGTCGACCGCAAGGTGGTGCGGCCCATCGCGCGCGCCTACGACCGCGTCGTGCCGCCGCGCGTCGAGCGGCGCTTCCGCAATTTCTTCACGAATCTGCGCGCGCCCGCCGACATCGCGAACAACTGGCTGCAAGGGAAGTTCAAGCCCGGCTTCGCGGGTCTCGGCCGGTTCCTGCTGAACACGGCGGCCGGCGGCGGGTTCTTCGATCCGGCGGCGAAGCTCGGCCTCGAGCGCCACGCGGAGGACTTCGGGCAGACGCTCGCGGTCTGGGGCGTGCCGCCGGGCGGCTACTTCGTCATGCCGTTCCTCGGCCCGGGCAGCGTGCGGGACTGGGGCGCCTGGCCGCTCGACGTGCGCGCCGACGTCGTCTGGCAGCTCGACGACGGCGGCGATCGCAACGCGCTCGCCGCATGGCGGATCGTCTCGGACCGCGCCGCGCTGCTGCCGGCCGAGCGCACGCTCGAGGAATCGTTCGACGAGTACGCGCTCGTGCGCGCCGCGTACTTTCAGCGGCGCCGCTTCCAAATCTTCGACGAAGCGCCGCCGGCCGACGAGGATTATCTGTTCCTCGACTCGGAGCCCTGAGCGCCGCTAGAAGCGGAACAGCGCCTTCGCGTAGAGCATGCGGCCGCGCGGGTCGTGCACCTTCGAGTCGTAGCCGCCGCTCGTCTGCACGCGCGGCGGGTCCTCGTCCGTGAGATTGATGACGCCGAACGTCAACGCGGGCGCGCGCTCCGCGGCGAGCTCGAGCGTGTACTGGGCGTCCACGGTGATCTGGCTATCGATCCGCCGGAAGAAAGCCGGCCCCTGGCCGATGTCCACCTCGTCGTCGACGTAGGAGTCGATGAACCGAACGAAGGCGCTTACGCCGTGCCGCTCGCGGGCCCACGTGACGAACGCGTTCGCGCGCCATTCCGGCGTGGAGGTGCCGAAGTTGGCGAAGTTGCGCCGCCCGGCGCCGTCGATGGCGCCGGCTTGCGGATCCTCGAGGTCGTAGCTCGCGACGTAAGTAGCGTCGAGGCCCGTGCGAATGTCGCCGCCGCGGTTGAGCTCGAGCGTGCGCGCCACGGACAGATCGAGGCCGTCCGTCTCGAGCGCCGACGCGTTCGCGTAGAACGAGTCGACGCGCAGCAGCAGGCCGCTTGCAGGGTCGCGCACGACCTGCGACCGCGCCTGCGCGTTTCCGCCCGCCGCGGCGTTCAATATCGCCTGCGGGTTCTGCTCGATGATCACGTTCGTGTAGTCGAACGACCAGTAGTCGATGCCAACCTCCCAGCGCTCGCCCGGCGAGAACGTGACGCCGACGTTGAACACGTCCGCCTCCTCGGGCTGGAGAGGCGAGCCGCTCGGGTTCGGCCGCGTGCGCACGGGGAAAAACTGCGGCGTGCCGACGTTCGGATCGATGAGCTCGGCGAGCGTTGTCTGTGTGCCGAACGCCTGGAACAGCGATGGCGCGCGGAACGACGTGCCGGCGGACGCGCGCAGCGAGAAGTCGAGCGACGGCCGCCAGAGCAGCGTGGCTTTCGGGTCCGTCGAGTCGACGCCGTTGCCGTAGCTTTCGTAGCGGCCCGCGAGCTGCAGATGCAACGCCTCCGTGAACGGCAGGGCGAGCTCGACGAATATGGCTTTCACGTCGCGGTCGTCGCCGAAGTCCGGGTTGCCGGTGAGGAACAGGAAGTTGTCGCGGTTCGCATTCTCGTCGTAGTCGTATGTGAGCTCGTCGCCGCGATACTGCGCGCCGAACGCGAGGCCGGCGAAGCCGCCGCCGAGAGCGCCGAGCTCGCGCGACGTGAACGCTTCGAGCGACGAGAGCTTCGACTTCGCGTCGAAGCTTTCGAAGCCGACGAGGTGGCTCAAGAGCTCGCGGCTGTTCGGCGTGCCCGTGCCCGTCAGCGAGCTGCCGAACGGATTGAAGTAGACGCAGGGCGCGACGCCGGGCGAGCTCGTCGCCGGGTTGCAGCCCGGGCCGCCCAGGCCGCGGATCGCGGCGTTGAAACGGTCGACGAGCACGTCGGGCGCCGACACGAAGAAGTCGTTCTCGCTGTGCTGGAGGCCGACCTCCCAGAGCCACGTGTTGTTGACCGTGCCCGTCAGCGTGCCCGCGATGCGATAGGTGTCCGAGTTGTGCACGCTCTCCACGGCCAAGCCACCGGCGCCGATGATGCGGCCGATGAAGCGCACGTCGCTGCCGTACGGGTTGTCGGGATGCGTGGCCGCGACGGTCGGAAACGCCGCGAACGGGAACGACGGCGAGTTGTAGCGCCGCGCCTCGTTGTCGGCGATGTGCGCCTCGATGCGGCCCTGGAGGTTGTCGCCGAGCTCGTGGCGAACCTCGGCGAATGCGCTCGAGCGCTCCTCCTCGGGTACGATCGAGTAGAAGCCGCCGAAGTCGAACTGGCAAAGCCCGATCGGGATGTTGCCGATCGGGCTCGGGATCGACGCCGCGAACGCCGGCACGACCTTCGGATCCTGCGCGGCGATCGCGGCACAGTCCTGGTCGGCGAACACGGGCGGCTGCGCGCCGGGCACGGCCGGCAGGCCGAGCGTGGGCTCGACGAAGTCCGCGACGCCGTTGCGATTGCTGTCGAACGCGGCCGTCCAGACCGAGCGATACGCCGGGTTGCCGGGCAGGGACGGCACGAGGAACGAGCCGGGCATGCCGGCCTGGCTCAAGTCGTCGGTGGGGCCCGACAAGCGGCGCTCGAAAGTCGACAGCGGCTCGCGGTCGAGGTGGCTGAACGCGACGAGCACGCGTGTCGCGTCTGTGCCGCCGCCCCAGAGGCCGCTCAACTCGACGTCCTGCTGCGGATGACGGTGGTTGCCCTGTAGCGCCAGCTCGAGATCGAAGCCCTCGAAATTCGTGCGCGTGATGAAGTTCGCGACGCCGGCGACGGCCTCCGAGCCGTACAACGCCGTGGCGCCGTCCTTCAAGATTTCGATGCGCTCGAACGCGATCATCGGCGGCAGCGACGAGATGTCGACGAAGTTCTCCCCGCGGTCCGTCGTCACGGCGCTCTGCGTCTGCCGGCGCCCGTTCACGAGCACGAGCGTCGAGCTCACGCCGAGGCCGCGCAAGTTGATGTTGCTGGTGCCCGTGGTGAAGTTCTGCGTGAACGCGTCGGGGTTGTTCTGCGAGCCCGAGTTGATCGTGAGATCCTCGAGCACGCGGCCGACCTCGTTGTGGCCTTGCGCGGCGAGCTGCTCGGCGTCGACGTAGAGCAGCGGCGACGGCGAGTCGGCCTGCGACGGGCGGCGGATGTAGGTGCCGGTGACGACGATCTCCTCGACCGGGGGTTGCTGCTGCGCCTCTTGCGCGGCGGGCGACAGCGCGACCGCCGTCGCGGCTAGCAGGCCTACCTCAAGGAGCGGAAGCTTGCGCGTAAGCATCGATGTCTCCTCGGCGCTCATTGAACGAGGCTCGGATCGAGAATCCGGATGACGCCGCCGCCGCTCGACGCGTACACGACCGTCTGCTGCTGCATCTCGGCCGTCACGGCGGCGTTCGGCGCGGGATTGAACAGCGACGAGTGCGCGCCGGCCCTGAAGCGGACGATGCCGCTCGCCGTGCCAGGCGGCGGCACGATGGTCGTCGTGCTGACAACCGGCAGGCCCCAGAGCTCGGCGATGTGGTCGGTCGGGCCGTTCGGCACGGCCGGGTCGCCGAGCACCTCGATGACGTGCAGCGGGTGCGTCGCGGCCGCGGCCTGGGCGTAGTTGACCGGGTCGACGGGGTCGATGACGGTCTGGAGGTCGCGCACGAAGTTGTCGAAGCCCACGGTGCCGGGCGGCAAGCCTTGGGCCGACAGCGCGTTCCTGATCGGCGCGCCGAAGTCGACGGCTTCTGGATCCGTGAGGATCGACGTCCAGGGGCCGGCCGGGCTCGCGAGCGTCGCGGTCTTCACTTCCGAGTCGAGCCCCAAAAACACGCCGCTGATGATGCTGCCGAGCGAGATGCCGACGAAGTGGATGCGATCGCCGTCCAGGTCCGGGTTCGCGTCGCCGTCGAAGTCGAGCGTCGGCAGCGTGCGCTTCAGCGCGATCGTGTCGGCGACGGCCTGGCGGATGTGGTCGCGCGCGTTCAGCGGGTTGCCCACGTTCAAGATCTGCCAGCCGTTGTCGATCCGGCCGTCCGGCGCGAACACGCCCGTCGCGCCGACGTTGTCGCGGTTGAAATGCCGCTCGTTCGCGGCCTGGTAGAACGGATTCGAAGGGTCCGTGATGCCGTGCAGCGGGAGGTCGATCGCGACGACGGCGAAGCCGGCCTGCGCGAAGGAGTCGGCCATCGCGAACATCACGGTACGGTTCAGCGTGATGCCGTGCTGGAAGATCACGACGGGCCAGCCGCCGGCGGGCTTCGTTTGGCCGCTCCGCGCGTTCGGCAGCGTCGCGAGCAGCGGAATGCGCTGGTTCGGCACTCGCACGATCGGCGTCGGGTTCTGCACGTTCGGCGGCGCCTGCGCCGAGCTCACCCAGAAGCTCGTCAGCGGATTGGCGGGATCGCCGTAGTACGGCACTTCGAGATAACCGCTATAGATGCTCGCGATCCCGGGCAGCGACGCTCCCGGCAGCTGCGCCGTCGTGATGCCGGTGGAAGCGAGCGCGTACGGGCGCGGCGTCGTGGCGGCGTCGACGGCGTCGAGCACGTTGCGGATCGATTGCGTCTGCATCGACCACGCGACGGCCACGCTCGCGCCTGGTATGCCTAAGCCCACGGCCGTATCGATCAGCGGCGCCAACGCCGGAAACAGCGGCGTCAACGCAGGCTGGCCCGGCACGCTCGTGAGCCCCGCGAGGTGCGCATCGCGCACGGCGCGGAACACGAGGTCGGCGCCGGCGGCAACTCCGGCCGTGCTCTTCACGCCGCTCGTGATGATGAACACGTAGCGCGAGCGCGCCGCGAGCGGGCGCAGTGGCACGATCTCGAGGATGCTGTCGGCGCTGCCGGCCGCCGTCGACACGCGCACCGTGTAGTCGGTGCCCGGAATCAACGGAATGCGGGCCGTCGCGTTCAGCACGAAGATAGTCGCGGCGGACGGCATCATCGACAGCGGATTCCACGGGATCAGCGACGCCGGATCGAGCGGCGCGTTGAACAGCGCGCTGATCACGGCCGTCGTCGAGAAGCCGTCGAGCGTGTTCAGCGCCTCGACGAGCGGGCTCGTGATCTTCACGGGCACGGCGAGGCGCGTGCCCGTGGGGTTGTAGAGATCGTTGGGGTACGGCACGACGTCGACGGGCGGCGCGTAGAGCGCCACGAAGCCAGAGCCGGCCGGCGGCGGAGGAGGCGAGAATTGAATCGGCTGGGGAACGTCGGACGAGCCGCCTTCACAGCCGCTCAAAAAGGCGGCGGCCGCACAGACGAGCACGACATGATGAATCGAGCGCATCTTCCCCCTCCGCTGATCCGCTTTCTCAACGCATGGAAGTATATACCCGGCGGAACGAGCGTCCTGCGTCACGAATGCGGGCAAAACGTTCGAGTACAATTCGCGGGCTCGTTTGCAGGGGCTCGAAATTGAAAATTGCGGTGTTGTTCGGTGGCGATAGCATGGAGCGCGACGTCTCGATCGCGAGCGCCGCCCAAGTCGTCGGCGCTCTGCGCAGCCGCGGGCACGACGTCATCGCGTACGACTCAGGCCGCGGCCGTCTCACGGCCGGCGACGAGCGGCGGCTCTTCGAGCGGAAGATCGACAGCCGGCCGCCCGACAAGCGCGAGGTGACGAGCCTGCCGACCGTGGTATCGGCGCCCGATCTGGCCGGCGTCGATGTGGTGTTCCTGGCGATGCACGGCGGCAGCGGCGAGGACGGCACGGTTCAGGCGCTGCTCGATCTCGCCGGCATTCCGTACACGGGCACCGGCAAGCTCGGCAGCGCGCTCGGCTGGGACAAGGACGTGGCGAAGCGCTTGTTCCGTGCCGCCGGCGTGCCGACGCCCGACTGGCTGATGGCGCCCGTGTCGACGCAAGCTGCGGCGCAGCGGCTCGGCTTCCCGTTGATCGTGAAACCGAACGGGCAGGGCTCCACCGTCGGGCTCACGCTCGTGCGCACGCCGCCGGAGCTCGCGCCCGCGATCGAGCTCGCGTTCGATTTCGACTCCGAGGTCATGCTCGAGCGCTACATCGCGGGCCGCGAGCTCACGGTCGGCATTCTCGACGACGAGGCGCTCGCGGTCGGGGAGATCATTCCCGCGACGGGGCCGATCTTCGACTACGCGGCGAAGTATCAGGCCGGCGGGGCCGAGGAGATCTTCCCGGCCGATCTCACGGCCGAGCAGACCGCGCGCGTTCAAGACCTCGCGCTGCGCGTGCACCGTGCGCTGAAGCTTCAGGTCTACAGCCGCGTCGACTTTCGCATGGATTCGGGCGGCGAGTTCTGGTGCCTCGAGGTGAACACGCTGCCCGGGTTGACCGAAGCGAGCCTGCTGCCGCGCGCGGCCGCGGCCGTCGGCATCGGCTTCGCCGAGCTCTGCGAGCGCATTTGCCGCGGCGCGCTCGCGCGCCGCTCGGCGGCTCCGAGGCCCAAGCCCTAGATCATCGCGAGCGGCGTGGCGCGCTTCGGCGGCGGGAACGAGCGATCGAGCTCGGCGAGGTTGTCGGCCGTCAAGGTCAGCGCGAGCGCGGCATGGTTGTCGCGTACGTGCGCTTCGCTCGAGGCCTTGGGAATGACGACGACGTCCGGTTGACGCAAGAGCCACGCGAGCGCAATGCGCGAGGGCGTCGCGCCGAGGCGCGCGGCCATCGCCTTCAGCACAGGATGCGTGCGCAGCCGGCGCGAGTCGCTGCCGAGCGGCGAGTACGCCATCAGGGGCATCGCGCGCTCGCGGCACTTTGGCAGTAAGCGCCATTCGACGCCGCGCTGCTCGAGGTTGTAGAGCACTTGATCCGTCGCGATCTCGCTGCCGCCCGGCAGCCGCGCGGTTTCCTCGAGATCGTCGACGTCGAAGTTGCTGACGCCGAAGTGCCGAATCGCGCCTCGCTTGCGCAGCTCGACGAAGGCTTCGAGCGTTTCTTCGAGCGGAATCGAGCCGCGCCAGTGCAGCAGGTACAGGTCGAGGTAATCGGTCTTGAGGCGCTTCAAGCTGCGCTCGCAGGCCGCGATCGTGCCGCGGCGCGACGCGTTCTCGGGCAGCACCTTGCTCACCACGTACACGCGCTCGCGTCGTCCCGAGATGACGCCGGCGATGAGCTCTTCCGAGCGGCCGTTGCCGTACATCTCGGCCGTATCGATCAGGTTCAGCCCCAAGTCGAGCCCCACGTTCAGCGCGAGCAGCTCCTCGGCGCGCTTGGCGCGCTGCTCGCCGATCTGCCACGCGCCTTGGCCGAGCCGCGAGACGGCCTCGCCGGACGGCAGGCGAAACGCGTCGGAACCCAAGCTCATGGCTTCCTGTCCGCCAGCCACGGGCTCACGGCGAACGCGAGCCAGCCGAGCATGAACGCGACGCCGCCGTACGGCGCGACGCGCGTGATGCCGGGCGCCGCGCCGAACGTGCGCGCGTAGATGCTGCCGCAAAAGAGCACCGTGCCCGCGACGAACAGCCACGCCGCGAGGGCGCGCAGCCGACCGCCGCGGCCTGCGAGACCGGCGAGCGTGACCGCGACGAGCCCCAAGCCGTGGAAGAACTGAAAGCGGGCCGCAGTCTCGAAGCTGCGCAGCGCGGCCTCGTCGGCGGACGCAAGAGCGTGGCTGGCGACGGCGCCGGCAACCGTTGCCGCGAGCAGCGAGACACCTGCGAGCGACAACAATACCTTCGCCTGAACCTGCATGACGGCCGCCTCGAGCGCGATTCGGCCACTGTCGGCGGCGCGTGGCGGCAAGTCAAGGCGGCTCAGCCGGAGGCGACGCTGGCGCTGCGCGTGATGGTCTCCCAACGGTGCCGCCGTCCGAAGAGCCAGCGGCCGAAGCCCTTGAGGCGCCACCACACGGTGAGCTGGCGATAGCCGAAGTTCTCGAGCAGCGCGGCCGCGTAAAGCAGCGCGAGCTCGCGCGGCTTGCGGTACATGGGGAACGAGAATTCCTCGAGCATGATCGCGCTCACGGAGAGCAGCAGCCCGAGCGACAACGACAAGAGAAAGAAGATGCCGGCCTCGAGCCAGGCGATGGCGCCGAAGAGCGCGCCGGTCACGAACACCACGAGGCCGAGCGCCTCGATGACGGGACCCAGAAGCTCGAACAGCACATAGAAAGGTATCGCGAGCCACGACACCGTTCCGCCGCGCGGGTTGCCGATCAGCGATCGATTCAGCATCAGCGCCTGAGCGAGGCCGTGATGCCAGCGCGCGCGTTGGCTGCCCAGGTCCTTGAGCTTCTCGGGCGCGTCGGTCCAGCACACGGGGTCCGGAATGAAGCCGATGTGGTAGCGGCGTCCCTCGCGCTTGAGCTTGCGATGCATGCGCACAATGAGCTCCATGTCCTCGCCGACGGCTTGGCTGTCGAAGCCGCCGACCTCGATCAGCGTCGTGCGCCTGAACACGCCGAACGCGCCCGACACGATGAGGACGGCACCGATCGGCTCCCAACCCATGCGTCCGAACAGGAACGCGCGCAGATACTCGATGACCTGAACGAGCGCCAGATAGTTGCGCGGCAGGGCCACCTCCTCGAGGAAGCCGTCGCGCAACCGGCAGCCGTTGGCGATGCGCACGGCGCCGCCGGCGGCGACGGTGTCGGGGTTTTCGAGGAACGGCCGCACGGCCCGCGTCAGCGAGTTGCGCTGAAGGACGCCGTCCGCGTCGACGATCGCAACGAGCGGATAGCGGCAGACGTTGATGCCGGCGTTACAAGCGTCAGCCTTGCAGCCGCCGTTCTCTTTGTTGACGACGCGCAGGTTCCGGTAGCGGACGGAGCGGTAGGTGGCCCTGACGGTTTTGCATGGAACCTGAATGCGGTACGCCTCGGGATACGGGTAGAGCTGAAACGCGTCGATGAGCTTCTCGAGCGTGTCGTCCGTCGAGCCGTCGTTGACGACGATCACCTCGAAGTCCGGGTACTCGAGCTGAAGCAACGCCTTCACGCTCGTCACGATCGACTTCGACTCGTTGTAGGCCGGCACGACGAGGCTGATCGGCAGATAGACCGTCGAATACCCCGGATCGTGCTCGTCGATGGCCGAAAACTTGAGATACCGGCGGATCGTGGCGATCGCGACCAAGTTCTGGCCGAGGTACGCGACGCTGATCGCCAAGAAATACGCGAGGAACAGCCACTCGACGGAGTGCAAGAACGTCGCGTACATCAGCGCACGCCCGCCTCGGCCATGGCTTGCTGAAGCACGTCGCGCGCGTACCTGTCGTGCAGCCGCGCGCGGATTTTTTCGAGCTCGCGCGCCGTCATCGACGGCAGGCGGACCAACGCCTTCGCGGCGCGATAGCGCACCCACCACTCCTCGTCGCCGAGCCGCTTCTCGAGCCGGGCGGCGTCCTCGGCCCGGCCCATGCGCCCGAGCAGCGCGGCCGCCTGCATGCGCACGTACCAGGCCGGATGGCTCAAGAGCTCGTCGAGGCGCGGCACGTCCTGGAAGCCGGTCGCCACCTTCAGGGCGGCCGCGAGCAGGTCTGGATCGTGCCGCGAGGCGGTGAGCTCCGCCGCCATGGCGTCGCGCACGTCGAACTCGGCGATCGAGGCGAATTGAAGCAGGTAAGCGGCATCGTCGTCGGGCGCCGCGCGGATTGAACGATACAGCGGCTCGCTGACGAGCGCGCTGCCGGCCTTCTCGAGCATGCGGAAGACGTGCGTGCGCGGCCAATCGCGGCGCGCGGCGAGCTTCGGGATCAGGGCCGCCACGGCGCGGGCGGGATCGATCTCCATGAGCGCTTCGGCGGCCGTGATCGCCACGAGCGTGTTGGCGTCGCCGGCCGCAGAGAGCAGCGCGGCGAAGCTCTCGGTGTCGCGCAGATGGCCGAGCGTTTGAATCGCGGTGAGCCGCGCGTTCGCGCGGCCGTGCTCGGCCTGCTTGCGGGCGATCTGCCGCAAGCCGAGCCGATCCGCGAGCGCGACGAGCCGATCCGCGGCCGCACCGTCGATCATGGTGCGCGTGTAGTTCCAGAGCCGCAACACCTCGGCGCGCTGGCGCGGCGGCAGCGGCGGCGCGGCGCCGAGCTCCGCGCCCGTCA
>JBBIJV010000136.1:0-10081 GCA_037445815.1 Rhodospirillaceae bacterium
CGTGTGCGCGCCTCTGAACCCCTAGGCATGCGCGCCGTCAATTGACTACACTACGTCCATCGCCGCTGCGTGGCGCTCGGCATGTCGACGCTGGCGGAGGGGGTAGCCCAATGGGCGTGAGTCCCCTAGGATGCAACGGCGAATAACTCGAACAAGATAGGGTGCTAAGCCGGGACCCGCGTATTTCGGGCGAAGGGATGGCGAATTCCTTCCGGTCTGGCAGGGGGAGCTTGTGTACGGTGATCTAGCTCATCGGAATATTGCGCGTGCGGCGTGCGGGGCCGAAGGGCGGCGGCGCCCGCGTGTTGTAGGCGCGCACTCCTTCGTGGATCATTGGGGTATGGGCGGCGCTTCGCGGCGGCGAGGGCTGCCCAGTCGTTTTGGATGGCTTCGGTCTCGAGGGCTCGCGTATCACGCCGCTGACGCGAGTCGCGTGTAAAGTTGAGGAGGCGCTCGTACTCATGACGTTTTGTAGAACCAAAGTAGCCCGAGCTACCGGCCCGCGCTGGCTCCACCTCGTGGTGGCGCTCGCTCCGGCCGCTGTTGCAGCGCCTGCCGGCGCCCAGCTTCAGGAAGCGCTGACGGCGCAAGTCGAGGCCGATCGAGCCGCCGCCCAATCGCAAAACACCATCAACCAGATTCGCGAGCGCACGCTCGATGCCGGAGGTCGCGCGGCGGAAGCCAATGCGGCGGCCGAGAGCCTCGAGCGATTCAATCGCCAGCTCGAGGCGCAGGTGCGCACGCAGGAGGAAGAGCTTGCGTCGATCGAAGAGCAGCTCGTCCAAATCGAGACGACGCAGCGCGAGGTTCAACCCTTGATGCTGCAAATGGTCGACACTCTCGAGCGGTTCATCGCACTCGACGTGCCGTTTCTGCTCGAGGAGCGCACGGCGCGCGTCAAGCGGTTGCGTGATCTGATGCCGCGCGCGGATACTCCGATCTCAGAGAAGTATCGCTTGATTCTCGAGGCTTATCAGATTGAGCTCGAGTACGGCCGCACGGTCGACGCATACGAAGGCCACCTCGGCAGCGGTGCCGATGCTCGCACCGTCGAGTTCGCTCAGATCGGCCGCGTGTCGCTGATGTACCGCACGCTCGACGGCCAGGAGGCGGGCTATTGGGACGCCAACCAAAAGACTTGGGTTGTCGACAATAGCTACCGTGATGCGGTCGCAGAAGCCATCCGTGTTGCGCGCCGCCAGGGCGCAGCGGAGCTGCTGACCGTCCCCGTTCCAGCGCCGCAGGAGGTGCGCTCGTGATAAGTACAACGAGAATCTTGCTGCCGCTCGTCACGGCCGCCTTCGCCCTTCCGGTTTTGGCGCAAGGCGACGCGGCGGCGGGGGCTGCGGATCCCGGCACGCGTTACGCCCAAGCGGTTACCGAGGCGGAAAGCCTCGAGCGGTTCAACCGCCAGCTCGAAGAGCAGGTCCGCTCGCAACAGGACGAGATCGCTTCGATCCAACAGCAGTTGGTCCGAATCGAGACGACTCAGCGCGAAGTTCAGCCGCTGCTCCAACAGATGGTGGACTCGCTCGAGAAGTTCATCCAGCTCGACGTGCCGTTTCTGATCGAGGAGCGCATGAACCGCGTCAAGGAAATCCAAGCGGCCATGGCGCGCGCGGACACTCCGATCGCCGAGAAATACCGCCTGATCATCGAGGCATACTTGGCCGAGCTCGAGTACGGCCGCACGCTCGAGGCGTACGAGGGCCGGCTCGGCACGGGCGCGGACGCACGCACGGTCGAGTTCGCGCGGCTCGGCCGCGTCTCGCTGATGTATCGAACGCTCGACGGCGCAGAGACGGGTTACTGGGACGCGAACCAGAAAACCTGGGTCGTCGACAATAGTTATGCCATTGCGGTCGAGGAAGCCATTCGCGTTGCGCGCCGAAGGGGCGCACAGGAATTGTTGACCGTACCCGTTCCAGCGCCGCAGGAGGTGCGGTCGTGATTAGAATCAGAACCTTGCTCCCGTTAGCGGCCGTCGTTTTTGCCGGCCCCGTTCTGGCCCAACAGGGCGGCTCCGCCGGCTCGCACGAGGATCTGCTGCGGCAGATCGAGAGCCTCCAAGCGCAACAGGAACAGCGGTTCCAGCAGCGCGTTGCGGAATACAACGGTAAGGCAAGCCAGGCCGAGAAGGACGCCTTGCTTCGCCAAGCCGAGCAGCGGCGCGCGCAGCTCGACCAGGAGTCGAAGCGCCTCAACGACACGTATTCCGCGAACGAGCTTCAGATCAGCAATCTGAACACGCAGCTGCGCGACAAGGCCGCCGCGCTCGGCTTGGCCGAGCTGTTCGGCTTGGCGCGGCAATCGGCGAACGACGTTTCGTCGATCCTGCAGCAGTCGCTGATCACGACGCAGTTCCCGACGGCGGCCGGCGACGTGCCGCGCGACGAGTGGATGCGGCAGTTCGCTGCGTCGACGGCGACGCCGACCGCCTCGCAGCTCGAGCACCTCTGGATCGAAATCCAGCGCGAAATGACGGCGAGCGGTCAGGTCGCGAAGTACCGCACGCGCGTCGTTCAGCCGGGCGGCGAGAGCGTGGACTCCGAAGTCATTCGCATCGGACCGTTCACGGCCACGTCGAACGGGCAGTTCCTGTCGTACCTGCCGAACCTGCGCACCTTGAACGTGCTCCCGCGTCAACTGCCGAACGAGTTCATGGCCATCCTCGGAGAGTTCGAGCGGGCGACGATGGGCTATGCGCGCGCGGTCGTCGATCCCAATCGGGGCGTGCTGCTGAATCTCTACGTGGAGCGGCCCACGGCTCTCGAGCGCATCGAGCTCGGCGAGGAGGTGGGCTACGTCATCATTTTCGTCGGCATTCTCGGCGCGCTGGCGTTCATCTACCAGCTGATCTCGCTCGTGCTCGTGCGGCTCGCGGTGGCGAAGCAGCTCAGGAATCTCGATCGGCCGACGCCGAACAATCCGCTCGGGCGCGTGCTGCTCGCTTTCAAGGGCGACAAATCCCGCATCGAGGAAGAAGCCGACGTTGCCGAGCTGCGGATCACGGAAGCCGTGCTTCGGGAGGTTCCGAAGCTCGAGCGCTTCCAGGCGTTCCTCAGGTTGTGCGTGGCGGCCGGTCCGCTGCTCGGCCTGATCGGCACGGTGGTGGGCATGATCATCACGTTCCAGAGCATCACGGAAACGGGGTCGAGCGACCCCCGCCTCATGGCCACCGGTATCGGCCAGGCCATGATCGCCACGGTCTTGGGCCTCGGCATCGCGATTCCGCTGCTGTTCGCGAACGCGTTGCTGAACTCTTTGTCGAGGGGCGTCGTCCAAATCCTCGACGAGCAAAGCGCCGGAATGCTGGCCGAGAGCATCGAGAAACAACGCCGTGCTTGAGCAACTGCCACTGGTTCGAGGGATCGTTTCGCTGTCGAACGACGGCGGGCCGTTCGTGATCTGGATCTTCTCCGCGGGCGTCTTGATGTGGGCGCTCATCATCGAGCGGTATTGGTACTTTGCGATGGTGTTGCCGAAGCAGTCGGCGGCGCTCCAGGCGCAGTGGCTAGCCCGCACCGATCGCGTGTCGTGGAAAGCCCGCCAGATCCGCACGGCAATGATCTCGCGCTTGAATCAGTCGATGACTACGGGGTTCCCCGTCATGCAGGTGCTCGTGCCGATGTCGCCGCTGCTCGGCCTCATCGGCACGGTGAGCGGCATGCTCGAGGTGTTCGACTCGATGGCGCTGCGCGGCAACGCGGACGCGCGAAGCATGGCGAGCGGCGTGTCGGCTGCGATGATCTGCACGATGACGGGCCTCGCCGTTAGCATCACGGGCCTTTATCCAGTCCACTATTTCCGTACTCGAGCTACGCGTGAGACGGAGCTCCTGGCGGACAAGTTGAGCTTTTAGCCATGGCGATGAGAAGACGAAGAGCGTCCGACGCAGGCCACGAGGGTTCCCACGGCATCGACCTCGCACCGATGCTCGACTTCGTCATCAACCTGCTCATCTTCTTCATCATCACCGCCGTGTTCGTGAAGGAGGCGGGGCTCGAGGTCAATCGTCCGACCGCGTTCGAGCAGCCGCAGGAGAGCGACGCCGAGAGCATTCAGATCCAGATCCTCGATAACGGCGAAATCTGGGTCGACAACCGCTCCGTCGATGTGCGCGCCGTACGGGCGAACGTGGAGCGCATGAGCGCGGTCAACCCCGACAGCGGCGTACTGATCCTCGCTCAGGAAAAGGCGCCGACGGGCGTGCTCGTCGAGGTCGTCGACCAAGTGCACTTGGGCGGCATTTACAACATCACGTTCAGCACGACGCAGTAAGGCGGATAGAGGGACTTTCAAGCCATGCACGCACGTCGCCATGCGCCAGAGTCGGAAGACCACGGCATCGATCTGGCACCGATGCTCGACTTCACGATCAATTTGCTCATTTTCTTCATCATCACGACGTCGTTCATCAAGGAAGCCGGCGTCGAGGTGTTCAAGCCGAATGCCACCACCGCCGAGAGCCGCGAGTCAGGCAACTTGATGATCGCGATTCGCGAAAACGGCGACATCTGGATGGACCGGCGGCAGATCGACCTGCGGGACTTGCGAACACAGATGGAGCGGCTGCACATCGAGCGGCCGGACGACACCGTCGTGATCGTCGCGGACCGCGAATCGGACGCCGGTACCGTGGCCGAAGTCATGGACGAAGTCCGGCTCGCGGGCATCCAGATCATTTCGATCGCCGCGGACGACCCGGGCGGCTGAGAGAAGCGGAGGAACGTCAACCATGCATGCGATCAGGATTCCCATTGCGGTGCTCGTCGGCGGGTTGTTCACGACGGCTGTGTTCTGGTTGTTGTGGAGCCTCGTGAGCACGTCGTTCGAAGGCGCGCAGCGTTCCGAGGCCACGCGCATCGAGTTCTCGCGCATGCGCCGCGACACCGAGGTCGCGACGAAGCGCGAAGAGAAGGTCGAGCGCGAGCGTCCGCCACCCACGCCGGAGACGCCGCGCATGGCGCTCTCGGCCGGCGGCATCGAGAACAACATCGCGCAGCTTCAACCCGTCGTCGACGCGCGCGGCGCGATGTCGCGCATGACGATGACGGCCGGCTCCGACCGCGACGTCATCCCGCTCGTGCGCATCAACCCCGACTATCCGCCACGCGCGCTGAGCCGCGGCCTCGAGGGCTGGGTGCAGGTGCAGTTCACGATTACGGCCACGGGCACCGTCAAGGACCCCGTCGTCGTCGACGCGATGCCGAAGAACATCTTCGACGATGCGGCGCTGAAGGCCATCGCGCGCTGGCGCTACAACCCGAAGGTCGAGAACGGCGTGGCCGTGGAGCGCGTGGGCGTGCAGACGATCATTCGCTTCCAACTCGAGCAGTAAGCTCGCCTGGTTTATCCGATAGGAGCTGGAGACGGAGCCATGGAACAGCAAGCTAACGGATCAGTGCGTTTGGTTTTGAGCGCGCTCGCGCTCGCGACAGGGCTTTCGATGAGCGCTGCGACGCTCGCACAGCGAGCCGCCGAAGGCGCGGAGCAAGCCGCGCCTTCGAACGACATCGACGCGCAGACCGGCAACATCCTGAACCAGGCGATCGAGCTGCTGAACGCCGAGAATTACGTGGGTGCGCAGGAGAAGATCAACACGCTCCGGCTCGATAGGCTTAGCCCCTACGAGCGCGGCACCGTCGAGCGCATCTTGTTCAGCATCTCGTACTCGCAGGAGAAGTTCGACGAGGCGCGTCAGCACCTGCAGAACGCCATCAACTCCGGCGGTTTGAACCAGCAGCAGATCGACGAGGCACGCTATCAATCCGCGCAGCTCTACATGCAAGAGGAAAGATGGCGCGAAGGTGCAGCCGCGCTCGAGGAGTGGTTCAAGACCGCGACGAATCCGAACTCGGCCGCGTACTACCTCTTGGCCGTCGCCTACTACCAGCTCGAAGATTTCCAGCGTGCGCTCCCTCCGGCCCAGAAGGCCGTCGAGCTCATGGACAAGAGCAAGCCGAACGAGAGCTGGCTCAGCATGTTGTCCGCGCTGTACTTGCAGCGTGAGCAGTACCGCGAGGCCATCCCGGTGCTGCAGCAGTTGATCGCGGCGGCTCCCGGCAAGAAGACGTACTGGATGCAGCTCTCGTCGGTGTACGGGCAGATGGAGGACTATGCGAATGCGCTCGCGATCATGCAGCTCGCGCACTCGGCCGGCCTCGTGACGGAAGACGCCGAGGTGCGGCGCCTGGCCGACCTGCTCTTGTTCAACGACGTGCCGTACCGCGGAGCGCAGATTCTCGAATCGGCCATCGAGAAGAAAATCGTGACGCTCGACGAGAAGCTCTACGAGAAGCTCGCGAACTGCTGGATCGCAGCCGGTGAGTTCGACAAGTCACTGGCGCCGTTGACCCGCGCCGCCGAGCTCGCGCCGAACGGCGACACTTACATTCGCTTGGGCGAGGTGCAGGTGCAACGCGAGGATTGGGACGCCGCCATCGCGGCGGTGCAGCGCGGCGTCGACAAGGGGCAGCTGCGGGATCCCGGCAACGCGCAGCTGATGCTCGGCATCGCACACTACAACCAGAAGAGGTATTCCGAAGCCGTGCCTTATTTCAACCGTGCGCGGCAGTCGGACAAGCACCGGCAGATTGCCGAAAGCTATCTGCAGGCCATCCGGGCCCAGAGTTGAGATAAGGGCTCCCAGTTGAGCGATTCTTCCAGGAACTTTGCATGACGCGCATTTCGAATCACAGGCTCGCTTTGGCGGCCGGCCTGCTCGCAGCAGCGGTCGGCGGCACGAGCGCCGCTCAAGAGTCCCCCGGCGAGCGCTACGCCCGCATCCTGGCCGAGGCGGAGATCGCTGCGCGTTACAACACGTACCTCGAGCAGCAGCTGCAATCGCAGCAGCAGCAGATGGCGCTGCTCCGGGAACAGATCGCGGAGCTCGATACCACTGCCGTCGACATCCAGCCGTTGCTTCAACGGATGTTCGATGAGCTCGTCGAGTTCGTGGCGAACGACGTGCCGTTCTTCAAGGAGGAACGTGACCAGCGCATCGAGCGGCTGCGCGAGCTCATGGCGCGCGTTGACGTATCGCCGTCGGAGAAGTATCGGCGGCTGCTCGAGGCCTACCAGATCGAGATGGACTATGGCCGCACGATGAGCTCGTATCGCGAGACGCTCGCCGACGGCCGCGAAGCGGACATCCTGCGGCTCGGCCGCGTGTCCCTGATGTACCGCACGCTGGAAGGCGAAGAGACGGGCTATTGGGATCGGGAGCGTAAGGAATGGGTGCGCGACCAGTCGTCGGCGCGCGGAGTCGAGGAGGCGCTCGGCATTGCGAAAGAGGAGCGCGCTCCGGACCTCATCGTCGTGCCCGTGCCGGTGCCGCAAGGAGGCCGATCATGAGCTCTAGAACCCTCCTTTGGATCGGTGCTTTCGCCGTCGCATCGCTGCTTTCGGGAGCGGCCGCGGCGCAGGGCAACCGGCAGCAGCCCAACCAGCCGAACCAACCGGCGCCTCAGTCACCGACCAATCAGCGGGAGGAGGCCCAGGGACCACAAGTCCAGCTGAGCTCGCTTCGCCAGTCCGTGCAGCGGCTCCGCGACCAAGAGCGCCAGCTCGCTCAGGAGCGCGAGCAGCGTTTCCGCGCCGAGCTGCAGCGTGCGGAGCGCGCAGCGCAAGAAGCAACCACGCGGCGCAACAACGCCGAAGCGCGCAGCAATGCGCTCGACCGGCAGTGGAACGCAAACGAGCAGCGCATCGCCGAGACGCAAACGCTCTTGAGCGAGCGCCAGGGCAACTTGGGCGAGTTGTTCGGCGTTACGCGCCAGGTGGCCGGCGACGCGTCGACCGTCCTCCAGCAGTCGCTGCTCAGCACCCAATTCGATATCGGCGGCGAGGAAGAAGGCCGCGCCGACTTCATGCGCCGTCTGGCAGCGGCCAAGGCCCTGCCGTCGCTCGACGAGCTCGAGCGCCTCTGGTACGAGCTCGTGCGCGAGATGACGGCCGGCGGCAGGGTCGAGAAGTATCGGACGCCCGTCAAGCCGCTCGACGATCCGAACACTCCGGAGGACGAGTCGCGGAATCGCGTCGAGATGGAGGTGGTGCGCGTCGGCCCGTTCACGGCCACCAGCAATGGCCAGTACCTGGGCTACCTTTCGAGCGAGAAGACGCTGACGTTCCTGAACGGCCAGCTCGGAACCGAGTTCCGTGAGATTGCCCGCAATCTACAGGCGGCCCCGCCGAACAGCGGCTATCAACGCGCCGTCGTCGATCCGGCCCGCGGCGCGCTCTTGGGGCTTTACGTCGAACGTCCCGGAGTCATCCAGAGAATCGAAGAGGGCGAGGTCGTCGGCTACGTCATCATCGCCGTCGGCATCATCGGAGTGCTGCTCGCGCTGTTCCAGGCGGGATACCTCGTCGTCACGCGGTTCGCCGTCGCGGCGCAGCTCCGCAACCTCGGCCAGCCGAGCAAGAACAATCCGCTGGGCCGCGTGCTGCTCGCGTTCCGCGGCGATGGCAAGCGCATCGAGAACGCCGAGCTCGCCGAGCTCAGGATCTCGGAGGCCGTGCTGCGCGAGGTGCCGCGGCTCGAGCGCTTCCAGTCGTTTCTGCGCCTGGCCGTCGCGGCGGGCCCGCTGCTCGGCCTCATCGGCACCGTCATCGGCATGATCATCACCTTCCGGGCCATCGTAGCTTCCGGCACGAGCGATCCGCGATTGATGGCGCAGGGCATCGGTCAGGCGATGATCGCCACGGTGCTCGGTCTCGGCATCGCGATCCCGTTGCTGTTCATCAACGCTGGTCTCGCGGCGCTCTCACGCGGCGTCACGCAAACGCTCGACGAGCAGAGCCAAGCGCTGCTCGCCGAGCACACGAAGAGCCGCGACTAAGGGTTACCGCGTCGGCGGCCGGAGCGGGCAGCGGCCCGCTCCCGCCGCGCCGTGTGCGAGATCCGCCGTGCGCGTCGCGTGCTAGAGTCCTCCGCACGTAGACGCGGCAGGTGCTTCGATGATTGCTGGTTTTGCCCCCGATGGCGGGCGGCTTCGTTCCGTCGACGAGCCGCTGGCCCATCTCGCCGACCTCGCCTGGATCGATTTGCTGAACCCCACTTCCGACGAGGAGGCGGCGCTCGAGGCGCAGCTCGGCGTCGACATTCCGACGCGCGAGGAGATGCAGCGGCTCGAGGTGTCGGGGCGGCTGTATCGGGAGGACGACGCGGTGGTCATGACAGCCACGTTGGCCGCGCGCACGGACAGCGACGATCTGCTGATGTTGCCCGTGGCCTTCGTCGTCGCCGGCGGCAAGCTCGTGACGGTGAGATACCACGAGCCGCGCGTGTTCAAGACGTTTCCGCAGCGCGCGGCGCAATCGAACCTGGGTTGCGTCAACGGCGACATGGTGCTCGTCGCGCTGCTCGAGGCAACCGTCGATCGGATGACGGACATTCTCGAGCGCGCCGAAGAGGAGGTCGACGCGATCTCGCGCAGCATCTTCCGCACCGAGCTGCCGAAAGGCGTGAGCCGCGACCTCACGGACACTCTGAAGCTGATCGGCCGCAAGGGGGACTTGAGCTCCAATATCGACATCGGACTGTTGTCGTTACGGCGCCTCACGGGTTTCTTGAGCCAAGTCTTGGCGGATCGGACCGACGGCAAGGAGCTGCGCGGGCGCGTAAAGACGCTCGACCGTTATCTCGGCTCGTTGAGCGATCATTCGTCGTTCGTGTCGCAAAAGATCGCATTCTTGCTCGACGCGACGCTCGGCATGATCGACATCGAGCAGAGCAACATCATCAAGATCTTCTCGATCGCAGCCGGCGTGTTTCTGCCCCCGACGTTGATCGCGTCGATCTACGGCATGAATTTCTCCTTCATGCCGGAGCTCGACTGGAAATACGGTTATCCGGTCGCTTGGCTGGTCATGCTCGCTTCGGCGCTGCTGCCGTTCTGGTACTTCAAGCGCCGCGGCTGGCTTTAACGGCCGGCCGGCGTGTCGAGCCGCGCGCGCCAGCCGCTTTCGAACGCGGGACTCGTGCGAAGCTCGGGCGGCTCTCCGTTTCGGCCGAGCCAATAGAGCGCGGCCACGCCCTCGCGCGCGGCCGCCGCCGGCGCCGAGTCGGGTCCCAGGC
>JBBIJV010000137.1:0-10036 GCA_037445815.1 Rhodospirillaceae bacterium
GGCTGCGACAAATCTCGCCATGGGACGAGCATCGCACATGCGCCTGGCCGCCGCGACGGCATCCTGCGGGCCGGCGCCCGCCCGAAGCTCGCCGGGGGCCGTGCCGTGGCTGCGGCGGCCGCGCGGACGGATAGGCCGCGCCACAGCCGCGAGCCAGGCGTTCAGTGCGGCAGGTGCGTCAAGTCTTTCGGCAGCTCCATGATCTCGATCGCGTTGCCGTCGGGATCGCGCAGCATCGCGATCTTGATCGGTGCGCCGCCGATCGGCACGGTCGCGACGTCGCTGTCGACTTTCGCGCCGGCGGCCTTGGCCGCGGCGACGGCCGCCGCGATGTCGGATACGCGGAAGATCGCGTGCATCATCGACCCGGCCGCGGCGCCGGCCTCTCGTTTCTGCAGCAAGAACTCGGGTGACGAGCCGGCCTTGGCCTCGGCGACCGTGGCGCCGTAGCGCATGATGATCTCCGTCGGCGGATTGCCGACGCGGTCGATTTCCTTGAGCCCGAATGCGGTGTCGTAGAACTTGGCGAGCTCGACAACGTCGTCGGCGCCGATGCGAACCGCCATGACGGTCGTGTCGGCGTGCGCTCGAATCGCGCAGGTCGCGGCGAGCATTCCCACTATCGTCCAAATCGATCGGCGCATCGTCTTGTCCCCTTATTCGAATCTGCCGTGCCGGCAATGCGCCGGACGCCGCTGGATGGTAAGCGAACGCGAGCGTTCTGTCGCGGCTCGCCGCTAGCCGCCGAGGAAATCGACGAGCGCCTGCGTCACGGCCTCGGGCTGCTCGAGCGTGCAAAGGTGGCCGCAGTCCGGCACGACGACTTGGCGCGCATTCGGAATGGCGGCAACCATTTCGGCCGCCCGATCCGGCGGCGTGAGCGCATCCTGCTCGCCGACGACGACGAGCGTCGGGCAGCCGACGGCACCGAGCGCGGGCCGCGAATCGACGCGGTTCATGATCGCCGTTTGCTGCCGGATGAACGCCTCGGCCCCCGTGTCGTTCGCCATCGTTCGGACGACGGCCTGGAGAGCGCGGTCGCCGTGACGCGCCGCGGCCACGAACCGCGGAAAGAGCAGCGCGGCGATGCCGTCGAACTCGCCGCGCTGCGCCATCTCGATCTGGCGCTTGCGAGCTTCGGTCTGCTCGGGCGCATCGGGGCGCGCCGTCGTGTCGAGCAGCGCCAGCTTCGCGACACGCTCGGGCGCTTGGCGAATGATCTCGAACGCGACGTAGCCGCCCATCGACAAACCGACGAGCGCGAACCGCGGCGGCGCAGCGGCGAGGATTCGCCGCGCGATACCGGCCATGGTGTCGTCGCGCTTGTGATCCGCCACCGTCACCGCGCCGAAGCGCCACAGCGCCGGGAGCTGCCCGAAGTAGAGCCGCGGCGTGCAGAGCAGCCCCGGAATCAGCACGGTGGCCAAGGGCTCGCGCATCAGGCGGCCCGATGACGCTGCTCGAGCTCGGCCACGACGTCCGCGAGCGTCAGCTCGCGCATCGCGAGCAGCAGCAATAAGTGATAGACGAGATCCGCGGCCTCGGCCGTCACGCGCGCCCGGTCCTGCGCTGCGGCCGCGAGCGCGAGCTCCACGCCTTCCTCGCCGAGTTTCTGCGCGACCTTCAGCAGGCCCTGCGAGGCGAGCCTCGCCGTGTAGCTGTCTTCGGGCGCGTCGGCGAGCCGCTGCCGGATGATCCGCTGGAGCTCTTCGAGAAACACCGTGCTGCTCACGACGCTGCTCCTTGGTGCGCGGGACGAATGGAGATGCCCGCATTCTTCAAGTACCGCTTCAGATCGCCGATGTCGATGGCGGCGGAATGGAAAACGCTCGCGGCGAGCGCGCCGTCGACGCGGGCGCGCTCGAACACCTCGAGGAAATGCTCGCGCGCGCCGGCGCCGCCCGACGCGATCAGCGGCACGCCGCAGATCGCGCGTACCGCCGCGAGCTGAACGACGTCGTAGCCTTGCCGTACGCCGTCCTGGTTCATGCAGTTCAACACGATTTCGCCCGCGCCGCGGTCCTGGACTTCGCGCACCCAATCGAGCGTGCGCCGCTCGGCCGCGCGCGAGCGTGTGGGGTCGCCCGTGTACTGATAGACGTGATAGTCGCCGTCGCGCGTCAAGGTGTCGATGCCGATCACGACACACTGCGAGCCGAAGCGCCGCACGAGCTCGTCGATCAAGTCCGGACGCTCGAGCGCCGGCGAGTTCACGGAGATCTTGTCCGCGCCCAGGTTCAGCACGGTCTCGGCGTCCTCGACGGTGCGGATGCCGCCCGCGACGCAAAACGGAATGTCGAGCACGGCCGCGATCCGGTTAACCCAGGTGCGGTCGACGGTTCGCCGATCCGGGCTCGCCGTGATGTCGTAGAACACGAGCTCGTCGGCGCCTTCGTCGCGATAGCGCGCCGCGAGCGTCATGATGTCGCCGACGACCCGGTGGTCGCGGAACCGCACGCCTTTGACGACGACGCCGTCGCGCACGTCGAGGCAGGGGATTATGCGCCGGGTAAGAATGGCTTGATCTCCTCGGGTTTGAGCCGGCCCTCGAGCAACGCTTTGCCGGACACCGTGGCCGCGACGCCGGCCGCCGCGAGCGCGAACAAGTCCGCAGCGTCGCGCACGCCGCCCGACGCTTGAAACTCGATATCGGGCCAGCGCGCCACGCAGTCGCGATAGAGGGCCACGTTCGGGCCCGCGAGCGCCCCATCGCGGTCGATGTCGGTACAGAGCACGTGGCGGAGGCCGGCCGCGGCGAAACGCTCGACGGCAGCCGCCAGCGTCAACGACGATGCGCGCGTCCAGCCGTGCGTGGCGACGGTCGGCGTGCCGTCGCTCGCGAGGCGCACGTCGAGCGCCAGCGTGAGCCGTTCCGGGCCGATCTCGGCGAGCCAGCCGGCCACGAGCTCGGGCTCGCCGACGGCAAGGCTGCCGACGACGACGCGCTCGGCCACCTCGAGCGCCTGCTCGAGGCTCGCACGGGTGCGGATGCCCCCGCCGAGCTGCACGGAAACTTGGGCCGTATTGCGCATGCGCCGGATGAGCTCGAGGTTCACGGGCTCCCCGCGCTTGGCGCCGTCGAGGTCGACGACGTGCAGGCGGCGCGCCCCGAGCTCGCGGTACTTCACGGCGAGCGCGACAGGATCGACGCCATAGCGCGTCTCCTGCTCGAAGTCGCCTTTGAGGAGTCGCACGCAGACCCCGTTTCGCAGGTCGATGGCCGGAAGTAATTCCATTAAATATCAACAGACTAAAATGCTATTCTTAGAAAATTGTCCAGTATCTGCGCACCCACGCGCGACGAGCGTTCCGGGTGGAACTGCGTGCCGAAGAAGTTGCGCTGCTCGACGACGGCCGAGAACGGGATGCCGTAGGTCGTCACGGCCCGCGTGTACGGGCCGACGGGCGCCGCGTAGCTGTGCACGAAGTAGGCGTGAGCGCCGGGCGGAACTCCCGCGAGCAGCGCGGAGTCGCCGACGGGCTCGAGCACGTTCCAGCCCATCTGCGGCACGGGCAGCTCGGGGCTCGGCGGGAAGCGCCGCACCTCGTCGTTGATGACGCCGAGGCAGGGCGTCTTCTCTTCCTCGGAGCTCGCGAACAGGAGCTGCATGCCGAGGCAGATGCCGAGCACGGGTTGCGTCAGCGTCGGGATCAGGTCGACGAGCCCGGCGGCCGCGAGGCGCTCCATGCCCGGAGCCGCGGCGCCGACGCCGGGCAGGATCACGTGGCTCGCGGCGCGGATCCGGTCCGGGTCCTCCGTGAGCGGCACGTCGGCGCCGAGCCGCTCGAGCGCGAATTTGAGCGACGCGAGATTCGAGCCGCACGACGGGATGATGACGGGCGTAGGCGTCATAGCTGACCCTTCGTCGTCGGCAGCGCGTCGCCTTCGCGCTTGATGGCTTGGCGCAGCGCGCGCGCGACGGCCTTGAACGAGGCCTCGACCATGTGGTGCGTGTTCTCGCCGCGCACGCGCACGTGAATCGCCGCGCCGAGGGTCTCGGCAAGCGAACGGAAGAAGTGCGGCACGAGCTCGGTCGGCAAGTCGCCGACGACCTCGCGGCCGAACTTTGCCTCGAAGACGAGGAACGGCCGCCCGCCGAGATCGATCGAGACCTCGGCGTCGGCCTCGTCCATCGGCAGCAGGAACCCGTAGCGGCGGATGCCGCGCTTGTCGCCGAGCGCCGTCTTGAGCGCCTGGCCGAGCGCCAGCGCGACGTCCTCCACCGTGTGGTGCTCGTCGATGTGCAAGTCGCCCGCGCACCGCACATCGAGCTCGAAGCCCCCGTGCTTGCCGAGCTGCTCGAGCATGTGGTCGAAGAAGCCGAGCCCCGTCTTCGCGCGGGGCTCCGCCTCGCGGTCTAAGTCGACTTCGACGCGAATGTCGGTCTCTTTCGTGCGCCGGTGCACGGCGGCCGTGCGCGGCCGGTCGACGAGCAGGTGCGCGACGGTGTCCCACGTCTCCGTGCCCGGCGCGCCGAGCTTGAAGCCCTGGATGCCGAGGTTGCGCGCGAGCTCGACGTCGGTGTCGCGGTCGCCGACGACGGCCGAGTGCTCTCTGTCGAGCGGCGCCGCGTTGACGTAGTCGCGCACGAGGCCGATGGCCGGCTTGCGGCACGCGCAGTTTGCCTCGGGCAGGTGAGGGCAGACGAAGTTCGCGGCGAAACGGATGCCCTGCGACGCAAAAAGCGCGTGCAGGCGCGCGTCGACGCGCTCGAGCTCCGCGCGCGGATGCTCGGGGCTGCCGAGGCCCGGCTGGTTCGTGACGATGACGAGCTCGTACCCGGCCGCTTGTATCTTCAGGAGCGCCGGGATCACGCCCGCGACGAGCGGCTGCTCGAGCGGCTCCGCGAGGCTCTTGCGGTTCTCGACGAGCGTCCCGTCGCGATCGACGAACAGCACCTTACGCATGGCCTTCTTGCTCCGCGCCCGAGACCGCCTTGAGCAGCAGATCGTTGTCGGCGGGCTGGCCGACCGTGATCCGCACGCAGTTCGCCAGCAGCGGGTCCTCGAACGTCCGTACGAGAATGTTCGCGCGGCGCGCCGCCTCCCGGAACGCCAAGCCGTCGCGCACCTTCACGAGGACGAAGTTCGCATCGCTCGGGTAGACCTGGACGACCTGCGGCACTTCGCGCAGCGCCGCGGAGAGCCGGTCCCGCTCGCGCTTCAGCACCTGCACGCGCTCCTCGGACACGCGCAGCGAGTCTTGCGACAGCGCCTGTGCGACGAGCTCGATCGACGGCGTCGGAAACGTGTACGGCGGCAGCACGACTTGCAGGAACTCGACGAGCTCCGGCGCCGCGACCACGAGCCCGCAGCGCACGCCGGCCAGCGACACGAACTTCGACAGCGTGCGCAGCAGCACGACGTGCTCGTAACGCGCGCGCAAGTCGAGGAAATCGCCGTGCGTGGCGAACTCGTGATAGGCCTCGTCGATAACGACGAGCGCGCGGCCGGCCGTCTCACGGCAGATGCGCTCGACGTCGGCGCGCGCCATCGACTGCCCCGTCGGATTGTTCGGCGAGCAGATGAAGACGATCTTGACGGCAGGATCGAGCGCCGCGAGCACGCCGCCGACGTCGAGCGCGAAGTCCCGCGCCGCGTCGAGCGGCACGCGCACTAGACGTGCGTTCTGAATGCCCGCGTAGAGGCGGTACATGTCGAACGTCGGCGGACAGACGAGGATCTTGTCGCGGCCGGCCGCGCAGAACCCGCGGATCAGCACGTCGATGGCCTCGCTGCTGCCGCGCGTCACGAGGATCTGGCGCTGCTCGATGCCGTAATAGACCGCCAGCTTCTCCTGGAGCACTGTCGGGCGCGGGGGCGGGTACACGTTCAGGCCGCGCTCGGTCGTGTCGCCCGGCGCGCGCCACGGCGATTCGTTCGCGTTCAAGCGGATGCATCCCGGCTCGTACGCGCCGGGCACGTACGGCTCGATGGCGCGGAGCTCGGGCCGAGCGAGATCAAGCACGGAGCTCATCGGTGTTCTCCGGCTTCGAGCCGCTCGTCGACGGCGCGCGCGTGCGCGTCGAGGCCCTCGAGCGCTGCGAGGGTCGTCGCGACGGGCCCGACCGCGCGCAATCCCTCGAACGTGAGCTCCTGAACCGTCATCGACCTAACGAAATCCGCCACGCCGAGGCTGGAATAGCGCCGCGCGAAGCCGTACGTCGGTAGAACGTGATTCGTGCCGCTGCAGTAGTCGCCGACCGATTCCGGGGTCCATGGCCCGAGAAACACTGAGCCCGCGGCTCGCACCTTGGCGAGCCAGGCGCGCGGCTCTGCGATCTGCAGGATCAGGTGCTCCGGCGCGTAGCGGTTCGAGATGTCGAACGCCGTCTTCAAATCGCCGACGACGATGACGCAGGAATGCGCGAGCGCACCGTCGACGAGCGCGCCGCGCTTGAGCCGCGCTTTCTGCGCCGCGACGGCCTCGACGACGGCTTTGCCGAGCTTCGCGCTCGTCGTGACGAGTAGCACTTGAGAGTCGGCGCCGTGCTCGGCTTGCGACAGCAGGTCGGCGGCGACGAAGGCCGGGTTCGCCGTCTCGTCGGCGATCACGAGCACCTCGGACGGCCCGGCCGGAAAGTCGCGCGCCGCACCCGCAGGGTCGCGGTCGACTTGCGCTTTGGCTTCCGTCACCCATGTGTTGCCGGGGCCGAAGATCTTGTCGACTTTCGGCACGCTCTTGGTGCCGTACGCCATCGCGGCGATCGCTTGCGCACCGCCGAGCTTGAACACGCGCTGCACGCCGGCGACGCGCGCCGCGTAAAGCACGGCCGAGTCGACGCGCCCCGAAGCCTGCACGGGACTGCAAAGGATTCGCGTCTTGCAACCGGCGATGCGCGCCGGTATGCCGAGCATCAGCGCCGTCGACGGCAGCGGCGCGCTGCCGGCGGGAACGTAGAGACCGACGCGCTCGACCGGGCGGACCACTCGCTCGCAGCGGACGCCGGGGACGGTTTCGACGGCAAACGCCTGCGGCAGCTGCGGACGATGAAACGCCTCGATGTTGTCGGCGGCGGCGTGGATGGCCGAGCGCTGCGCCGCGCTCAGGCTCCTTTCGGCGGCCGCGAACTCCTCGGGACCCGCCTCGAGCTCGTCGAGCTCGACGCGGTCGAGCTCGGCCGTGAGCTCGCGAAGCGCGGCGTCGCCCTTGGCGCGAACCTTGGCCACGATCTCGGCAACGCGCGGGGCGAGGGTCGCGTCGCTCGCCAAAGCGGGACGCGTCAACACCGCGGCGCGATCCGCCGGCGACAATGTTCGCCAGTCTCGAAGTTGCATCGTCAAGTCCTCTACGACAGCATCTTCTCGACGGGTAGCACGAGCATCGAGCTCGCGCCGGCTTTCTTGAGCTGCTCGAGCGTCTCCCAGAACACGTTCTCGCGGCACACGGCGTGCACGGCGACTTTGTCGTCGCGGCCTTCGAGCGGAATGATCGTCGGCGACTCGCTGCCGGGGAGCAGGGCCGTGATCGCCTTCAACGCCGAGCGCGGCGCGTGCAGCATAATGTACTTGCTCTCCTTGACCTGCAGCACGCCCTGGATGCGCAGCTTCAGCCGCTGCAGCCACTCGGCTTTTTCGCCCGCGAGCGCCTTCGGCGTCTGGATCAGCGCGGCGCGGCTCTCGAGAATCGTGGCGGCCTCGTAGAGCTGGTGCGCCCGCAACGTGGCGCCGCTCGAGACGAGATCGCAGATGAGATCGGCCTTGCCGAGGCTCGGCGCGATCTCGACGGCCCCGGAGAATGCGACGACTTGGGCTTCGACGCCGTGCCGTTTCAAGAAATCCTTGAGCACGCGCGGGTAAGTCGTCGCGATGCGCTTGCCTTGCAGCGACTCCGGGCCGCCGTACGGCACGCCGGCCGGCAAGCCGAACGACAGGCGGCACTGCCCGAAGTCGAGGCGGCCGATCTCCGAGAACAGCTCCGTCTCGCCTTGCTCGCGCAACTCGAGCCGCCGCTCCTCGATGATGTTGAGCCCCACGATGCCGAGATCGCAGATGTCTTCCTGCACGAGTCGCGGGATGTCGTCGTCGCGCACGAGCAGCACGTCGACGGGCATGTTCTCGCCGTAGCAAATGAGCTGGTCTTTGCCGCGCGAATAGCTGAGCCCGCAGCGGACCAATAGCTCGAGCGAGTGCTCGGTCAACCGCCCCGATTTCTGCACGGCGATCTTGATTCGCGAGTCCGTCGTCATGCGCATGGCAATCTCCGTCCCTAGAGCGGCGACAGGCGCTTCAGCGCCGTCTGATAGCCGCCGTTACCCGCGACGAGAAAGCGCGCCACGCGCCCGATCGTCGTGACGGATACGCCCGTCAGGTCGTGAATCTTGCGGTAGGGCAGGCCGTCTTGAAGATACTTCACGACGGCCCAGCGGTCGACGAGCGCTTCGAGCTCCGCCGGCGTGCACAAGTCGGCGAAGAACTGTGCGCATTCGGCCTCGTTACGCAGGCTCAGAATGGCGCGATAGAGCCCTTGCTCTGCGCGCGCCCTGTTGCGGGCCGATCGGCTTCGATTCGCTTTCATGGGAATCCGACGTTGTATCAATGAAATAGCGCGCTAACGTACTAGCGCGTTAATACGTTAGCTCGGCTGCCGGGCGCCGGTCAAGCGAGGAGGGCGGGTTTGGCTCAAAGCGCCTGCAAATGCCGCAGCACCACGTCCGTGAAGGCGCCGGGCCGAGCCAGCCATATCGCGCTACTCGGCGCCCGAACGATGGGGCGCCTTATGGGGCGGCCCAATCGTCGATTCTGAGACCGGGCACACGCTTCATGTCGGCGAGATTGGCGGTGACGAGCGTGGCGTCTTCCGCGAGCGCGTGCGCGGCGATGGCAGCGTCGAAGTCCTCGATTCGCCGGCCCCGGCGCTCGAGTGTGGCCTTAACGTGGCCGAAGCGTTCGCTGACTGCGTCCGTCCAAGCGGCTCGTGCGAGCTCGGCGCAAATGAGGTCGAACCGCTCTTGCAGCCGCTCGCGACGCCTGGAACGGGGCAAGCGCTCGATGCCGTAGGCAATCTCGGCGATTACCGGTTGCGGTATCGCAACGTCCTCGCGGTGAACCGACAGCAGCCGTTCCACGGCAGCCGGTTCGCCCTTCATGAGCGCGGAAACGGCGTTCGTATCCAGCACGTATCTCACAACGTGGTTGCGCGTTTCGAGCGCCGCGCGGCTACGACGCCGGCGAGCAGCTCATCCACGTCGCGCGCCGTATCGGGATCTCGTTCGGTCAGGCGCTCGGAGAAGCCCGGCGACCATTCCGAGCCGGCGCTGATTTCCCGCTCGAGCGCCCGGACAATCAGCTGGTTGCGGCTGATGCGCAGCGCCCGAGCTTTGCGGTCGACGGCGTCCAGGAGCTCTTTCGGTAGGTGTACGCTTGTGGCCATGACTATATTCGCGAATATAGTCGCGAACGCTCATGCTCGCAAGGTGGCGGGTAGTCGGCGCGGGAATTTGGCACTGCCCAGCTCGTCGAACAGGGCACCGTTAACCCCCGTTAACCCACTTTTGTTTGTAGGTTTTGATATCTCGAAGCACGCGTTCGAGCTGCTCTTCCGAAGGGCGCTGCGTCAAGCCGCCGGAACGGTGCAAGATCGGCACCGGCAAGTAGACCACCTCAAAGCCCGCTATACGCGCGCGATAGCAGTAATCGGCGTCGCTGCAAACGAGAAAGAAGCGCTCGTCCATCACGCGGACATCGCGGATGCACTCGCGCTTTACGACCATTTGATCCTCCCGGCACCCACCGCTCCTTTCGCCGTGCCGCGTGGTCTCCGCGCGAAACGTATCCGGTCCTATGCACGCCCGTGGGATACGATCTCTCGGTGCCGCCGTGTTGGATGAAGTCCAGATTATCCATATCGCGATGTTGGAGGCCGATGATTCCGGTTTTTTGGTTGACGGAAAGCTCTTCTTCGATCGCCCGCACGACGGCTCCCAGGTCCGGAACGGCGCATAGGAAGTTCAAACGCGCTGATGATACGTCCAGTAATACGCAGAGGAGGTGTATGCATCGATGAGGCGCCGCGCGGCTCGACGTCGAAGGTCGC
>JBBIJV010000138.1:0-9926 GCA_037445815.1 Rhodospirillaceae bacterium
GCAACATTCGATAACAGGCGCGTGCGATCTTGTGCGCAAGCGCCTTCTTGGCGAGCATTCTATGGCGCTGCCGTCGTTTGCGTTCGTAGAAGCGCTTGGCTTCGGGCATATAGCGCAGCGCGAACTGCGCCGCCTCCATGAACGCCCAGGCGAGGTAAGGATTGCCGTTCTTACGGTTACCCTCGCCCTTCTTCTTGTTGTTGCTGGTCCTTTTGCTGTCGACCAAGCGGCAATAGGAGACGAAGTCGCCGGCGCTCGGGAAACGGTTGATGTCACCGATCTCCAGTTGACCAAAGGAGCCCCGATGCTTGAACAAACCCGGGCGTCCTCTCTATTCGACACCGCAACGACCGTCGGCGCATCGGTCTGACGCCGGGACAATCCTTGCGGGCATGGTGTCCGGTCGGGATGCTTCGGCCAACAATATTCCGATCTCTGCTCCGAGGAGCAGGTCGTCATGCACGCCGAAGAACTGTCGTCGTAGCCGGCCGTGGGCATCGATCAGAAGCGTCGTTGGAGTTCCCTGCATCCTATACGCGCGCATCGTGCGGGGTATCGGGTCGCCATCCGGCCCGGGAGCGTCGACGGCGATAGGGAATCGCACGCGGTACTCGTGCAGGAACGCGCGCAACGACGCGAGCCCCATCGCTTCGTGGTGCTCGAATACGGTGTGCAGGCCGATGACCGTTAGCGGTTCGCTTTTGAAGATCTCCGCGACACGTTGTGCCTGTGGAATGCCGTGCGCTACGCATCCGGGGCAGAGCATCTGGAAGGCGTGCAGAACCACGACCCGCCCCCGGAGGCGTTCCAGATCGAGGGCCTCCGGAGTGTTAAACCACGTCGTGGTCAGCCATTCGGGGGCGGGTCTCGGCTCCATCAGAAGTCCCCGTCCCTAACGTACGGGTGGCTCCACAAGGTCATCTGCAAGAGGCACGACTTGACCCACGCAGCGTACATTTTCTCGACATCCTCGGCGGAGTGACCCTTCTTCGCGAGGAACGGCTTGAGTGTGAACGTCACCGGGAAGACCAGAAGGAACAGGTCGCGGAACGGTACTATCCCGGTCGATGCTGCACCGTCGGTGCGGTTCTTCTTCGTGCGGTGGTGGCGGAGGCCGATCTCGTGCTGGTAGTCGAGCCAGTTCTGACCGTACTCGGCCCGAGCCGTATCGAGGATCCACTGGCCGAAGCGTTTGCGGACAGCGTCGAGGTAGTCACCGAGCGGCTTGCCGTCGCTCTTACCCGTAAACGATGCGAGCAGGTGCGGGGTAGATCCGACGAACCCGTACCAGACATCGAGGATGGCCTCGACCTGGTCCTTCACGACTTCGTAGGAAAGGCGCAGATACTTGACGTCTTCGTCGCCGAAAAGGACGCTCTTCTTCATCAGCTCGAAGTCTGCGAGTGTCACGGGCGAACGGGTCACCGCACTGGTTCCGTAGCTGTATCCGGGAATCGTGGTTGGTTCACGCATGGGTTGTCTTCTTCTATCTGGTTGGGTTCGAGGCGCCGGTCCACGCCTTGTCGTCAGCAACTCTACGAGAGATGCTGGACCGAGTCAGGAAGGCACTTTTCGGTAAGGTAGTTACGAGATATGGTTCAGGACGACCACCCAGACCATGAAGCGCGACAACCGTGAGTCGAGCGACCAGCACCCAATCCCTGTGGCGTCGATGGTCGAGAGCATCATCGGATGCAAATGGTCGGTGCGCCTCCTTCAACTGTGCGCCGAAGATCACCGCCGCCCCAGTGCGTTTCTTCGAGCGTGCCCCGGTCTGTCCTCGAAGGTGATGAACGAGCGGCTGCGCAAGATGACTCGCTTCGGGATCCTGAAGCGAACGGTTTTCGGTGAGAAACCGCCTGTCGAGGTGGAGTATCGGTTGACTCCGCTCGGCCGGCGCTTCATGCAGATTCTTGAGGATGTACGCCGCCTCCAGGACGCCATTGATCATGGTGCGCTGTCAGCATCTGGCGACTCAGAATGAGCGTGGAGTCGCCTAAGCGGTTGCAGCGGGCGCCGCTCACGCGCCGCCACCGAACCCGAGCGTTATACGCCCTGGAGACGTTAGCGCATGAGCTCAGTCGGGTTTCGTTCCAAAGTCGACATTTGGCTCACCGTCGTGGTCGTTGGTGCGCTTCCTGCAGTGACCATCTTCATGGCGTCAAGTTCTTCCGCTACCTCTTGGTCGCACCTCGCAATGTCGGGGACTCCCGGCGCGATCTTGATGGCATGGCTGCACTGGTCGACGACCTACGAGCTTGACGACTCCGACTTAATAGTTCGGAGTTCGGGCCTCACATGGCATGTGCCGTTGCGCGAGATTCGAACAGTCGTTCCTACTCACAATCGTTTGTCGAGCCCGGCGCTATCGTTGGATAGGTTGGGCATCGACTAGGGACCGTCAATGTCAACCATGGTTTCACCGGCTCATCGCTAGCGGAGCAACGCCCGCCGCCACGCACGCGAGCGGGATGAACCAAAGCCTTCGCGCCACGTGCGAGACTGCTTTTCACGGCGAGGTCGCTTGCATGCCTTTGTCTATGGCCGCTCGGCGCAATAGGCATGCCAGCGGTTGACGACGTCGGGACACCCGCATTGAATGGGCGTGCCCCCCGGGAGAGACTTCAATCATGAAGCGCGACGTCCGCAACCGTGGAACTTAGGCACCTTCGTTACTTCGTGGCCGTCGCCGAAGAGCTGAGCTTCACACGGGCCGCGGGTCGACTGCGCACGGCTCAACCCTCGCTGAGCCAGCAGATCCGGCAGCTCGAGAAATCGGTCGGCGCAAAGCTGCTCGACCGCAGCCGGCAACACGTGTCGCTGACGCACGCGGGACGCATCTTCCTGCAGCAGGCCAAGGACATCCTCGCGCGCGTGGAGCACGCCGGCCGGCTCGCGAAGCAAGCCGCCGACGGACGCGCGGGCGAACTCGCGGTCGGCACGTTCCCGTCGGCCGACGTACGCATCCTGCCCGCGCTGCGGCCGCTCGTGGCCAAGCACCTACCCGATCTGCGCCTGGTGCTGCACAGCAAATACGCCGTCGAACCGGTCGCGGGCCTCGAGTCCGGCGTCCTCGATTTGGCGTTCGTGCGCGGGCCGCTCGAGGCGGACGGCCTCGAAGCCGTCGAGTTGCTGCGCGAGCAGATCGTGCTCGTGCTGCCGTCGCATCACCCGCTCGCTCGGCGCAAGTCGATCCCGGTCAAGAGCCTCCACGACCTGCCGTGCATCGCGATAGAGCGCCGTCTGTCGCCCGCGCTGCACGATGCGGCGGCCAAGTTGTATCGAGAGGCGCGAATTCGCATGCACGCAGTGTCGCGAGCCGACAACGTGCTCGGTCACCTCAAGCTCGTTCAGGAAGGGCTCGGCTTCGCGTTGCTGCCCGACTCGATCAGCGCGTTGCTTCCACCCGGGGTCACGTTTCGCCCGCTCGACTGCGGGCCCGTTCCGACGGTATCAATTCTCGCCGCGTGGAAGGTTGGCAACGGCTCGCAGCTCGTGCGCGAGCTCGTCGACCTCGCAGGTCGCTCTGTCGGCGCGCCGAAAGACGTGGCACGTCTAACGCGTCCTGCTCCGGCGTCTTAGCCCGCAGCTCGTCGGCTCAGTACACTGCGGTCACCGAAGGTATGAGCCGCAAATCCGTAGAAAGCGCAGAGTCCGGGCCGTTGGCCGGCTTGACGGTGCTCGACCTGACGCTGGCGCTGGCGGGGCCGTACGCAAGCTTCCTGTTGGCGGGCTTGGGAGCCCGCGTCATCAAGATCGAGAACCCTGCGTCTCCGGACCATTGCCGCGAGAACGCCCCGTTCATCGGGCGCAACGGCGTCTCGCTCGGCCGCTCGGCGCCGGACGACGTGTCGGCCGCCGCTCTGAATCGCCTACGCGGCAAGTACGCGATCACGTTGAATCTGAAGCAGCCGGAATCGCGCGAGATATTCGCCGACCTCGTTAGCCAAACGGACGTCGTCGTCGAGAACTTCGCCCCCGGAACGCTCGAGCGCTTGGGTATCGGCTACGACTTCGCGCGCCAGCGCAATCCGCGCATCGTCTACTGCTCGATCTCGGGATACGGCAGAGACAACGCGGCGACGGGAACCGGCAAAGCGATGGACAGCATCATTCAGGCGCTGAGCGGCCTGATGATGACGTCGGGCGCACCGGACGAGCCGCCGGTTCGAGTCGGCGTTCCGTTTGCGGATCTCTGCGCGCCCGTTTTTGCCGTCGTCGGCATTCTCGCGGCGCTGCGGCAGCGCGACGCAACCGGCGTCGGCCGCCACGTCGACGTCTCGATGCTCGGCGTGCTGACTTCGCTCGTGGCGGCGGAGCCGTTCGATTTGCTCGAATCGTGCGGTGTGCCGCAGCGCACGGGGCGTATGGTGCCGCGGCTCACGCCGTTCGGCGTTTACGAGGCGGCCGACGGCTATCTCGCGATCTGCGCGCCGACGGACCAGTTCGCGCGCGGCGTCTTTCAAGCCATCGGGCGTCCCGAGCTCGAGCGCGATACGCGGTTTGCCACGCGCGACGCGCGCGTCGCGAACAAAGACGCCATCAACGGCCACATCGAGAGCTTCACGCGCAACCGTCCCGCCGCTGAGCTCGCGGTGCTGTTCGAGCGCAATGGCGTGCCGGCGGCGCCCGTGCGCGCACCGGCCGAGGCCGTGCGCGATCCGCGCGTGCTCGCCCGCGGCGAGACCGTGCCACTCGAGCATCCGGAGCTGGGCCGCGTCGCGGACTTGATCGGTCCCGGCGTGCCGATTCGCTTCTTGGGTGCCGCTGCGGAGCCGTTGCGGCCCGCGCCGGCGCTGGGCCAAGACAACGCGCTGGTCTTCGGCGAATGGCTCGGCTACAGCGCGGAGAAGATCGAGCGGCTGCGCGCCGCGGGGAACATCTGAGGCACCGTCATGAGCCTCGGCGCCATCGACGAGCTCCGCGCCGGTTTCGAACAGCCGTTTTGGGCGCTCGGCCGCGATGTGGCAAGCGACGGCCGGACGGTCGTCGTCTCATGGCCGTCGGTTCCCGTCGAGCTCGTGCGCGCCGCGGGTTTGGCGCCCATCTTCGCTCGCGGCCGCAACGCGCCGACTCCGACCGCGCACGGCGTCCTCGAGCCGGATCTTTTTCCGAATCGGCTGCGCCAGCTCGTCGACGCCGGGCTCACGGGCCGCTTGGCCGGCGTCGCCGCCGTGGTGCTGCCGCGCAGCTCCGATCCCGACTACAAATGCTTTCTCTATTTGCGCGAGCTCGCGCGGCTCGGCACGGCGGCCGAGCTTCCACCCGTGCTGCTGTTCGACTTGCTGCACGCCGACTCGCCCGATGCGCGGGCGTACAACGCGGACAGAGCGCGGTCGTTGTACGCCGATCTCGCCTCGCTCGCGGGGCAGCCGCGCGGAGACGACGAGCTGCGCGGCGCTGTCGCGAGTGCAAATCGCGCGCGCACCGCGGCGCGGCGTGTCCAAGCGCTGCGCGCCGGAGCGCCGCGCTTGAGCGGCGTCGACGCGTTGCCGTCGCTCGGCGCATTCTTGCAGCTCGAGCCCGAGCGCTATGCCGCGCTCGCCGACGCGGCCGCCGATTCGCTCGCGCATCGAGCGCCTCTCGAAGCGCCGCGCGTGCTCGTGGCCGGCGAGCCGGTCGACGGGGCTGCGCTGCATGCGGCGATCGAGGCGGAAGGCGCCGTCGTCGTTGCCGAGCTGAGCCCGTTCGGCGCGTGCGGCACGGAAACGGACATCGACTCATCCGGCGATCCTTTCGCTGCGCTCGCCGCGCATTACGAGCGAGTGATCGACGCGCGGCTGCCCGTCGGCGCGCTCATGCAGCGGCTCGACGCGGCGCTGGTCTCCGCCGATGCCGTCGTGATCTCTTTGCCGCCCGACGATGCGAGCTTCGGTTGGGACTATCCGCGCTACCGCGAGCTGCTCGCTCGGCACGCGGTGCCGCACGCCGTCGTGCACGGCGATCCCGCCGGCAGCCTAACGCCGTCGGATCGAGGGCGCATCCAATCGCTGCTCGATGACGCTCGAGCTCGCCGGGAGGCCGCCCGTGTCTACTAAGCAGTTCGAATCGACGCTCGCGGCCGCCGCGTTCCAGAAGCAATGGTTTGGCGAGCTTCGCCGGCGCGTCTTCGACGAACGCCGCCCGTACGCTCTGATTCAAGCCGACGTGCCGTTCGAACTGTTCGATCTCACCGATATTCCGGCCGTCAGCAACCAATGGTGGTCGTCGATCGTAGCCGCGAAGCGTCAGGCGCCGGCGTTTCTTTCGGCCATGGCGGCGGACGGTATTCCCGGCCCGCTGTGCCGCTACTGCAGCCTCGGGCTCGCGACGACGCGCTACCCGAAGGCCGGCGACGCTCCGTGGGGCGGCTTGCCTACGCCGCGCCTGCTCTGTGCGCGCCTGACGTGCGACTGCATTCACCGCGTCTTCTCGCTCTGGGCCGACGCCTTCGGCGCCGAGCTCTACGAGATCGAGCATCCCGCCGCGAGCGAGCTGCCGCCCAAGTGGTGGGAGCTCACACGGCATCGGTGGCGCGAGCTCATCGAGCCACATCGGCTCGATTTCGTCGCAGGGTCCCTCGAGCGCCTGATCGAGAAGCTCGAGTCGATCGGCGAGCGGCGCCTCGACCGCGCGGCGCTGCGTGAGCGGCTCGAGCGCGTGAATCGCCAGGAGGAGATCTTCGACGCCGCCCGCAAGCTCATCGCCTCTGCGCCCGTGACGCCCGTCCGCATGACCGAGCAGATCGCGAACGTCATGGCCACGCAATGGGTGCGCGGCACCGACTGGGCCATCGCGCACGCGCAGCATTTCCACGACGAGCTGCGCGCGCGTCGACTCGGGCGTCGCCGCGTGTGCGAGAACGAAAAGGCGCGCCTCATGTGGGTCGGCGCCGGGCTCTGGCACGACACAGATTTCTATAGCGCGTTCGAGAAGTCGCATGGCGCCGTGTTCGTGTGGTCGATGTATCTGGCGTTTGGCCCCGACGCCTACATTCGGTATGGGCTCGACGATCCGCTCGCCGCGCTCGCGAGCCGAACGGCTACCTTCAACGAATTCCTGCACAACCCGCCGTGGGCAGCCGAATGGACCGTCGCGCAAGCGCTCGAGCATCGCATCGATGCGGCGCTCGTGCTGCACCCCAAGAGCATGAAGCCGTCGGCGATGGGCCGGTTCTTCATCGAGCGCGCGCTCGAGCGCGCCGGCATCCCAGTGCTGCGTGTCGAAGCCGACGTCGTCGACGCGCTGGCCTGGGACCCTGCGGCTGCGCGCAAAGCCGTCGCGGCTTTCCTCGAAGAGCGCGTGCTCGAATGAGCACGATCTCCTCGGACGCTTCCTCGCGCGCGGTTTGGTTGCTGCCGTTCGGCGTCACGCTCGTCGCGATGTTTTCGCTGCAGCTCTCGAACCTCGGATTCTCGCCCCTTCTGCCGTCGATCCAGGTCGACGTCGGCATGAGCTTCACGCAGCTCGGTTTTTTCACGGGCCTGTACGGTTTGCTCGCGTTGCTGCTCAGCGTGCCCGCCGGGCTAACGGCCAAGCGCTTCGGCGAGAAGCGCGTGCTCGCCGCAGGGCTCGTGGGCGTCGCCGTCGGCAGCCTGCTGCTCGCGCGCGCGTGGAGTTTCGAGTCGGCCGTCGCGTTCCGGGGTCTCACGATCTTCGGTTATCGCTTCGCGTTCGTCAGCGTGCTGATCGCCGTCGCGATGACGGCGCCGCCGCAGCTGCGCGGCCGGACGATGGGCGTGCTCGGCGCAACTTCGGCGATGGCTTCGGTGATCGGCGCGCCGCTCGGCGGCGCGCTCGTCGGCGAGCTCGGCTGGCGCACGGCGATCTTGGGCTATGCCGCGATGGCGTTGTTCGGCGCCGCCGTGTTCTTCCTGTTCTACCGTGCCACGGCCGAGCCGGAATCCGCGCGCGTTACAGCGCCGGCAGCCGGCGTGGCGGCCACGCGCAGCGCGTTTCGCTCGCCGGTCGTCTGGCTGCTCGCGCTCATCGTCGGTCTCGGCGGCTTCGGCCAATTCACGGTGACGTATTTCGTTCCGAGCGTGGCCGATTCGGTCTACGGCCTCGACGCGCGGGCCGCGGGCTTCATCATCAGCACGGGCTACATCGCGGCGATCGTGCTGAATCTCGTCATCGGAACGCTCGCCGACCGATACGACAAGCTCGTCGTGATCGGCGCCATCGTCACGGTGCTCGCCGTGGCGTCGGCGTCGTTGGCCGTCGAGAACGAGCTCCTGTTCCGCGTCGCGACGGCCGTCGTCATCGGCGTCGGCTTTTCCGCGGCGAATCAGCTCTACGGTCTTGCGGGCACGTTGATGCCGCGGCACGAGACGGGCAACGCGATGGGCATCGTCAGCCTCGGCGCGGGCCTGTTCGGCTACTTCGGCCCGCAGATGCTCGGGATCTTGCGCGACACGACGGGTTCGTTCGCCGCCGGTTTCTACATGGTGGCCGTCGCGGATATGCTGACGCTCGGCCTGATCGTGCTGCTCTACCGACTGACCCGGCGCGCAACGTGAGGAGGAAGACGTCGATGCGACGCTGCTTGATCGGCCCGATGATCGTCTGGCTGAGCGTCGCCGGCGCCGTCTCCGCGGAAACCCCGCCGACCGGCGACCAGCACCGCCGCTACGTGTTCGCGCCGACAGGCGCCGAGCTGCCGTATCGGATCTACGTACCGAGCGCCTGGGACGGCGAGCGCTCGCTGCCAATCCTGTTGTTCCTGCACGGCGCCGGCGCGGACGAGAGTAGCTACATGGACATGGCCGACGGCCTGCTCGGCAAGCTCGCCGAGCAGCACGGCTACATCGTCGTCTCGCCGCTCGGCTTCACGCCGCTCGGCGCCTACGGCAATCCGCTCAGGTTGCCGGCCGTATTCGGCGAATCGGCGGCCGCGGCCGCGCAGCGCGCCGCCGTCACGCCGGAACGCCGCCGCGAGCTCGACTTGAGCGAGCTCGAGGTCATCACCGTGCTTGAGATCGTAACCGAGGAGTACGGCGCCGACCGGTCGCGAACGTTCCTGGCCGGCCATTCGATGGGCAGCGGCGGAGCCTGGCATCTGGCGGCGCGCTATCCGGAACGCTGGCGCGCGGTCGCGCCGATGTCCGGGCCCTTCATGGACAAGGAGTCGTATCCGTTCGACCGGATCCGGGCCCTGCCGATCTTCGTGACGGAAGGCACGGGCGCCACGCCGTCTCTCGCGGGCAGCCGCGCGCTCGCCGAGTTCATGCGCGCCGGCGGCTTCGATTTCGAGTATCTCGAGGTCGACGGCAACCACGGGAGCATGGTGCCGATGGTCTGGCCCGCGATCTTCGATTTCTTCGACCGCGTCTCCGCGCGCCCCGTCGGGACGAAATGATGCGGGCTCTCTTGGCATCACTGGTCGTCTGCGCCGCCGCGCTGTGCCACGTGGCGCCCGTGCGCGGGCAGGCCGACCTTCCTCTACGCGGGCGGCGGCAGCCTCGCCGTGACGAAGCGCGGCCACCACGTGGCGCGTGGACGGGGCGCCTGCACGAATGGCTGATCGCGCGCGAGCTGACGCGCGCGATCGATAATGATCGATGAGCTCGGGGGAGTCGCAAATGAAAGCATCGATTCGTTGGTTCACGCTCGCGCAGTGTCTAGGCGTAACGCTCCTTGCCGGGCCCGCTGTCGGTCAGACGCAGACAGCGGGCGCGATCACGAGGCTCGCCGTGGTCGACGTTCCACAAACCGGCCTGCCGCCGACGGGTCCGTTTGCAATCGTCGTCGAGCACGATGCGGGACTTTCGACGCACACGATCTATCGGCCGCGTGAGCTCACGATGGAGGAGCATCCCGTCCTCGTCTGGGGCGAAGGCGGCTGCGCGAAGAACGGTCTCATGTTCCCCGAGTACTTGAGCGAGATTGCGTCGCACGGCTTCGTGGTGATTGCCGACGGCCCGCCCATCGCGCGTCCCGCGGAAGGC
>JBBIJV010000139.1:0-9714 GCA_037445815.1 Rhodospirillaceae bacterium
CGCACAGGCGCGCCCCAGTGCGCGTGGAACGCGGCCGCCATGGACGCGGCGGCTTTGCCCGTGCCGAGCACAAGCGCGGGCCGGCGCGGCAAGCCCTCGAGCGCGCGCGGCAGGCATGCGGCCGGCGCCGCCGCGTTCAATGCTTCGGAAAAGGCTTGCGTCAGCAGCCGCCGCGCGGGCCTCGCCTGCGCCACGTTCAACCCCCGGCCGCTCGGCGCTCCAAGGTCGCGACGGCCGGCAGCTTCTTGCCCTCGAGGAACTCGAGGAACGCGCCGCCGCCCGTGGAAATGTACGAAATTCGATCGCCGACGCCGAACTGCTCGATCGCCGCCAGCGTGTCGCCGCCGCCGGCGATCGAGAACGCGTTGCTGGCCGCGATGGCTTCGGCCACGCGGCGCGTGCCGTCTGCGAACTCGGGGTTCTCGAACACGCCGAGCGGGCCGTTCCAGACGATCGTGCCGGCGCGCGCGAGGCGCTCGGCGTAGAGCGCCGCGGTCTCCGGCCCGATGTCGAGGATCATCTCGTCGTCGGCGACGTCGCGGACGTTTCTGACGCGGCCCTTGACGCCGGCGTCGAGGCTCTTGGCCACGACGACGTCCGTCGGCAGCGGGATCTTCGCTTTGCCGAACTCGCCGCGAAGAAGCTTCGCCGAGAACTCGAGCATGTCTTTCTCGTGGAGCGACTTGCCGACGGAAAGGCCCGACGCCGCGAGAATCGTGTTCGCTATGCCGCCCCCCAAGATCAGCTCGTCGACCTTCGTCGACAGCGACTGGAGCACTTCGATCTTGGTCGAGACCTTCGAGCCGCCGATGATGGCCATGAGCGGCCGCTTAGGGCTCTCGAGCGCGCGGCCGAGCGCCTCGAGCTCGGCGACGAGCAGTGGGCCGGCGCAGGCGACGGGCGCGAAGCGCGCGACGCCGTTCGTGCTCGCCTGCGCGCGGTGCGCGGTGCCGAACGCGTCCATGACGAACACGTCGCAGAGCGCGGCCATGCGTACGCTGAGCGCCTCATCGTCAGCTTTCTCGCCGACGTTGAAGCGCACGTTCTCGCAGAGCACGAGCTCGCCGGGCCCCACGTCGACGCCGTCGAGCCAATTCTTCGCGAGCGGCACTTTGCGGCCGAGCAGCTCGCCGAGCTTCGCGGCGACCGGCGCGAGAGAGCTCTCGGCGTCCGGCTTGCCCTCTTTTGGCCGGCCGAGATGCGACATGACCATGACGCGCGCGCCCGCGTCGAGCGCCAGACGCAGCGTCGGCAGCGCGGCCTCGATACGCGCCGTGCTCGTGACCTTGCCGTCCTTGACCGGGACGTTCAGGTCCTCGCGGATCAGCACGCGCTTGCCCTTGAGGTCGAGATCCGTCATCCGAACGACTGAGAGCGCCATGGCGGCTTCACTTCGCGGCGGCGAACGCGAGCGTCGTGTCGAGCATCCGGTTCGAGAAGCCCCACTCGTTGTCGTACCAAGCGCAGGCCTTGACGAGCTTGCCCTCGATGACCTTCGTCAGGCTCGAGTCGTAGAGCGACGAGGCGGGATTGTGGTTGAAGTCGCTCGAGACGAGCGGCTCGTCGACGTAGGCAAGGATACCCTTGAGCGCTCCCTGGCTCGCCTTCTTCACGGCTGCGTCGATCTCCTGCGCCGTCGTCGCGCGGCCGGCCTCGAACGTGAGGTCGACGAGCGAGACGTTGATCGTCGGCACGCGCACGGCGAAGCCGTCGAGCTTGCCGTCGAGCTCGGGCAGCACGAGGCCCACGGCGGCGGCCGCCCCGGTCTTCGTCGGGATCATGTTCTGCGTGGCCGATCGCGCCCGGCGCAAGTCGCTGTGGTACACGTCGGTGAGCACTTGATCGTTGGTGTACGCGTGCACGGTGGTCATGATGCCGCGCACGATGCCGACGCTGTCGTTCAGCACCTTCGCGAGCGGCGCCAGGCAGTTCGTCGTGCAAGACGCGTTCGAGATCACCGTGTGGCTCGCCTTCAGCGTCTTCTCGTTGACGCCGTAGACGATCGTCGCGTCGACGTCCTTGCCCCCCGGCGCCGAGATGACGACCTTCTTCGCTCCGGCCTTCAGGTGTGCCGAGGCCTTCTCCTTGCTCGTGAAGAGACCCGTGCACTCGAGAACGATGTCGACGCCGAGCTGCCCCCAGGGCAGCTTCGTGGGATCGCGCTCGGCGCAGACCTTGATGCGGTCCTCGCCGACGACGAGCGAGTCGCCGTCGACGCCGACGCGCAGCGGGAACGGCCCGTGCGCCGTGTCGTAGCGCGTCAGGTGCGCATTCGTCTTGGCATCGCCGAGATCGTTGACGGCGACGACCTGGATTTCTCGGGTGCGCTTGCTCTCGTAGAGCGCGCGCAGGATGTTGCGGCCGATGCGGCCGTAACCGTTGATAGCGACTTTGACGGGCATGGTGGCTCCCTTTGGCAGGCCAGGCGAGAACGAAACAAACCTATAGCAGGCGTTTGGCGGCCGCGACTACGGCTTCTACGGAGAAACCGAAGTGCTCGAACAACGGCTTCGCCGGCGCCGATTCACCGAAGCGATCCAATCCAAGCACGGCGCCGCGCGAGCCGGCGTAGCGCCACCAGCCGCCCGTGGCGCCGGCCTCGACGACGAGCCGCGCGCCGTTCGGCGGCAGCACGTGGTCCCGATAATCAGCTGGCTGGCCGTCGAAGACTTGCGTGCACGGCATCGACACGGCGCGCGCGGCGATGCCCTGGCGCTCGAGCTCGCGCGCCGCGCCGAGGGCGAGCTGCACCTCGGACCCGGTCCCGATCAGCGTAATCGCGGGCGTCTCGCTGCTGCTCGAGACGATGTATGCGCCGCGCGAAACGGCTTCGATCTGCTCCGGCGTGCGCTCGACGAAGGGTAAGTCCTGACGCGTCAGCACGAGGCAGGTGGGACCGTTCCGCCGCTCGATCGCGGCCGCCCATGCGACGGCCGTCTCGACCGAGTCGCAGGGTCGCCAGAGCTCCATGTTCGGCATCAAGCGCAAGCTGCCCAAGTGCTCGACCGGCTGGTGCGTGGGGCCGTCCTCGCCGAGACCGATCGAGTCGTGCGTCAGCACGAAGATGCTGCGCAAGCCGATCAGCGCGGCCATGCGCAATGCGTTGCGCGCGTAGTCCGAGAAGACGAGGAACGTGCCGCCGTACGGGATCACGCCGCCGTGCGCCGCCATTCCGTTCATCATGGCCGCCATGCCGAACTCGCGGACGCCGTAGAAGAGATAGTTGCCGGCCGGCTCGGCCGGCGTCAGCGGCTTCGAATACCTGTGCAGAGTGTTGTTCGAGCCCGTCAAGTCGGCCGACCCGCCGACGAGCTCGGGCAACGCCGGCGCGAACGCTTCGAGGGCGGCTTGCGATGCCTTGCGCGTCGCCATCGACTTGCGGGCCGCAGCGATCGTCTCGACGCCCTTGGCCGCGTGCGACCGCCACCCTTGGGGCAGCTCGCACTTCATGCGCCGCGTGAATTCGGCCGCGAGCTCGGGATATCGCGCGCGATAGGCCTCGAGCTTCGCTTGCCACTCCGCCTCGAGCTTCGCGCCGCGCGCGCGCGCGTCCCATGCGGCCTTAACGTCGGCCGGGATGACGAACGGCGGCTCATCCCAACCCAGATTCTTGCGCGCAGCCGCGGCTTCGGCCGGGCCGAGCGCAGCCCCGTGCGTGGCCGACGTGCCCTGCACGTTCGGCGCCCCGTAGCCGATGATGGTCTTGCAGCAGATCAGCGACGGGCGCTCTTTCTCTGCGCGCGCCGCGTCGATGGCGCGTCGCACGGCCTCGGGGTCGTGGCCGTCGACGTTCGGCACGACGTGCCAGCCGTAGGCTTCGAAGCGTTTCGGCGTATCGTCGGTGAACCAGCCGCGCGTGTCGCCGTCGATCGAGATGCCGTTGTCGTCGTAGAAGGCGACGAGCTTGCCGAGCTTCTGCGTGCCCGCGAACGAGCACGCCTCGTGCGAGACGCCCTCCATCATGCAGCCGTCGCCCACGAACACGTACGTGTAGTGATCGACTAGCTCGAGGCCCGGGCGGTTGAACTCGGCCGCGAGATGCTTCTCGGCGAGTGCCATGCCGACGGCGTTCGCGAGGCCCTGGCCGAGCGGCCCCGTCGTCGTTTCGATTCCGAGCGAGAGCTCGCGCTCGGGGTGGCCCGCCACGCGCGAGCCGAGCTGACGGAAATTCTTGAGCTCGTCGAGACGGATGTCATAACCCGTCAAGTAGGCGATCGAGTAGAGCAACATCGAGCCGTGGCCGTTCGACAGCACGAAGCGATCGCGGTCGTACCAACGGCCGTTCGCGGGATTGAAACGAAGGTAATCGTTCCACAGCACCTCGGCGATGTCCGCCATGCCCATCGGCATGCCGGGATGGCCCGACTTGGCGGCCTCGACGGCGTCCATGGACAACATGCGAATCGCATTCGCGAGCCGGCGGCGCGAAGGCCGCGCTCCGGCGGTCGGGTTGTCGCTGCGCAGTGCCATGGCGTTTGCGGATCCGAATGTTCGCCAGTGGCCGGGAGGGCCGGCCTCGGCGGCTCGAGCGTGGAGTGAGAACGAGCGCAAATTGTCGCCTAGCGCATACAGGGGGCGCAACTTGAGCGCCCGCACTGTGAGGGAATCCCCGCGACCTCGCGCGCAATTGCGTATGATCGGCTCCTTTGGATCGGTCGAGCGGCAGCCGACTCATGACGCGCAAGAACTCGAGCCTGACGCTCTTGCAGATCACCGACACGCACCTCCATGCGGCAGCGGACAGCCGCATGCGCGGCGTGACGACCTACGCGACGTTCCTGGCCGTGCTCGAGCACGCGCAGCGCGATCCGCGCTGGCCCGTCGACGCCATCCTCGCGACAGGCGACATCGTGCAAGACGAGAGCCGCGCCGGGTACACGCGCTTTCGCGGAGCGCTCGAGCCGCTCGAGATCCCCGTCTACTCGATTCCGGGCAACCACGACGATCCGAAGCTCATGGGCGAGATCTTGACGAGCGGCTCCTTTCAGCTCGGCGGCGAGCTGCGCAAGGGCCGCTGGTCCGTCGTGCTGCTCTCGACGTTCCTCGCGGGCGAGGACGCCGGCGGGCTCGGCCCCGCGCGGCTCCAGGGGCTCAAGCAGGCTCTCGCAGCGCACGCGGGGCAACACGTGCTGATCGCGATGCACCATCACCCGCTGCCGATGGGCAGCAGGTGGCTCGACGGCGTCGCGCTGCGCGACGCGCCGGCGTTCTGGAGCATCGTCGACGCGCATCCGAACGTGCGCGGCGTGGTGTGCGGCCACGTTCACCAATCCGGCGATCGAATGCGCAACGGCGTGCGGTTCTTGAGCACGCCGTCGACGTGCGCCCAATTCCTGCCGGGCAACGAGTTCTTCGCGCTGGACGACCGCCCGCCCGGCATGCGCTGGCTCGAGCTCCACGACGACGGCCGCATCGACACCGACGTCACCTGGCTACCCGCCGCGGCGCGCACATGAGCAGAGCCTGGACGGCATTGCTCGCGTTCTTGCTGCCGGCCGCGCAAGCGGCGGCCGACCCGGCCGCGTGGCGAGTGACGGGCGTCGACGGCGGCGACGTCACGCTGCTCGGCTCGATGCACGTCTTGCGGCCGAGCGACCATCCGCTGCCGCCGTTCGTGGACGAGCTCATCGAGCGCGCCGAGCGCATCGTCATGGAGCTCGACCTCGACGACGTCGACGCAGCCGCGCAGCAGCGCGCGATTCTGACGACGGCGATGCTGCCCCAAGGCTTGGTGTTGCGCGACGTCGTCGACGGGGACGTCTATCGGCTCGTGGAGGAGAACGCGAGCGAGCTCGGCATCGACTTGGTCACGCTCGAGCGCTTCGAGCCGTGGTTCCTGGCCATCACCCTGCTCGACCTCGGCATGCGTAAGCTCGGCTTCCAAGCCGAGCGCGGACTCGAGCAGTACGTGCTCGGCCGGTCGCAGAGCGCGGGCAAGGAGATCGTGGGCCTCGAGACGCTCGAGTTTCAGATCGGCATCTTCGACTCGCTGCCCTCCTGGCAGCAGCAGGCGATGCTCCAGCAAACACTATCGGAGCTCGACGAAGCCGCGACGGCGCTCGACGAGATGGTCGCCGCGTGGCGCGCCGGCGAGCTCGAGTCGTTGAGCGCCGAGCTGCTCGACGATTTCGCAGAGTTTCCGGGCCTCTACGAGACGCTCGTGACGAAACGCAACGACGCGTGGGTGCCGACGCTCGAGCAAATGCTCGCCGACGGCCGCCGCCATCTCGTCGTCGTGGGAGCGCTGCACCTCGTCGGCCCCGGCAACGTGATCGAGTTGCTCGGCAACCGCGGTCACGAAGTGGAACGCCTGCGCTAGCCTAGCGCGCCAAGCGGTCTAGACCTCCACCATCTCGAAGTCTTCCTTGCCTGAGCCGCAATCGGGGCAGCGCCACGAGAGCGGTATGTCGGCCCATTTCGTGCCGGGCGGGATCCCTTCCTCGGGCCGGCCTTCGGCTTCGTCGTAGATGAAGCCGCAGATGAGACACATATATTTCTTCACGACACCTACCGGACGAGAGCTTTTTTTGCGCGCAAGGGTAGCACGAGCCCGAAGCGCTCACTCGCTGCCCTTGCGCGGGGCAAGCGCCGCCGCGAGCCGGTCGAGCCGCTGCCGCGGATTGGCGAGCTCGAGCAGCGATTGCTTGAACGCGAGCGCCACCGGCAGCAACTCGACGAGCCGTCCGCCGACCCATGCGGCGTCGTCGAAGCAGGGCACGGTTCCGCGGTAGAGCGGCAGCGGCTCCATGAGCCGCCGCAGCAGATCGGCGAGCGGCGCATGAACCGCCGACAGACGCTCCGCGGGCGGTGCGGCGAGCCACTCGACCTCGCCGACGTACAAGCCGTCCGGCTCGCGCCGCACAGCGTGCAGGCGAAACGGCTCGCAGCCTTCCACGACTAGGCCCAGCACGCCGGGCTGCTGCTGGTGCCAATCGACGATCGTCGCGCTCGTGCCGTAGTCGTACGGCGTGGCGGAGCCGACCTCCGCTCCTCGGCGAATCGCGACGATGCCGAAGCGGTTCTCGCCGCGCAGGCAGCGAGCGACCATGTCGAGATAGCGCGCCTCGAACACGCGCAGCGCGAGCCGTCCCGCGGGAAACAGCACCGTCTGCAGCGGAAACAGCGGCAGCTCGCTCATTGGCATGGCCCGAAGGAACCGCGCGACTCAGCTCGCGGCGCCCCGCACCGCGAGCGCACGCTCGAGCCGCTCGGGGAGCCCTTGGAAACTGCCGTTCGACATCAGCACGACGAGGTCGCCGGAGGCGAGCTCGCCGAGCAGTCGCTCGAGCAGCGTCTCGACGTCTCGCGCGACGGTGAGGCGCGCCCCGAGCGGCGCCAGCGCGGCGGCCGGATCCCAGCCGAGATCCTTGGGCCCCAGCACGAACACGCGATCGGCGGCCGCGAATGCGCCGTGCAGCGTATCGCGGTGCACGCCCATGCGCATGGTGTTCGAGCGCGGCTCCATGACTGCGACTATACGCCCGCGCGGGGCTAGGCTTCTCACGCCCTCGAGCGTCGTTGCGATCGCCGTCGGATGATGCGCAAAGTCCTCGTAGAGGCCGATGCCCGAGAACGTGCCGCGCAGCTCGAGCCGACGCTTGACGCCTTCGAAGCGAGCGAGCGCCTCGAGCGCCGTATCCGGGGCGACGCCGACGTGGCCAGCTGCGGCGATCGCGGCCAGCGCGTTCTCGAGATTGTGCCGGCCGACTAGCGCCCAGCGGCCCGCGCCGCGCGCGGCGCCTTGCTCGAACACGCTGAAGCGCGATTCGGCGCCGACGGAATCGTAGGCGCCGAACCAACGCGCGGCTCGATCGACTGCGCTGAACGTGACGACCGGCGTCCAGACGCCGCGTCCGAGCAGGCGCTCGATGTTCGCGTCCTTGCCGTTCGCGACGACGAGGCCGTTGCGGGGAACCGTGCGCAGCAGCTGATGGAACTGCCAGAGGATCGCCTCGACGTCGGCGTAGATGTCGGCGTGATCGTACTCGATGTTGTTCACGATCAGCGTGCGCGGCCGGTAATGGACGAACTTCGCGCGCTTGTCGAAGAACGCAGTGTCGTACTCGTCCGCTTCGACGACGAAATACTTCGAGCTGCCGAGCCGAGCCGAGATGCCGAAGTTGGCCGGCACGCCGCCGATCAGAAATCCCGGCTCGAGGCCCGCGTACTCGAGGATCCACGCGAGCATGCTCGTCGTCGTGGTCTTGCCGTGCGTGCCGGACACGGCGAGTACCCACTTGTCGCGCAGAACGTGGTCGGCGAGCCACTCGGGCCCCGAGGAATAGGGCCGCCCCGAGTCGAGCAGCGCCTCGACGACCGGCAACCCACGCGACAGCGCGTTGCCCACGACGACGCTCTCGACGGCGGCGTCGACCGGAGCGTCGTAGCCGTCGACGAGCGCGATGCCTAGCGCTTCGAGCTGAGTGCTCATCGGGGGATACACGTTCTGATCCGCGCCGGAGACGTCGTGACCCGCCTCCTTCGCGATGGCGGCAATGCCGCCCATGAAGGTGCCGCAGACGCCCAAGATGTGAACGCGCATCAGGCCACCGGCTGGAGCAGCGTGACCCTGAGACTCTCGATCAGCAGCGCATAGCCGATGACGATGGCGATGCACAGCAAGTACGGCCGCTCGAGCGCGCGCGAGAACACGAACGCGCTGATGTCGAGCGCCCAGACGAGCGCAACGAGCGCCAACGCCCACGGTACCGTGATGCCTTCCACCTGCGGATCCGAGTCCTTGAGCAGCGGCATGAGCGGCGCCTGCATGAGGCTCAAGATCACGTTCGCGCCGAGCAAGGCCGTCATCGTCTGACGAAACCGCGGCTGCTTGTTGAACGTGCGCAACAGCGCCCAGACGAACCAGACGTTGAGGCCGAAAATGAGCGCCGACACCGCAAACCATCGTCCGGGACGCTGCAACAAGCCGAGGATGAAGAAGTCGACGGCCAGCGAAAGGGCCACGAGCCACCAGAACAAGAACGACGACGACGGCAGGCTGTCCGGCCCCCGCCGATGCAGCATGACGTCGACGAAAGCGTAGATCAGGCGCAGCACTTATGACGTTTCCGCTATTGCGAAGGGCGATGATAGCGTAAGCGGCTGCGAAACGAGGATCGGCTGGTGGCGGCTACGGAAGAAATCGGCTGGATCGACGACGACGCGAGCCTCGCGCGGCTCGTCGCGGCGCTCGAGCACGCGTCGGTGGCCGCCGTCGACACGGAATTCGTGCGCGAGAAGACGTATTACCCGCAGCTGTGCCTGATCCAAGTGGCCACGGCCGAGCAGGTCGCGTGCATCGACTGCCTCGCGAAGCTCGATCCGGCACCGCTTTTTGCGCGGCTCTTCGACCCCGGGTTCACATGGGTGCTGCACAGCGCGCGGCAGGATCTCGAGGTGATCTTTCAGCTCACGGGCCGCCTGCCGCCGAGGCTCATCGACACGCAAGTCGCCGCGGCGCTGACGGGCTATCCGCCGCAAGCGGGCCTCGAGACGCTGCTGAAGCGCACGCTCGGCATCGAGATCGGCGAGAGCTACGCGCGCACGGATTGGAGCCGGCGGCCGTTGCCGGCCGCGGCGCTCGAGTACGCGCTCGACGACGTGCGCTATTTGCTCGCGGCCTGGGAGCGGCTCGACGCGGAGCTCGACCGGCTGGGGCGGCGCGAATGGCTGCGCGAGGAGTGCGAGCGCTTGCTCGCGGAGAAGCCGATCGCC
>JBBIJV010000140.1:0-9706 GCA_037445815.1 Rhodospirillaceae bacterium
GCGCCGTCGCACGGCGCAAGTTCGCGAACGCGCGCACCGCGTCGTCGAAGAACATGATTCCGAAGCGCGAGACGACCATGTCGAAGGTCGCGGCGTCGAACGCGCAGGTTTGCGCGTCGGCCACGATGAAGCGCGCCTGGCTGCTTTCGACCTCGGCGCGCTGCTTCGCTAGCGCGATCATCGGTTCCGAGATGTCGACTCCGACGGCCGTGCCGTTCTTGCCGACGTGCCGCGCGATGGCGAGCGTGGTGCTGCCCGTGCCGCAGCCGACGTCAAGCACGCGCCGCGCCTTGCTCTTGGCGACGGCCGCGACGAGCTGCTCCTCGAACGGCAACAGCACGGCGTCGAGCGTCTCCTGCGTCTCCACCCAGGCGCGCCCGGCGGTGTCGTTCCAGAGGGCGATCTGATCTGCGTTGGCTTGCTGTGGGGTGTTCATGCTGGCCACCGACTCTCGAGTTGCATAATCGAATGCGTAGAGGCACTCTGCCAATTCAAGTCGACTTGAAGTCAAGCACCATGAGAAACCTGGACATCGGCGAGGTGGCGGCGCAGTGCGGCCTGCCGACCTCTACCTTACGCTTCTATGAGGAGAAGGGGCTGATCCGGTCCATCGGCCGGCGCGGCTTGCGCCGCGTCTTCGCGGCCGGCGTCGTCGAGCGCCTCGCGCTGATCGCGCTCGGGCGCTCGGCCGGCTTCTCGCTCGAGGAGATCGCGCAGATGTTCTCGCCCGACGGGCGCGTGCGGATCGATCGGCAGAAGCTTAAGGCGAAGGCCGACGAGCTCGACGCCACGATTCGGCGGCTCACGACGCTGCGAAATGGCTTGCGGCATGCCGCCGCCTGTAAGGCGCCGAGCCACATGGAGTGCCCGAAGTTCCGACGTATCTTGAAGTCGGCGGCCGGGCGGCCTCTCGAGCGCCGAAGAAGCGCACCGTCGCGCGCTGCTTGAGCCTGCCTGGGACGTCGCGACCGCGCTATCGTCGGCGTCGTCAGTTTCGAATCCGCCCGAATTGACCCGATTTCTTCGTCGTCGCACGCGTCCGCCGGCGTTACGGTGAATGCCCGTTCACTCGTACTCGTCCAGGGACTATATTGAGCCCATGCACGCATCCGCAGATCTGCCGCGTCGTCATTGGCTCACGGTGGACGATTACTACCGCATGGCGGAAGTGGGCATTCTCGATGCCGAGGCGCGCGTCGAGCTGATCGACGGCGAGATCATCGACATGGCGCCGCCCGGCAGCCCGCACGCCGCCGCGGTCCACTACCTCACCGAAGTGTTCGTGAAGGCAGTGGAAGGCAAGGCTACGGTGCTCGTCCAAAACCCGGTGCGCCTCGGCCGATACTCTGAGCCCCAGCCCGACCTGGCTCTGCTGCGGCGACGCGAAGACTTCTACCGCGAGCGGCATCCGCGGCCGGACGATGTGTTGCTGATAGTCGAGATCGCCGCGTCTTCGCTGCGCTTCGATCGCGACACCAAGGCCCCGCTCTACGCACGTCATCGCATCCCCGAAACGTGGCTCGTCGACCTCGGGAGCCGGCGGCTATTGCGCCACCATGCTCCCGAACACGGCTCGTATACCGTCGTCGACGAGCCGGATTTGAGCCAACCGCTCGCCGCGGCAGCGGTCCCGGGACTTGCCGTCGACCTGCGTCGCTTGTTCGGCTGAGCCGGCGATTCGGCGACGGCTCAGGCCATCGCCGGCACCGCCGCGTGCCGAAGCGCATAGGCTTCGAGCGCCGCGAGAACCGCGACGGCCGCGGCCTGCACGCCGATGAAGGCGAGCCCGAGGCCGTTCGGCGCGATCCAATCGCCGACCATCAGCGCGACGCTCGCGACGACCCACAGCGCGTTGCCGCCGATCACCACGGCGGCGCCGATCGTCTTCCGGACAGCGCCGCGCGCGACGGCGGCCATGAACGCCGCCGTCGGCAGCAGCGCGAGCCCTGCGTAGAACAGCACGGCTTCCGGTATCCGCGTCCACGCCGCGAGCGGCGCCGCGGCGAGCACCAGCGCGAGACCCATGGCCGCGCAAGTGGCGGCATCGAAGAAAACGACGTTGCGAAACGTAAGCATGGCGATGACTCCTTGTCGGTTCACGGCGCGGCGGGTGCCGAGCCTCGCGGCATTCTCGAAAGCGCGCTGGCGCAATGCGATTACGTGCGAGGTAATAGCCGGTGCCGGGCGTGGCCGCTAATCTTCGGCCATGGGCAACACGCAACCCGTCGGCACGCTGTTGCGCGGCTGGCGCCGCCGCCGCCGCTTGAGCCAGCTCGCGCTGGCCGTCGACGCCGAGATCTCGCAGCGGCACCTGAGCTTCATCGAGTCGGGGCGCGCCTCGCCGAGCCGCGAAATGCTGCTGCGCCTCGCCGGGCGGCTCGGCGTTCCGCTGCGCGAGCGGAACACGCTGCTCGTCGCCGCGGGCTACGCGCCCGTGTACGGCGAGCGCAAGCTCGACGACGCCGATGCGGCGGCGGCGCGGCGCGTCATCGAGTGGATTCTCAAGGGTCACGAGCCGTATCCCGCGCTCGCGGTGGACCGCCACTGGAGCTTGGTGACGGCGAATGCGCCGGCCGTGCGGCTCATGGACGGCGTCGCCCCGGCGTTGCTGAGCCCGCCCGTCAACGTGCTGCGCGTGAGCCTCCATCCCGGCGGCCTCGCGCCGCGCATCGTCAACCTCCGCGAGTGGCGCGCGCACGTGCTCGAGCGCCTCGCGCAGCAACTCGAGGCTTCCGGCGACGCCGTGCTCGGCGATCTCGCCGAGGAGCTCGAGCGTTATCCCGTGCCGCCGGGTGCGCCGCAGCGCACGCCGGAGGATCTCGCCGGGCTCGCCGTCCCGCTGCAGCTCGAGACCGACGCCGGCGTGCTCTCGTTCATCAGCACCACGACGGTGTTCGGCACGCCGACCGACGTGAGCTTGTCCGAGCTCGCGATCGAGTCGTTCTTCCCGGCGGACGAGCCGACGGCCGCTGCGCTGCGGCAGCTAGCCGGGAGCTGATTGCGCGCGCAAGCTCGGGTATCCGCAGTGCACAGCCCTCGGGCGTTGCCGCGTAGACTTACGCGGTTCTCCGGTGGGTCATCCCCAAGCGTATGCCGCCGCCGTCCGAGGTGCAGAGCTCCAAGCCCGCGCACAGCGCCAGCGCCGAGGAAGTGCTGGCCGCGCTCGGCTCCGACGCGGCGCGCGGCCTGACGCAAGCCGAAGCCCGCGAACGGCTCGCCCGATTCGGGCCGAACGCGCTCACGGCCGAGAAGCCCACGCCGGCGTGGCGCAAGTTCCTCGCGCAGTTCCAAGACGTGCTCGTCGTGCTGCTGCTGATCGCCACGGCGGTGTCGGCCGCGCTCTGGCTGCTCGAGCGCGACGCGGCGTTGCCCTACGAGGCCATCGCGATCTTCGCCGTCGTGCTGCTGAACGCGATCATGGGCTACGTGCAGCAGGCGCGCGCGGAGAAGGCCGTCGCGGCGCTGAAGCAGATGTCGGCCGCGCAGGCGAAGGTGATCCGCGACGGAGAGCGGCGCAGCGTCGCGGCCGCCGAGCTCGTGCCCGGCGACATCATCGTCGTCGAGGAGGGCGACACGATCCCGGCCGACGCCCGCGTGCTCCGGTCGACGGCGTTGCACGCCGCGGAAGCGGCGCTGACGGGGGAAAGCCTGCCCGTCGCGAAAGACCCCGAGCCGCTGCCCGCCGATACGGTGCTCGGCGACCGCCACAACATGGTCTTCAGCGGCACGGCGGCCACGTACGGACGCGGCCTAGCCGTCGTCACGGCCACGGGCATGCAAACGCAGATGGGCCGAATCGCGAGCCTGCTCGAGCAGGCGCCGCCCGAGACGACGCCGCTACAGCAGGAGCTCGAGAAGGTCGGCCGGCGGCTCGGCGCGATCGTCGTCGCACTCGCGCTCGTGGTGATCGTCACGATCGTCGTCGTCGAGGAGGTGCGCGGTCTCACGGCGCTGCTCGACGTGCTGATCCTGGGCGTCGCGCTCGCCGTCGCAGCCGTTCCCGAAGGCCTGCCGGCCGTCGTCACGGCCGTGCTCGCACTCGGCGTGCAGCGCATGGCGCGGCGCAACGCGATCGTGCGGCGTTTGGCGGCCGTCGAGACGCTCGGCTCCGCGAGCGTCATAGCCTCGGACAAGACGGGCACGCTCACGCGCAACGAGATGACGGTGCGCGCGCTCGTCACCGCGAGCGGCCGAGTGACGTTCGAGGGTGTCGGCTATGCGCCCGAGGGCGCCGTGCGGCGCGCCGACGGCGGCGAGATCGACGGCGCGCTGCGCTACGAGGTGAACCGCGCCCTCGCCGCGGCAGACCGCGCGAACAACGCCGTCTTGCAGGAGCGCGACGGGCGCTGGACCGTGCTCGGCGATCCGACGGAAGGCGCGCTGATCGTTGCCGCGCGCAAGGCGGGGCTCGCGGAGGGCGCGCTCGACGCGCGCTTCGAGCGCGTCGGCGAGGTGCCGTTCTCCTCCGAGCGCAAGCTCATGAGCACCGTGCACATCGACGCGAAGCGCGGCGAGACGCTGCTCGCGTTCACGAAAGGCGCGCCGGACGTCTTGCTCGCGCGCTGTACGCAGGAGCAGGTGGGCGACGAGCGCCGGCCGCTGACGCCGGAGCGGCGGGCCGCGATCCAGGCGGCGAACGAGGCGCTCGCGAAGGAAGCGCTGCGCACGCTCGGTTTGGCGCTGCGCCTCTTGCCGCGGAGCTCGTTTGCCGCCGACGCCGTCGACGAAGACCTCGAGCGCGAGCTCGTGTTCCTCGGCTTGATCGGCATGATCGATCCGCCGCGCGAGGAAGCGGCCGACGCCGTTCGGCGCGCGAAGGCGGCCGGGATCCGGCCGTTGATGATCACGGGCGATCATCCGAGCACTGCCGTGGCGATCGCCATGGAGCTCGGCCTCGCGGACGACGCGCGCGCGCTCACGGGCGCGGAGATCGAGAGCATGTGCGACGACGCGCTCGAGGAGGCCGTGGCGCAGGCGTCCGTGTACGCGCGCGTGGATCCCGACCACAAGCTGCGGATCGTGCAGGCGCTGAAGCGGCGCGGCCACGTCGTTGCGATGACGGGCGACGGCGTGAACGACGCGCCGGCGCTGCGCACGGCGGACATCGGCGTCGCGATGGGCATTGCGGGCACGGACGTGTCGAAGGAAGCCGCCGACATCGTGCTCGCCGACGACAACTTCGCGTCGATCGTGGCGGCAGTCGAGGAGGGGCGCGCGATTTTCGCGAACATCCGCAAGTTCCTGCGCTACCTGCTGGCGTCGAACATCGGCGAGGTGCTCGCCATGTTCTTGGGCGTGGTGCTCGCCGACGTCATCGGCCTCGTGCCCGAGGCGGCCGGCGCCGTGGCGCTGCCGCTGCTCGCCACGCAGATTCTGTGGGTGAATCTCGTGACGGACGGGCCGCCGGCGCTCGCGCTCGGCGTCGATCCGCCCGACGCCGGCGTGATGACCCGGCCGCCGCGGCCGCGCGGCGAGGGCGTCATCACGCGCGCGATGTGGCACGGAGTGATCTACGTGGGCGGCGCGATGGCGCTCGGCACGCTGTTCGTGCTCGATACGAGTCTGCCGGGCGGTCTCGTGGCGGGAACCGGCGACATCCGCTACGCGCAGACGATGGCGTTCACGACGATGGTGTTTTTCCAGCTGTTCGCCGTGTTCACGGCGCGTTCCGACGAGCGGAGCGCGTTCGCCGATTTGTTCGCGAACGCGTGGCTGTGGGCGGCCGTCGCGCTGTCGGCGCTGCTGCAAGTGGCCGTCGTCTACGTGCCGTTCCTAAAGCAGGCGTTCTCGACGGTGGGACTGGGCGCTCGCGACTGGCTCGTCTGCGCGGCGGTCGGGAGCTCCGTGCTGTGGTTGTCCGAAGCCAGGAAGCTCGTGGTGCGGGCTCGGCGTCGAGCGTAGCGCGCGAGAGCGCGTTGCGCACGGGCCGTTCTTTCTGCGCCGGCTCGCTCCGGCATCAGCTCGCGGTTCGCGCGGCTCTGTTCGCCTCGAGCTGCGGCAGCGCCGCGCGCAGCGCGTGGCCCGTGTACGAGCGCGGCTCGTCGGCGATCTGCTCCGGCGTGCCGACGGCGATGATCTCGCCGCCGCCCGCGCCGCCCTCGGGCCCGAGATCGATGATCCAGTCCGCCGTTTTGATGACGTCGAGATTGTGCTCGATGATCACGATCGTGTTGCCCTGATCGCGCAGCTTGTAGAGCACCTCGAGCAGTTGCGCGATGTCGTGGAAGTGCAGGCCCGTCGTCGGCTCGTCGAGCACATACAAGGTGGAGCCCGTCGAGCGCTTCGAGAGCTCCTTCGCGAGCTTCACGCGCTGCGCCTCGCCGCCCGAGAGCGTCGTCGCGTTCTGGCCGAGCTCGATGTAGCCCAAACCCACGGCCATCAACGTCTCGAGCTTGTGCGCCACCATCGGCACATTGCGGAAGAGCGCCAGTGCGTCCTCGACGGTGAGCTTCAGCACCTCGGAGATGTTCTTGCCCTTGTACTTGATGTCGAGCGTCTCGCGGTTGTAGCGCTTGCCGCCGCACGTGTCACACGGCACGTAGACGTCGGGCAGGAAGTGCATCTCCACCTTGATGACGCCGTCGCCCTGACACGTCTCGCAGCGCCCGCCCTTCACGTTGAAGCTGAAGCGGCCCGGCTCGTAGCCGCGGGCGCGGGCCTCGGGCACCTGCGCGAACAGCTCGCGGATCGGCGTCAGCACGCCGCTGTAGGTGGCTGGGTTCGAGCGCGGCGTGCGGCCGATCGGGTCCTGCGAGATGTCGATGACGTAGTCGAAGTGGTCGAGGCCCTTCACCTCGTCGAACGGTGCGGGCTCGTCCGAGCTGCCGTTGATCTTCTGCGCCGCGAGCCGGTACAGCGTGTCGTTGACGAGCGTGCTCTTGCCGGAGCCCGACACGCCCGTCACGCACGTCATGAGGCCCACGGGGATCTCGACGTCGACGCCCTTCAAGTTGTTGCCGCGCGCGCCTTCGATGCGCAGCACGAGCTGCGGGTCGAGCTTGCGCCGCTCGGGCGGCAACGGAATCTCGCGGCGGCCCGACAGGTACTGCCCGGTGAGCGACGCCGCGTTCGCCATGATCTCCTGCGGCGTGCCCTGCGCGACGACCTGGCCGCCGTGCACGCCGGCGCCGGGCCCCAAGTCGACGACGTAGTCGGCCGCCATGATCGCTTCCTGGTCGTGCTCGACGACGAGCACGGTGTTGCCGAGGTTGCGGAGATTCATGAGCGTGTCGAGCAGGCGCTGGTTGTCGCGCTGGTGCAAGCCGATCGACGGCTCGTCCAAGATGTACATCACGCCGACGAGCCCCGAGCCGATCTGGCTCGCGAGCCGGATGCGCTGCGCCTCGCCGCCGCTCAAGGTGTCGGCCGAGCGGTCGAGCGACAGATAGCCCAAGCCGACGTCGGCCAGGAACTTGAGCCGCGCGGCGATCTCCTTGACGATCTTGTCGGCAATCTCGCCGCGCCAGCCTGCGAGCGTGAGCCCGCCGAAGAGCTCGAGCGCCGAGGTCACGCTCAACGAAGCGATCTGGTGCAGCGGCCGCTCCCGCACGAACACGTTGCGCGCCGCGGCGTTCAAGCGCGTGCCGCCGCACGTCGCGCACGCCTGCGTGCTCTGGTACTTGCCGAGCTCCTCGCGCACGGCCGCGCTCTGCGTCTCGGTGAAGCGGCGCTGCATGTTCGGGATGATGCCCTCCCAGGAGTGCTGCCAGGCCCACTTGTTGCCCTTCTTCTTGTTCTCGTAGCGGTACTGGATCTTCTCGCCGTCGTTGCCGTAGAGAATGAGCTTCCGAATCCTCTCGGGGAGCTGCTCCCAGGGCTTTCCCGTGTCGAATTTGTAGTGCTTCGCGAGCGCCGAGATCATCATCCAGTAGAACGTGCTGTTCGAGTCCCAGCCGCGGATCGCGCCGCCGGCGAGCGACAGGTTCGGATGCGTGACGACGCGCGCCGGGTCGAAGAACATGCGCACGCCGAGCCCGTCGCAGTCGGGGCACGCGCCCTGCGGGTTGTTGAACGAGAAGAGCCTTGGCGAGAGCTCGGCGATGCTGTAGCCGCAGATCGGGCATGCGAACTTGTTCGAGAACGCGAGCGGCGCCTTGTTCTTGTCGTCCATGAACGCGACGAGCGCGACGCCGTCGGCCATGTTGAGCGCCGTCTCGAAGCTCTCGGCGAGCCTGAGCTGAATGTCCGGCTTCACGGAGAGCCGGTCGACGACGACCTCGATGTCGTGCTTCTTGCGCTTGTCGAGCTTCGGCGGATCGTCGAGCTCCACCACCTCGCCGTCGATGCGCGCGCGCAGGAAACCTTGGGCCTTCAGCTCGTCGAGCTTCTCCTTGTACTCGCCCTTGCGCGCCTGCACCACGGGCGCGAGCAGCATGATCTTCGTGCCCTGCGGCAGTGCGAGCACGGTGTCGACCATCTGCGAGACGTTCTGCGCTTCGAGCGGCGTGCCGTGGTCGGGGCAGCGCGGAATGCCGGCGCGCGCGTAGAGGAGGCGCAGGTAGTCGTAGATCTCCGTGACCGTGCCGACCGTCGAGCGCGGGTTGTGGCTCGTGCTCTTCTGCTCGATCGAGATGGCCGGCGACAGGCCCTCGATGTGGTCGACGTCGGGCTTCTCCATCATCGACAGGAACTGGCGCGCGTAGGCGCTCAGGCTCTCGACGTAGCGGCGCTGGCCCTCGGCATACAGCGTGTCGAACGCGAGCGACGACTTGCCCGAGCCGGACAGGCCGGTCAGCACGACGAGCTTGTCGCGCGGCAGGTCGAGGTCGATGTTTCGCAGGTTGTGCGTCCGCGCTCCGCGGATCTGTATGTATTTCATGCAAGTACGATCGGCGAGCCGCCCGTGGCCGGCCGGGCCAAGCACTATAAGCCCCCCTGGAAGCCCGGCGCAAAAAGGCTACGCGGGCGGCCGGACAAGGAATGTCATGAATCGGCTAGAAGCGGAGCTCCGCCGCGACGCCGACACTGTTCAAGGTGCCGTGGGCTGCTCAACTTGGCGAACGTCGCGGCCCGCGAGATCGAGCTCACCGACGTCGAGACGCGAATCCTCCACGAGCTATTGATCAATGCGAGCACGCCGGTGACACGCGAGCGGCTGACGCGGCGCGGCTTGCTGCGCGATTGGTCGCCGGTGGACCGCTGTCTCGACGCCCACATCAACCGTCTGCGCCGCAAGCTCGGCCGAGACCGCCACGGCCGCACGCCGATACGCACGGTCCGCGGCGTCGGCTATTTGCTGCTCGAAGAGTGGGAGCCGATGCCCAGCTAAATTAATGACTGCGAAATCAGTCTCGCACTCGCCGACGCTCTGTTGCGGTCACACCACTTCCTTCTGTTGACACTCGAGCGCGGGCAGCCTAACTTCGTCACGACGCGCGAGGCAGCCGCACGCGCGCCGCGTGTTGCACGAGCAACATCGTTTTCAGTCCGTGCCGATGCGACCCCGCGCGCATCGCACGCGAGGTAATCGGCTACTTGCGGGCTTGAGCGTTAGATCGAGGTGTTGACTCCGTCGCGCACTTCGTCCCTGTGACCGCATTCGATAAACAACACGATTCTCTCGGCGGTGCGCGCGCTCGGCATCCGGCGCCCGTCGGCATGCATGAATGCGGCGGAACGACTCTTCGGCACTTTGGACTGCGCCCGGTGGGGGTCGCGCGTCGTTTGCGCGCGCCCGCGGCTACGAGTTGAGGGGGGAGGGGCCTCC
>JBBIJV010000141.1:0-9644 GCA_037445815.1 Rhodospirillaceae bacterium
CGTACAGGCGCTGGGCGATCGACATCGTCCGCTTGGGGCTGTAACCGAGCTTGCGGCTCGCCTCCTGCTGGAGGGTCGACGTCGTGAACGGCGGCGCCGGGCTGCGCTTCTGGGCGCGCGTCGACACGGACCGCACGACGGGCCGCTCGCCGCGGAGCGCCTGCAAACGCTCGCGTCGCACTGCGGCGAGCACGCCGCCGAGCAGGCGCTCTTGAAGCGCGCGCTCGTCGAGACGCCGCCCGTGCTGCTGCGCGACGGCGGCGTCATCGCGCCGGGCTACGACGCCGATCTCGACGAGCTGCGCCGCATCGCGACGAACGCCGACCAGTATCTGACGGAGCTCGAGGCGCGCGAGCGCGCGCGCACAGGTATCGCGAACCTGAAAGTCGGCTACAACCGCGTGCACGGCTTCTACATCGAGCTCACGCGCGGCCAGGCCGCACACGCGCCGGCCGACTACATCCGCCGGCAGACGCTGAAGGGCGCCGAGCGCTACGTGACGCCGGAGCTCAAGGAGTTCGAGGACAAGGTGCTGTCGGCGCGCGAGCGCTCGCTCTCGCGCGAGAAGCAGCTCTACGACGAGCTGCTCGATCTTCTCGCGCGCGACTTGGGCGGCCTGCAGCGGACGGCCGCCGCCGTCGCCGAGCTCGACACGCTGATCGACCTCGCCGAGCGCGCGCGCACGCTGAACCTCGTGCTGCCGGCGCTCGTCGACGAGCCGCGTCTCGAGTACCGCGGCGGCCGGCACTTGGGCGTCGAGCTCTCGAGCGCCGCGCCGTTCGTGCCGAACGACCTCGCGCTCTCCGACCGCGAGCGCATGTTGATCATCACGGGCCCGAACATGGGCGGCAAATCGACGTACATGCGGCAGACGGCGCTGATCGCGATCCTCGCGCACATCGGCAGCGCCGTGCCGGCCGAGTCCGCGACGATCGGCCCGATCGACCGCATCTTCACGCGCATCGGCGCCGCCGACGACCTCACGGGCGGGCGCTCGACGTTCATGGTGGAGATGACGGAGACGGCGAACATTCTGAACAGCGCGACGCGCTCGTCGCTCGTGTTGATGGACGAGGTGGGCCGCGGCACGAGCACGTTCGACGGGCTGTCGCTCGCGTGGGCCGCGGCGCGGCACATCGCGCAGAAGATCGGTGCGTTCACGCTGTTCGCCACGCACTACTTCGAGCTCACGACGCTGCCCGAGGAAGTCCCGGCCTGCCGCAACGTGCACTTGGACGCCACCGAGCACGGCCGCGAGCTGATCTTCCTGCACAGCGTGAAGCCGGGACCCGCGAGCCAGAGCTACGGATTGCACGTTGCGGAGCTCGCCGGCGTGCCGCGCGACGTCGTCGAGCGGGCGCGCGAGTACTTGCGCCGGCTCGAGAAGCATCAGCAGACGCTGTTGCCGCCGACGCCGCAGGCGCAGCTCGACTTCGCGCCCGAGCCGAAGCCCGCGCAGGAGCAGCTCCGCGTGCTCGAGCGCCTCGCGTCGCTCGACGTCGACGCGCTCTCGCCGCGCGCAGCGCTCGATCTGCTCTACGAGCTGAAGCGCGACGCAAAGTGAGGCGGGCGTGGCGAAGCGAAAACGCGCCCGGCTCTTCCTGCCGCTGCGGGGCCCAGGCGGCTCGCGCCGACACCACGCCCCCGAAGTCAACCCGGCGCTCGAAGCCATCTGGGACGTCGTCGCGCGCATTCCGCGCGGGCGCGTGTCGACGTACGGCGACGTGGCGCGCGCGGCCGGCCTGCCCGGGCGCGCGCGGCTCGCGGGCTACGCGCTGAAGCGCACGCCGGACGGCCTCGAGCTGCCGTGGCACCGCGTCGTCGGCGCCGGCGGGAAGATCGTGTTTCCGCCCGCCTCGAGCGCGTTTCGCGAGCAGACGCGCCGGCTGCGCGCCGAAGAAATCGACGTCGCGAAAGGGCGTGTGCCGCGCTCTGTCTTGCTCGAGGGGCTGCCCGGCGACTGAAATCGCGAGGGGCCGCCGGTTGGTTAGCGGCGCGGCGCGCCCGGTAACGGCACGATCGCGATGCGGTTGCCGCGGAACGAGCCGACCCAGAGGGTGTTGTCGACCTCGACGACGGCCGTCCCTGCGCCGAACTCCGGCGTGTCCGTTTGCGTCAGCACCTCGCGCACGCTCAGCGTGTTCGGGTCGATCTTCACGGCCTTCCAGCTCTGGTTCGCTTGACCGAGGCCGACCTGGCCGACGGCGTACAGCGTGCCGTCTTGCGCCCAGTGGATGTTGTCGACGCGAAAACCGAGCGGCACTTCGTCGCGCTTCGGCGGCGTCGCGCCGCGCGACAGACGAAAGAACGACTGGCTGCCCCAAGCCGCGACATAGAGCGTGCCGCCGTCGTCCGAGAGCTCGACGCCGTTCGCGCCGGCCGCCTCGCTGCCCGGGATCTTCTGCCAGCCGCTCGCCGTGTGCCATTCCCAGAGCTCGCCGTTCTGCTCGCCGGCGAGCATGCGCTGCGTCGCTTCGGGGGTGCCGCCACGCGGCAGGAAGTTCGTCGTGATGAAGCCGCCGTCGGGTAAGCCGCGCACGGAGTTCAGGCCGAGCGGATCCGGCGCGACGACGCAGCCCAGCCAGGTCACGACGGGCATCGCGGGCGCGGTGTCGACGGTGAAAACCTCGATCGACTCGCGCGCGCCGTGGCCGACGACGAACAGCTTGTAGACGGGGCCGTCGCCGGGCTCGACGTAGACGCCGTGCGTCGTGAACGCGCCCGCGCTCGGCGGGCCGGGGCAATCGGGATAAGTCCTCGCGTCGGGCCGATGGACGGCCGACGCGGACGGATAGCCCGTGAACGACATGCGGTCGCGGATGCGGACGAGCCGGATGCCGCCCGAGCCCGCGTAGGCGCCCGCGACGATCCAGTCGCGTCCGAGCGCCATGAGATCCTCGGGTGCCTCTTGATCGCAGACCACGTTCGGCCCCGGCGCGCACGGCGGCGGCAGCGGCGAAGGCGGCGGCTGCGCCGCCACGGGCAACCACCACGCGCAGCCGACCATGAGCAGCGAGCCCGTTGAACGCTTCACGTTTCCCCCTTCTTGTTCCCGTGCTTTGCGCCGCGACGGCCGCGGCACGCGTCCCACCGTAGAGCCGAAGGTGCGGCTCGGTCAACCCGAAGTGCGCATTGTCGAGCTCCGCGCGAGCCGGCGCGCCGACGGCGTCCCGCAGCGCGTCGAAGGGCCGTGACGTAGCGCTTACGCGGCACGGCGAAACCGGCCGTGCAGCAGAAAATGCGCCGTCTGCTCGGCAACGGCCCTCGACCAGAGCAGCGCAACGTGCGAGACCGGCAGGACGATGTGATCGGCGAGGCCCGCTATGCACGTCTCGTCGACGGCGACCGTGCCGTCGTTCGGCTCCGGGAACGGGCCGAACAGCCGGCCGATCCCGAGCGGCACGCGGCCGGCGATGCTGCCGACCTCGACCCCGGCGCGCCACGCCGCGAAGCCGCCGCGCGCCTGCACCTCACAGAGGCACTTGCCGAGCAGCCGTGCGCCGCCGGGCCAGCGGGCGAGCCGCGCTGCCGTGCGGCTGCCCTTCAGCGGCGAGCCGAGACAGACAACGCGCCCCAAGCGCGCCGGCAGGCAGCCTTCGAGCATTGCGCACGCCAGCACGCCGCCCAAGCTGTGGCCGACGACGTGCACACGGTCGCCGGGAACGCGGTCGACGAACGCCTCGAGCGCGGCCGCGTTGTCGGCTAGGGAAGCCGTGACCGACGAGTAGCTGAAATCGTGAAAAGCGAAGCCGTTGCGTTCGAGCCGCCTGCGGAGCACGACCATCGACGCGCCGCGCATCCAGAGCCCGTGCACGCCGATGACGGAGATCACACGCGGCGCGAATCCTTCAACCGCTGAAGCGCCTCGCGGTTCGTCCAGGACGCCACTTTCTCGATCGCGGCGTCGATGGGCAGCCACAAGTAGGCGACGTGCTCCGTCGGCTCGAGCTTCACGGGGCCGATCTCGGGCACCTCGAGGTACATGAGGTGCTCGACGTTGCGTTCGACGCCGGGCGCATAGCGCGAGCGCCACGCCGGCAGGATCGGGAACGAGCGCTGGATGTGCGCGTCGCGCAAACCGTGAGCCTCGAGGCCGGTCTCCTCCTCGAGCTCGCGCGCCGCGCACTCCTCCGGCGTCTCGGCCCAGCGCAGCGTGCCCGTCACGGACTGCCAAAAGCCGCGCGGCTCGACGCGCTCGAGCAGCAGGCAGTCGAGATCGGGCGTGTGCACCACCACGAGCACGGATTCCGGTCGCCTGAACTCTGCGGCGGCGGCCATGCGCTTCGTCAGCCCGGCGCCGCGCTCTTGAAGCGGATGCCGAGCTCTTTGAGCTGCGCGGGATCCGCCGGGCTCGGCGCGCCCGTCATGAGATCGCTGGCCGTGGCCGTCTTCGGGAACGCGATGACGTCGCGGATGTTGTCGGCGCCGGCCATCAGCATCACGAGCCGGTCGAGACCGAACGCGATGCCGCCGTGCGGCGGTGCGCCGTAATCGAGCGCCGTCAACAAGAACCCGAACTTCACCTCGGCTTCTTCCCTGGTGATGCCGAGCAAGTCGAACATCGCCGATTGCAGCTCCGGGTCGTGGATACGCAACGATCCGCCGCCGACCTCGTAGCCGTTCAGCACGATATCGTACGCACAGGCAACCGCTTCGCCGGGTGCGGCGCGCAGCGCCTCCACGGACCGCTCGCGCGGCGACGTGAACGGATGATGCACGGCCGTCCAGCGGCCCGTGCCGTCGGTCTCGAGCAGCGGAAAGTCGACGACCCAGAGCGGCGCCCACTCGCCGCGCAGCAGCTTCCGGTCGCGGCCGAGCGCCGTCCGCAGCGCGGAGAGCGACTCGTTGACGACGCCGGCCTTGTCGGCGCCGAAGAACACGAGATCGCCGTCGAGGGCGCCCGTGCGCTCGAGCACGCCGTCGATCGCCGCATCCGGCAAGAACTTGAGGATCGGCGACTGGAGCCCCTCGCGCCCTTTCGCGCGCTCGTTGACTTTGATGTACGCGAGGCCTTTCGCGCCGTGGCGCCCGACGAGGGCCGTGTAATCGTCGATCTCCTTGCGCGTCAGCTCGCCGCCGGCCGGCACGCGCAGCGCCGCGATGCGGCTCTTCGGATCGGCGGCCGGGCCCGCGAAAACCTTGAACTCGACGCCGCGGAAGAGATCGCCGACGTCGACGAGCTCGAGCGGGTTGCGAAGATCCGGCTTGTCACTGCCGTAGCGGGACATCGCGTCCGCGTACGTCAGGCGCGGGAACGGCTTCGGCAGCTCCACGCCGAGCACCGACTTGAACGTCTCGCGCAGCAGATCTTCCATCAGCGAGCGGATCTCCTCCTCGCCCATGAAGCTGGTCTCGATATCGAGCTGCGTGAACTCCGGCTGGCGGTCCGCGCGCAGGTCCTCGTCGCGGAAGCACTTGACGATCTGATAGTAGCGATCGAAGCCGGCCATCATCAGCAGCTGCTTCATGAGCTGCGGCGACTGGGGCAACGCGAAGAAGTTGCCGGGCTGCGTGCGGCTCGGCACGAGATAGTCGCGCGCGCCTTCGGGCGTCGTCTTCGTGAGCACGGGCGTCTCGACGTCGATGAAGCCGTGCTCGTCCATGAACTTGCGCAGCGCGCGCGTCACGGCGTACCGGAGACGGAGGTTGCGCAGCATGGGCTCGCGGCGCAGATCGAGGTAGCGGAATTTGAGCCTGAGCTCCTCGCTGACGGGCTCGTCGTGATGGAACGGCGGGGTCTTCGAGCGCGCCAGCACCGTGAGCTTCTTCGCGAGCAGCTCGACCTCGCCGCTCGCGAGATTCGGATTGACGGTGCCGGCGGGGCGCGCGCGCACGAGCCCCTCCACGCAGAGCACGTACTCCGAGCGCAGCCGCTCGGCCTCCGCAAACATCGCCGCCTGATCGGGGTCGAAGACGACCTGCAGCAAGCCTTCGCGATCGCGCAAGTCGATGAAGATCACTCCGCCGTGATCGCGCCGGCGGTGCACCCAGCCGGCGACCGTGATCGTGCGGCCGATCGCGGCGCGGTTGACGTGGCCGCAGTAATGACTGCGCATCGCTCGAATCCTTTTGAGCCTAACCTTTTGAATCGAAAGGCGGCATTAGCCTCGAAGAGGCCCGGGATGTTACGGGGAAGGGGGAAACGCCGCAAGCGCGAGGGCAGCGGCGGACCCGCCGCTCGTCGCGCTCGGCGCCTCGTTCGCCTCAGGCGTGCGCGGCTTTCGCGCGCGGCTTGCTGCGAACCGCCGGCCTTCTCGCCGCCGGCTTGATGGGCGTCGCCTTCGGCGCCTTCGGCTTGGCGCCATCGTCCTTCGCGGCCGCCACGGCCTTGCCCGCTTCTTCTTTCGCCTCGGCGGCCGACTTGTCGCTCCCCGAATCGCTCGACTCGGCGGCCGCGGCCTCGACGAGATTGCGCTTCTTTTCTTTGTCGTTCTTGAAGTCGGTCTCGTACCAGCCGTTGCCCTTCAACCGAAACTGCGACGCGGACACGAGCCGCTTCAGCTGCGACTTGCCGCACTCGGGGCACTTGCGCAGCGGCGACTCGCTCATCCTTTGCAAGGCTTCGAGATGGTGCCCGCAGGCACCGCAACGATACTCGTAGATCGGCATACGGTTAGAGTCTCTCCCTCACGCTGCTTGTTCTTTGACGCCCTTCACGAAACCGAGGGCGTCGCCCTCGACGACGACGCGGATGACGTCGCCGGGGCCGAAATCGCCGCGCAGGATACGCTGGGCGAGCGGATTCTCCAATTGTTGCTGGATCGCGCGCTTGAGCGGCCGAGCGCCGTACACCGGATCGAAGCCGGCCTGCGCCAAGCGGTCGCGGGCCGCGGAGTCGAGCTCGAGCGCTATCTCGCGCTCGCCGAGCCGCCGCTTCAGGTATTCGAGCTGAATGTCGACGATCTTCCTGATGTGCTCCGGCTCGAGCGGGCGGAACACGACGACGTCGTCGATGCGGTTCACAAACTCGGGCCTGAAGTGCTGGCCGACGATTTCCATGACCTCGGCCTTCATGCGCGCATAGTTCTCGCCGCCCGCGAGCTCCTGGATGCGCTGGCTGCCCAAGTTCGACGTCATGACGATGACCGTGTTGCGGAAGTCCACGGTGCGGCCGTGCCCGTCCGTGAGCCGGCCGTCGTCGAGCACTTGCAGCAGCACGTTGAACACGTCGGCGTGCGCCTTCTCGACCTCGTCGAGCAGCACGACGGAATAGGGCTTGCGGCGAACGGCTTCCGTCAGATAGCCGCCCTCTTCGTAGCCGACGTAGCCGGGCGGCGCGCCGATCAAGCGCGCGACCGAGTGCTTCTCCATGAACTCGGACATGTCGATGCGAACCATCGCCTCTTCGGTATCGAACAAGAACGCCGCGAGCGCCTTCGTGAGCTCCGTCTTGCCCACGCCCGTGGGACCCAAGAACAGGAACGAGCCGTTCGGCCGGTTCGGATCGGCGAGCCCCGCCCGCGCGCGGCGGATCGCGTTCGAGACGGTCTGCACGGCCTCGGTTTGGCCGACGACGCGCGCCTCCAAGTGCTGCTCCATGCGTAAGAGCTTCTCCTTCTCGCCTTCCAGCATCTTCGCCACCGGAATGCCGGTCCACTTCGAGACGACCTCGGCGACCTCTTCCTCCGTGACCTTGTTGCGCAGCAGCTTGTTCGCCGAGGCCTGGTCGCGCTTCAGCGCCTGCTCGAGGCGGCGCTCGAGCTCCGGGATCCTGCCGTACTGCAGCTCGGCCATGCGGCCCAGATCGGACGCGCGCCGCGCCTTCTCGAGCTCGGCGCGCGCGCGCTCGAGCTCCTCCTTGATCTGCGCCTCGCCTTGCACCGACGCCTTTTCGGCTTTCCAGACTTCCTCGAGGTCCGCGTACTCGGCTTCGAGCTTGCCGATCTGCGCCTCGAGATCCGCGAGGCGGCGCTTCGACGCTTCGTCGCTTTCCTTGCCCAGCGCCTCGCGCTCGATCTTGAGCTGAATCAGCCGCCGCTCGAGGCGATCCATTTCCTCGGGCTTCGAGTCGATCTCCATGCGGATGCGCGACGCGGCCTCGTCGATCAAGTCGATCGCCTTGTCGGGCAGCTGCCGGTCGCTGATGTAGCGATGCGACAGAGTCGCGGCCGCTACGATCGCGGGATCCGTGATCTCGACGCGATGGTGCACCTCGTAGCGCTCTTTCAAGCCGCGCAGGATCGCGATCGTGTCCTCGACCGACGGTTCGTCAACGAGCACTTTCTGGAAACGCCGCTCGAGCGCCGCGTCCTTCTCGACGTACTTGCGGTACTCGTCGAGCGTCGTCGCGCCGACGCAGTGCAGCTCGCCGCGCGCGAGCGCGGGCTTCAGCATGTTGCCGGCGTCCATCGCGCCCTCGGCCTTGCCGGCGCCGACCATCGTGTGCAGCTCGTCGATGAAGAGAATGACCTGGCCTTCCTGCTTCGCGAGGTCGTTCAGCACGGCCTTGAGCCGTTCCTCGAACTCGCCGCGGAACTTGGCACCCGCGATGAGCGCGCCCATGTCGAGCGCCAGCACGCGCTTGCCCTTCAATCCCTCGGGCACCTGGCCGTTGACGATGCGCTGCGCGAGGCCTTCGACGATCGCCGTCTTGCCGACGCCGGGCTCGCCGATCAGCACGGGGTTGTTCTTGGTGCGCCGCTGGAGCACCTGGATCGTGCGCCGGATCTCGTCGTCGCGGCCGATGACGGGGTCGAGCTTTTGCTGCTCGGCGCGCGCCGTGAGATCGATCGTGTACTTCTGGAGCGCCTGGCGCTGCTCCTCGGCGTTCGGATCCTCGACCTTGCCGCCGCCGCGGACCTCGTCGATGGCTTTGGCGATCGCGCCCTTCACGGCGCCGGCGCGCTCGAGAATGCGCGCGAGATCGCCCTTCGATTGCACGGCCGCGAGCAGGAACAGCTCGCTCGAGATATAGGCGTCGCCGCGCTCCTGCGCGAGCTTGTCCGTGACGTTCAGGAGCTTGCCGAGCTCGTTGCCGATGTGTACCTCGCCCGGCGTGCCTTCGACGCTCGGCAGGCGGTCTAGCGCCTCGCCGAGCTGCGAGCGCAACAGGTTCAAGTTCACGCCGGCCTTCGTGAGGATGCCGGTCACGCTGCCGCCCTGCTGCTCGAGCAGGGCCGCCATCACGTGCACGGGCTCGATGAACTGATGGTCCCGGCCGACGGCCAGCGATTGAGCGTCGGAGAGGGCCTGCTGAAAGTTCGTCGTCAGTTTGTCCATGCGCATGAAAGAGCGCTCCCCTCGTGAGGCTGGATCGTCACATGAGGGTCGCGCGCGGCGATCTCAACCGCCATACCGGGAATTACGAGCTGTCAGGGCGCAGAGGCAAGCCAGATCAGGGTCGCCATGCGCCCGCACGGGGCCTCGCGGCGGTGCGAGAAGAAGCGCTCGTCCTCCGAATACGTGCAAAAGCCGCCGCCGTGGATCGACCGAACCCCCACGGCCGCCAAAGACTCGCGAGCGAGGCCATACAGGTCCGCCTGCCAGCGGCCGCGGCCGTTCGCCGCGAAGTGGCGCTCCGCGGCCGGGCTCCGTTCGAGGAACGCGTCGCGCACGGCGGCGCCGACTTCGTAAGCCCCCTGCCCGATCGCGGGGCCCAGCCAGGCGACGAGGTCGGCCTCGGGTCCGCCGAACGCCGCGACGGC
>JBBIJV010000142.1:0-9575 GCA_037445815.1 Rhodospirillaceae bacterium
ATGCGAGCGTCGAGCGGATGCGCTCGCCGCTGCTTCGTCTCAGGCGAACTCGTCAGGACGGCTTGGGACGAACGGCGCACGCGGCATCCGTACCGCCGGTTCTGTCGCGACACCGTGTGCAGCACAAAATGCGACGCGATCATGTCCCGGGGCACGCCTGCGACCGGCGGGCGGCCGGCCCGACCGGCGCCCGGCATACATATATATGCACCCTCGGCGCGTGGCATGCGACGGGCCGTTAGCCCTTCGGCCGGTGCGCGGCCACCGTCTGCGGCAGGAAAGCAGCGAGCAAACCAATGGCCGGCAGGAACGAGCACAGCTTGAACACGAGCTCGATGCCCGTGACGTCGGCCAGTTGGCCGACGAGCGCGGCGCCGATGCCGCCGAGCCCGAACGCGAGCCCGAAGAAGAGGCCCGCGAGCGTGCCCACGCGCAGCGGCACGAGCTCCTGACCGTAGACGACGATGGCGGGAAATGCCGACGCGAGTATGAAGCCTATCGGCACGCTCAGGATTCCGGTCCAAAACAGATTTGCGTACGGCAGCGCAATCGTGAACGGGAGTACGCCCAAGATCGAAAACCAGATGACGAACTTGCGGCCGAACCGGTCGCCGAGCGACCCGCCCACGAGCGTGCCGATCGCAACGGCGGCTAGGTAGATGAACAAATGGAGCTGCGCCGAGCGGACCGAGACGTCGAAGCGCTCGATGAGATAGAAGGTGTAGTAGCTCGTGATGCTGGCGCTGTAGACGAACTTCGACAGCATCAGCGCCACGAGGATCGCGAGCGCGCCGCCGACTCGAGCGCGCGAGAGCGTAGCGTCGCGGCGCCGCGGCGCGTGAGCCCGCATGCGCGCCATGCCATGTGCCACGTACCAACGGCCCACGCCGAACAGCAACGCCATGCCGACGACGGCCGCGAGCGCGAACCACGCGACGCTCGGCTGTCCGTAGCGCAACACGACGACGGCTGCGAACAGCGGTCCGATCGACGCGCCGAGATTGCCGCCCATCTGAAACAGCGACTGCGCGAGCCCGGGCCGGCTGCCGGCCGCCATGCGCGCCACGCGCGACGACTCGGGGTGCAGCACGGCCGAGCCCGTCCCGACCAGCGCCGCGGCCGCAAGCAACAGGGCGTAGCTGCCGGCCTGCGACAGTAGTAAGAGACCCAGGAACGAGAACCCCATTCCCGCCGACAGCGAGTACGGCTGGGGGTGCTTGTCCGTGAAAAGACCGATGAGCGGCTGCAGCAGCGAGGCCGTGGCCTGGAACGTGAACGTCAAGAGGCCGATCTGGGCGAACGTCAAGCCGTAGTTGTCCTTCAGGATCGGATAGATCGCGGGCAGCAGCGACTGCATCATGTCGTTCAACAGATGGCAGAAGCTGATCGCCGCGAGCACCGAGAAAGCCGTCGTCGCGGCACGCTGCGAGGCTGAAGCGGAAGAGGCGCTCACATCCTTGTCCGTCGAGGGAATCGTCCGCGCAGCCTAGCAGACCGTCTCGCTTCACGCCGAGCAGCGGCGGCCGCCCGCGGCACCCTATAATTCGCCGGTGGCGCACGTCATCGAACCTGCCTCGAGCGGCCGAGCCAAGTGCCGCAGTTGCGACCGAGCGATCGCCAAGGGCGAGCTGCGGTTCGGCGAACGTCAGCCGAACGCATTCGGCGAGGGCGAGATGACGCTGTGGTTCCACCTACCGTGCGCCGCCTACTCGCGCCCCGAGCCCTTCCTCGCGACGCAGGAAGCGCTTGCCGACGAGAACCTCACGCCTCTCGCGGCCGCGGCCCGTTTCGGCATCGAGCACCGCCGCGTTCCGCGCCTGCACGGGGCGGAGCGCGCGACGTCGGGCCGCGCACATTGCCGCAGCTGCCGCGAGCTCATCGGCAAAGGCGACTGGCGCCTCTCGCTCGTGTTCTTCGAAGACTATCGCTTCAGCCCGGGCGGCTACATTCACGCCTACTGCGCCCGCGACTACTTCGAGACCGTCGATCTCGTCGACCGCATTCGGCATCTTTCGCCGGCCTTGAGCGAGGGCGAAATCGGCGAGATCTCGGCGGCGATGGCCGCCGGCCGTCCCACTGCGCGACCGCTTGGCGATGCTCGCGACCCCGGCTGAACAGAGCGGCGCACGGTGCGGCGATGCCGTGTTGCGCCGCCTGCGCGAGCGGCCGCCGAACCTCTGGTATCGCGGCGAGCCGGTCACCGACGCCACGGCGCATCCGGCTCTGCGCGGCGGCGCGGCCACCCTCGCCGGGCTGTACGACCTACAGTGGCGGCGCGCGGACGAGTGCCTGTTCGACTCGCCCGCGACCGGGCGCAAGGTGGCGCGCTCGTTCGGGCTGCCCAAGACGGCCACGGAGCTCGAAGGGATCGGCCGCGCGATGGGAATCGTGGCGCGCCATACGCACGGCATGATGGGCCGGGTACCGGACTACTTGAACCGCGCCCTGTCGGCGTACGCCGCCGCAGCCGGCTTCTTCGCGGCCGCCGATCCGCGCTTCGGCGCGAACGCCGTGCGCCTGCACGAGGAAGCCCGCGAGGCGGACCTATCCCTGACTCACTCTTTGATCACGCCGCAGGCGAACCGCAGCGCGGGGCCGTCCGGCCAAGCCGACCCGTTTCTCGCGGCGCGCGTAAGCAAGGAAACCGATTCCGGCTTCGTCGTGCGCGGCTGCCGCATGCTCGCGACGCTGCCGATCGCCGACGCGTTGCTCGTGCTGCCCTCCACGCTGCTCACGGCGGGCGCAGCCGACGAGCCGTATGCGTTTGGCTTCGCGATCGCCACGGACGCGCCGGGCCTCAAGTTCATTTGCCGCGAAAGCGTCGACTACGGCCGCTCGCATTTCGATCACCCGTTCGGGTCGCGCTTCGAGGAGATGGACGCCGTCGTCGTGTTCGACGAAGTGCACGTGCCGTGGGAGAACGTGCTGCTCTACCGCGACGTCGAGCGCTGCAACGCGGTGCACGCCCGGACGGGCGCCGTCGCCGGCATGGCGCACCAGGTTGTCGTCAAGAACATCGCGAAATGCGAGTTCGTGCTCGGCCTCGCAGCGCTGCTCGTCGACACGATCGCCGCCGAGCGCTTCCAGCACGTCCAGGAGAAGCTCGCCGAGCTCTGGGTCACGCTCGAAACCATGCGCGCACTGAGGCGGGCAGCCGAGGCGGACGCGGCGCCCGACGAGTGGGGCGTCGTGCGCCCGGCGTGGAATCCGCTCGACGCCGCTCGAAACCTCTACCCGCGCCTCTACCCGCGGATGATCGAGATCATTCAGCAACTCGGTGCGAGCGGGCTCGTCGCGATGCCGACGGAGCAGGATCTGAAGGGACCTCTCGCCGACGACATCCGCCGCTACTATCAGGCCGCGCGAGCCGACGCGTTCGATCGCGTACCGCTGTTTCGGCTCGCGTGGGACGTGGCGGTCTCCGCCTTCGGCAGCCGGCAAATCCTCTACGAGCGTTTTTTCTTCGGCGATCCGGTGCGCATGGCAGGCTCGCTCGTGGCGGCGCACGACACCGAGATTCGCGGCTACGCCGCGCGCGTCCGCGAGATCGTCCGACACCTCCGCGACGAAGCGTTCGCCTCCCAGCCCTCCCCGGCCGCCCCAGAAAAATAGGGCTTGGCCGGATGGAGAACGCGGCGACGTTCGCCTATTCTGCTGGCCACTTTCGGCTGACGGCCGGTTCTATTCGGGGGGAGCTCACATGGTCCGGGTCGCATCGATGACACTTTGCTCGCTGGCCGCCGGCGTCGCGCTCGCGTTGAACGCGCCCGCCGCGGCTCAAGGGTTCGGCGGCGGCCCCATTCTGGCGCCGTCGGCGAGCCGCGCCGTGCCGGCCGAGACGACGGCCGCGGCCGTTCGCGACAAGAATTGGAAAGTGCCGCGTACGAGCTGGGGCGACCCGAGCTTCGAGGGTGTCTGGAGCACGGACGATATGCGCAGCGTGCCGACGGTGCGGCCCGAGAGCTTTGGCGAGCGCACGACGCTGACGCCCGAGGAGTTCCAGCAGCGGGCGAGCCGCGACGAAGGCGGCGCCGACGCCGCCGCGAACCGCGAGACGTTCCTGCGCAACGAATGGGGCATCCGCACGTTCGGCTACTCGTCGCTCGTCGTCGATCCGCCGAACGGCCGCATCCCGGCGATGACGCCGGCGGGCCAGGCTCGCGCCGGTAACCGCGACCGCGGCACGTTCGGCCCCGGGCCGTTCGACGATTTCGAGGACTTCACGCTCTACGACCGCTGCATAACGCGCGGCGTGCTCGGCTCGACGCTGCCCGTCATCTACGGCAACGGGTTGCGGATCGTGCAGAACCCGAATTCCGTGGCCATCAGCTACGAAATGATCCACGACACGCGCATCATCCCGCTCGACCGCCGGCCCTTCCTCGACGAGGACATCCGCCAGTACATGGGCAACGCGCGCGGCCACTGGGAAGGCGACACGCTCGTCGTCGAGACGCGCAACTTCACGGACAGGACGAGCATCGGGGCGAACGGCAACGGCACGCGCCACAGCGAGGCCATGACGCTGACGGAGCGCTTCACGCGCGTAGACCCCGACATGATTGAGTACATCGCAACTGTAAACGATCCAATAGCTTACACCGCTCCGTTCACGTTTCGTCTCATGATCACGACCCAGCCGAACTACGAGACGTACGAATACTCGTGTCACGAGGGCAACGGCGCCGTCGGCCACGCGCTGTCGGGCGAGCGGGCCTTCGAGAAGCAGGTGGCGGACGCCATCGCGCGCGGCGAGAAGCCGCCGGAGCGCGCGCAAGGGCTCGGCATCTACGGGCGCCCGCGCGAAGGCGCGGAAGTCTTCGACATCAACGCCGGCGAATAAGAGAAAGCGCCGCGGGCCGAAACCCGCGGCGCTTTCGATCTCGAGCTAGACGCTGAGCTTACTCGGCGCTCGGCGCCGCAGCCCCGCCCTGCCCCATGAACAGCGACCGGCCGTCCGGCAGCGTAATGTCGCGGCCGCTCGCGCGGAACGAGCGGTCCTTCGCCTGGAAGCCCTCGACATGGACGCGCGTGCCGGCGGGCACGGAGTTGCGATTCCAACCGTGACGGATCAGCGCGTTCGGCGCGCCGCCTTCGACGGCCCACTGCTGCTTCTCGCCCGATTCCGTCGTCACCTCGATGTGCAGCCACGAGTGCGGGTTGCTGAACTGCATCTTCGTGACGACGCCATCGAGCTTGATCGGCCGATTGATGTCGAACTCGGCTGCGAACGAATGGTGCGCGACGGCGGGTACGGCCATTGCAGCCACCATGCCGCCGCAAAGAACGCTCAACCAACCACTGACTCGCATAGCTCCTCCTAGCTCCAGAACCGACCGTTCGAGCGCGCGCTCGAGCTTCTGCTCAAGGCCGCGGCTCCTTCAAAAACTCGTTGTACAGCAGATGCTCCGAAAACTCGACGCATTTGAACTCGAGCAGCTCGGCATTCGGCTCCGTGTTCCGATAGAGGTGCATGGAGATCGTCCACGGCGCCGTGAAAGTCTCCGGGTCCTCGATCGTGGCCTCGTACTGAATACGATTCGCATCGAGCGGCGTGTAGCGCTCCGTGACCTTCAGCTGGTTGCTGTGGAAGTTGCCGGCGCGGTCGAACCACGTACGGTCGTCGTTGGCGATGACCTCGACGACGAGCGTGTCGCCTTCCCAGCGGCCGTTCGACCAGCCCATCCACAGGTCGACGGGCACTTCGTCGATCGTGCGATGGTCCTTCATGTGCACGGCGCGATTCGCGTTCGCGAACGCGTAGACGAACAGGATGTCGTCGTCGCCCTGCACTATCTGGAACGGATACGGCATGTAGGTGGCGCGCGGGATGCCGGGCAGATAGCAGGCGGCCTCCGGATCCGTCTTCGGCCAGCCGGCGCGGTTCTCCTCGCGGCGCGCGAGGGCTTCGGGTCGATAAGGGATCTTCCCTTCCTTGACGACGCTCTGGCCGGCCGGTATTGCGCCGATGGCCCCGAGGCGCCAGAAGTCGCTGAGCTGCGAAGCCGCGTGGGCCTCGAGATTCCAATTGGCGGAATTCATGGCCTGCCAAATGCCGTTCAGATTCGGCTTGCCGTTGATGCGGCGCGGGGCGGTTTGCGCGTCCGTTGCGAGCGGCAAAGCCGCCGCCAGGACGAGGGCCGCCAATGAAACCATGAACCCGTGCCGCATCTTGCCCCCCGAAGTCATTGAGATTCGTCGAAACCGGCGTGAATCATAGCGAAGTCACCTTGGCGCGGGCAGCGGCGGAATCCAAATTTCTCTCTGCGCCCGAAAGCGCGCTGTTGGGGGGGCGCGGCTGTCGCCCTATACTGCTAGCTTCCAACTTTGGGGGCACATTTTCATGGCCATCGCCCGCTCGCTGCTTGCCGTTTCACTTGCCGTTCTTGTGTCGCCGCTCGCGCTGGCACAGCGCGAGGTCCCGTTCCGCGGCGGCATCCCGATCGCGCCGTCCGGCCTGGCGGACAAGCCGCTCGGTGACGGGCCGTTCGATTACACCACCGGCGAAGGCCAGAACATTCGCGTGACGGTGCTCACGAAGGCACTGTCGTTCCCGTTCACGCTCACGTTCCTGCCCGACGGCACGATGCTGATCACGCAACGTGACGGGAAGCTGCGCCTCATGCGCGACGGCAAGCTCGATCCGAACCCCGTCCCCGGCGGCCCGCCGTCGTTCTCGACGGGCACGTCCGGGCTGCCGGGCGCCGTGCACGGCTACATGGATATCGCGCTGCATCCGCAGTTCACGCAAAACCAGACGCTGTACTTGAGCTACACGAAGCCGCTCGGCGACAACCGCACCACCGTCGCCGTCACACGCGCGCGTTGGACCGGCAGTGCGCTTGCCGATCTCAAGGACATCTTCGTCGCCGAGCCCGGCGACGGCGGCCCGACGCCGATCACGTTCGGCCGCGACGGTATGCTCTACATCGCGACGAGCGGCGGCGATGCGCAGGATCCCAACAACTACGGCGGCAAAGTGCTGCGCGTCCGCGACGACGGCAGCGTGCCGAACGACAATCCATTCGTCGGCAAGCAGGGCTACAAGCCCGAGATCTACACGCTGGGCCATCGCAACTCGCTCGGCCTAGCGCTACATCCCGTCACGGGCGAAATTTGGCAGAGCGAGAACGGACCGAACGGCGGCGACGAGCTCAACGTCATCCGCGCCGGGAAGAACTACGGCTGGCCGCTCGTGAGCCTCGGACGCACGTACCCTGGCCCGTGGCAAGCGAAGGCGCCGACGCACGAGGGTTACGAGCCGCCGGTCGTGTACTGGACGCCGGCGATCGCGGTGTCGGGCTTCACGTTCTACACCGGCGACAGGCTGCCGCTCTGGAAAGGCGACATGTTCGTCGGCGGCTTGCGCACGGGCGAGATCCCCGGCACGGGCAAGCTCGATCGAATTCTTTTCAATCAGCAAATGGAGGAGCTGCGGCGCGAATCGCTGCTCGTCGATCTGCGGCAACGCATCCGCGACGTGCAGCAAGGGCCCGACGGTCTCCTCTACGTGATCACCGACGAGGACGAGGGGGCGGTGCTGCGTATCGAGCCGCGCTGAGTCGACCGACGCGGCGCCGCTCAGCCGGCCCGGCGATCTCGGCGCGAAGGATTTTTTTCACGCGCTCGAGCCCTCGCTGAAGCAGGAGGAAGACCATGCAACGGAACCGATTGTCGTTCGCCGTCGGCCGCATGCTCGCGAGCGCCGGCGCAGCGGCCGCGTTGTGCGCGCTCTGGACGGCTTCGGGCGGCGCACAGCAGACGGCGGCCCGCTACACCGCGCCACGTACGGCGTGGGGCGACCCGGATCTGACCGGCAAGTGGCCGAGCACCGAGATGGTCGGCGTGCCGATGCAGCGCGACGAACGCTTGGGCACGCGCAACGTGCTGAACGACGAAGAGTACGCGGAGCGCGTACGCCGCGCGGCCGAGCAGCAAGAAGCCGATAACGCGGACTTCGAGCTCGAGACGGCGGCCAGCACGCCGGGCGGCGACGTCGGCGGACCCGTGTCGCCGCCGCCGCATTGGCTCGAACGCGGCCAGCCGCAACGCCAAGCGTCGCTGATCGTCGATCCGCCGAACGGCCGCATGCCGGCGTTCACGGAGCGGGCTCAGGCGCGCCAAGCCGCGCTGCGCGAGTACCGGCAGAGCCGCGGCCCAGCGGACTCGTACACCGACCGCAGCAACTACGACCGCTGCATCACGCGCGGTCTTGCCGGCTCCATGCTGCCCGTGATCTACAACAACGGCACGCAGATCTTTCAGTCGCCGGGCTACGTGGCCATCGTCAACGAGATGATCCACGAGACGCGCATCGTGCCGCTCGACGGCCGCCCGCACGTGAGCCCCGCCATCGAGATGTGGATGGGCGACTCGGTTGGGCACTTCGAAGGCGACACGCTCGTCGTCGTGACGAAGAACTTCACGGACCGCACCGGCGTCGGCGTGAACGGCGGCGGACAGCGGCACAGCGAGGCGCTGACGATTACGGAGCGCTTCACGCGCATCGCCGACGACGTCATCGACTATCAATTGACGGTGGACGATCCGCAGACGTGGGTCTCGCCGTGGACGATGCAGTTTCCGCTGAAGCGCGACGACGGATACGGGATGTTCGAGTACGCCTGTCACGAGGGCAATCTCGCCATGTTCAACATCCTGAGCGGCCATCGCGCCGAGGAGCGCGAAGCGGCGCGCTCGAGATGAACAGTGTTGCACCCATCCTCCTCCTGACCGCGCTCTGCGCGGCGCCCGCCGGCGCGCATCATTCGTGGTCGCGCTACGACGGCGATCACGTCGTGACGATCGAAGGCGACATCACGGCGGTCGAATGGGCGAATCCGCACGTCATCGTCCGTTTCACGGTGCCGGCCGAGGGCGCCGAGCCCCAGGCTTGGACGATGGAAATGGATCCACCGACGCTGCTGAATCGCTACGGCTTGCGACACGACACGCTGAGGACGGGCATGCACGTGAAGCTGACGGGCGTGCGCGCGCGCTCGGGCGCCCCGATGATGCGCGCGGTGACGATCGAGGTAGCGGACGGCACGGTGTACCGCGTGTCGAGCCGCGTGTAGCGCGCCTGATGCGTCGACTCGGCGGTCCGTCGCTCGTGTTGTGCCTCGCCGTGCCCGCGGCGCTCGCGCAAGCGCCGCCGCCGGCCGGCTTCCCCGGAACGCCGCCGCCAAGCCCGCCCGCCGTAATCCGCGAGCTCGTCGCCGAGCCTGCGGCGATAGAGCCGGGCGAATCGACGACGCTGCGCTGGGAGGCGTTGAACGCCTACTCGCTGACGCTGACGCCCGGGATCGGCCCCGTCGCAACGCGCGGCACGCGCCGCGTCGCACCCGCCGCGACCACCACCTACACGCTCACCGCGACGGGACCGAACGGCGCCACGACGCGCGCCGTCAGCGTCACCGTGACGGGCACAGCGCCGGCGGCGGCTGCAAACGCCTCGACGCCGCCGACCGAGGCGGCGATCCCCCGGCTCGCTGACGGCAAACCGGACCTCTCCGGCGTCTACGCCGCTGACCGCAACGTACGGCTCGTCGGCGAGGTGCGCGCCGCGCCCGGCG
>JBBIJV010000143.1:0-9541 GCA_037445815.1 Rhodospirillaceae bacterium
GCCCCGGCGGAAGCCCGTCGACGGCGCGCGGCCTACCTTTGGCCGCCGCCGCGGCGGCGCGCCGCCCCGCGAAGCGCGCGTAAGCCGCCGCGAGCTTCTTCGCGTAGCCGTTCTTCGCGTGGCCGGGGCCGTTGTACGCCTTCGCGAACTCCTCCCACTTCTTGCGGCGCAGCGCCTCCAAGAACGGCGGCCGCGCAATGAACCGCGCGAAGCACTCGAGCTGCCGATCGGCGCCCGCGTGCTGCAACGCGACGAACGTTTCCACGTCGGGGCAACCGCAGTAGACGTAGTTGAACCCCATGATCTGAAAGAGTCCCCAGCTCGCCGACTGAAGCGCCGCGGGGCGATCGAGCATGCAAGCGGCCTCGAGCCGCTGCCACTCGCCGCTCGGCGAGCCCGCGTATTTCGTCTTGTCCCACTTCGGATAGCTCAGGCTCGGTGCCTGCGCGGCGAATCGCCCGCCGGTCAAGCGGTGGAACGCGTGACCTTCGAACAGCACCTTCGGGCGCGGCGGCTCGCCGCGTAGAAACCCCGTGCCCGCAGCCTCGACGGACGCGACGGCCTTCAGCGCGGCCACCTCGACGCCGAGCTCGCGCGCGGCATCGCTCCAAGCTTGCTCAGAGATCTCGGTCTTCATCATCGAATCCTCACCGCTCGAGAACACGGCGCGCGATGCCGGCCAACGCGACCACGCCGGCGGCGGCGAGCAGCACCCCGAATGCTCGCTCGCCGAACGATAGCGACGCGAACGCCGCCGAGAGGTCTTCGATGTACGCCGAGGCACCGGCCTCCTCGAGCAGCCGCGCGCGCGAGATCCACTGCAACACCTCGAGGACCGCCGGCACGCCGAGATAAGCCAAAGCCGCGACGAACACCGCCGTGCCGGCGAGCCACCACGGCGCGCGCAGCACGAGCCCGACGGCAGGATGCCGGGCGCGGTACCACCGGGGCGCGTCCGCCCCGGGCTGCGGGAACGGCGCGTGGCCGGCGAGCATCCACGCGAGCAGGCGCGACACGAAGAGATCCGGCTGCGCCGCCGCCGGGCTCGCGCGAAAGCGCAGATACTCGAGATGGCTCAAGAGCAGCGCCGGCGACGCCTTGTAGGCGAGGTTCACGGGCGCCGGAGAGCCCGCCGGGATCGCGGGGCCCGAGTACGCGCCGAGGCTCGAGGAGACGGGGTCCGAGTGCTCGTAGACGTTGATCCACTCGAACGGCACGTCGCGCATACCGTTGCCCGTGCTCCACGGCGACGTGTCGTTGTTGACGTTGACGATCTGGCTCCAAAGATACGCGAACTTGTCGAGCGGCGAGCCGTACGTCACGAGCCCGCGCAGCCGCTTGAACAGGACGTCGCGATGGATCACCTCGTCGTCGCCGATCCAGACCGGCCGCGCCGGGCGCATCCCGGCCGTGCTGCGTTTCAGGCCGTCCTTGCGCGGGCCGAGCACGGGATCGTTCGCGCGCTTGAGCTCGGCGTAATTCTCTTGGCTCAAGTAGTTCGGCAGCGCGTGCCCGGTCTCCATGAGGCCGTTCCACGCCACTACGGTGCCCAAGCTGTGCGCGAGCACGTACCACCGATCGTAATCGGCGCGGTACGCGTCGAGGAGCACCTGCACCATGCGCCGGCGAATCGCCACGCGGCGCGGCTCGCCCAAGCTCGCGAGCGGCCCGTGATGCGGCCTCCCGCGGTCTTGATAGAGCTTCACGTCGCCGACGAACTGGTAGAACACCTCGACGCCGGGCAACTGGCCCAAGCGGAGCTGGCGCAGCACGTAGTTCAGCAGATTCACCGTCAGCGCCGAAAGCACGAACACGTTGGCGAACGCGAAGAGCCGAAGACGCACGATGATCTCGCGCATCAAGTTGCCGCCCCACGAGAACTGCGGGAATTGCGGTGGCGTCATGTCGAGCTGTGCGCCTTGCAGCGTAGCTTGCGAGAATTTCTTCACGCCCCAGAAGCCGAGACCCCAGAACCAGAACCTGAAGCGGTTCCAGAGCGTTTCCTTGTCATCGAGGTCGGCCCACCAGACCTCGTGAACGGCGAGGCACGCCCTGCGCTCAGGCAGCCCGTAAGCGACATGAATCTTCACGGGCGCGCCGCCGTCGACGCGCCACGTCTCGTTGGCCGCGCCGACCTCCGCGTCCTGCGAGCTCCGCGTCTCGACGGACACCCGAACGTTCGGCATCGCCGAAAGCGCCGCGACGAGGCTCTTCACCTCTCCCGACAGATGATCGAAGCGGCGTTGCTCGCCGACGCCGTGGACCAATACGACACCGACCCGCGCCGGCTTCACGTCATCCATGCGTTTCGCTCCCCGGCTTGCGAGCCCTGTATAGCCGACCGCGGCCCGAGCGTCTGTCAAGTTGTTGACACAAGCGGCCACGCCGGCCGCGAATCGTCACGCGTCCCGCGGTGCAGTAGACTGCCGTGGTCCAAGCCGTGCCGGGGGGGCACCGCATGAATACCCACGAGAATCGCCGCGTGGCCGCGGCCGTGCTCATGGCTGTCGCCGTCTGCGGCGCTGCCCACGCTCAGAGCGGCTCGAGGGCCGAACGGCCGTACACCACGTGGCGCACCTACGGCGGCGGGGGGCACTCCTCACAGTACTCGGCACTCGATCAAATCAACAAGTCGAACGTCGCGCAGCTCGAAGTGGTCTGGACTTTTCCGGCCGGCGAGCGCAGCTTCGTGTTCAACCCCATCGTCGTCGACGGCACGATGTACGTGCTCGCGCGCGACAACGATCTCGTCGCGCTCGACGCGGCCACGGGCCGCGAGCTCTGGGCGCGGCCGCACGAAGGCCCCGTCTCGGCGCGCGGCATCAACTACTGGCAGAGCGCCGACGGCCGAGATCGCCGACTCTTGTATCTGAACGCAGGCATGCTCACGGCGATCGACGCACGGACGGGCAGCATCATCGAGACGTTCGGCAAGAACGGTCTCGTCGATTTGCGCGACGGCCTCGCGCGCGAGGGTTGGGACATCACGAACGTGCGGCCGCTGCACACGAGCAATCCCGGCCGCGTGATCGGCAACCTCATGGTCGTGTCGCTGCCGGCGCAAGGCGCAGGCTACGCCTCGACGCCGGGCGACGTGCAAGCGTACGACGTCGTGACCGGCGAGCTGAAATGGGTGTTCCACAGCATCCCGCACGAAGGGGAGCTCGGTTACGACACGTGGCCGAAGGGCGCCACGGCCACGGCCGGCGGCGTGCACAACTGGAGCGAGCTCACCGTCGATGAAGCGAACGGCATCGTCTTCGTCCCGTTCGGCACGGCGCGCTACGACTTCTTCGGCGGCAATCGCGCCGGCAACAATCTCTACGCGAACTCGCTCGTCGCGATCGACGCGCGCACGGGCCGCAGCATCTGGCATCAGCAGCTCGTGCACCACGATCTCTGGGACTACGATTTGCCGCAGGCGCCGAAGCTATTGACCATCCGCGACGGCAACCGCAGCCGCGAGGTCGTCGCGCAAGCGACGAAGCACGGGTTCTTGTTCGTCTTCGATCGCAAGTCCGGCGAGCCCGTCTGGCCGATCGAGGAGCGGCGCGTTCCGCAGTCCGACGTGCCCGGCGAGCACACGTCGCCGACGCAGCCGTTCCCGACGAAGCCGCCGCCGTTCGCGCGCCAGTCGTTCACGGAAGCCGACATCAATCCGTATCTGCCCGACGGCGAGCAGGAAGTGCTGCGGCAGAAGCTGCGCTACGCCCGCAACGAAGGCCTGTTCACGCCGCCGAGCTTCCAGGGCTCTATCGGCATGCCGGGCCACAACGGCGGGGCGAACTGGGGCGGCGCGGCCGTCGACCCGATCAACGGCGAGCTCTACATCGTCTCGAAGAATCTGCCCGTGATGCTGCGCGTGGAGCTCACGGAGGACGAGCCGTCGGCGCGCACCGTGAACGGCCCCGTCGTGACTCCGGAGCAAGCGGCCCAGAACCTCGCGGCCGCGAAGGCCGCCGCGGCGCAACGCGAAGTGCGCTATTCCGTGCCGTACGACTTCCTGCGCAGCCCCACGAACGGCATGGGCGCGATGGGCCCGCCGTGGTCGGAGATCACGGCGTACGATCTGAACACGGGCGAGATCAAGTGGCGCAAGCCGCACGGCGGCGTGCTCGGCATCGGCGCGGACGTCGGGGCGCACTTTCCGCGCGGCGCGCCGCTCGTGACGGCCGGCGGCCTCGTGTTCGCGGCGACGGCACAAGACCGGAAGCTCCGCGCATACGACCGCGACGATGGCGACGTGCTCTGGGAGTACACGCTGCCGGGCGGCTCGGAAGGCATTCCCGCCACGTACGAGCTCGGCGGACGGCAGTATCTCGCCGTTCCCGTCGCCGCCGGCGCCGGGTTGTTCGCGCCGCTGCTTGAGCCGGCGCCGCAGGCCCCGCCGCTCGAGCGCTCTTACATCGTCTTCGCGCTGCCGCGCGCCTGAAGCTCGGCCGGCGCGGCGGCCGCGATCGAGCCGCTGCCGCGCGAACGCCGCTTCGGCGGAGCGTCAGGTCAACGAATCGAAGAACTCCTCTTGGCGCCGCCGCAATGCCGCGTCCGGCAGCCGGCCGAACGCCGCGCCGAAGTTTTCGTTGACGTGCTCGACGCGACGCGTGCCCGGAATCGCCACCGTGACGGCCGGATGGGAGATGATGTACTTCAAGAAGAACTGACTCCACGTCGTCGCATCGAACTCGGCCGCGAAGTCCGGCAGTTCTCGCCCTTCGACGGCGTCGAAAACCGAGTTGCGTCCGCCGCCGCCGAACGGCACGTTGATCATGACGGCGACACCGCGGTCCATGGCGGTGGGCAGCAGCCGCTCGGCGGCGAGCCGATCGCCGAGCGAATAGTTGAATTGCACGATCTCGACGTCGTTGTCGCGCATGAAGCGCTCCATTTGGTCGAACTGATCGTGCGTCGAGATCGACGCGCCGATGTAGCGGAACTTGCCTTGCCTCTGCCACTCGCGCATGACGGGCAGCTCCGTATCGGCGTTGACGAGGTTGTGCACGAGCATCGCGTCGATCGTGTCCGTTCTCAAGCGCGTCAGTGCCTGCTGCAAGCCAGCCTCGCCGCGCAGCTGGCCGCGGATGTCCGTCTTCGTGGCCAAGAACAGCTTGTCGCGAATGCCGAGCTCGAGCGAAAGATCGCCGATGACAGCCTCCGACGTGCCGTAAATCATCGCCGTGTCCATGACCTTGCCGCCGAGCTCGACGAACCGCGCCATGGTGTCGCGCAGCGGCGCGCGCTCCTCCTGGCTCGTGCCGACCCCGTAGCGATTCGTGCCGATTCCGATCGGCGGCAACAACTCGCCGCTCTTCGGAATACGTTTTTGAACGAGCTGCCCGGACTGCGCCCGAGCCGTCTTGGCGCCCCCAAACACCGCTAACGCACCCAGCGCGGCCCCGCCCTCGAGCGCCGTCCGTCTCGTGATCGTCATCGTCATGCTCCCGTTTCCGGTGGTTTTCCCCAGAGCGTATGAGCAGACGCCGCGCCGAGACAAGCGCGCGCGCTTACGATTTTCGCCAAGATTTGTCGGGCTGCGCCTGCATTTGGTGCGGGTGCGCAACACGCGGCGGATACCTTTCGGCCGCGAACGCAAGCGCGGCACGCCTCGCGGGCCATTTGCGCCGCATGGCACGGTAGCTGCAATGCCGGGACCGTCTCGCGGCAATCAGGGGAGGTCCGCCGGCTCATGAGCATCGAACGCGCCAGTGTCGAAAGCGATCGCACCGCAGCGCTCATCGCCTACGTGCTGCACCTCGTCGGCGCCGTGGCGGGCCTGACGAGCATCATCGGCTTGATCGTGAACTACGTGAAACGCAACCGCTACGACGAGTTCTTCGATAGCCACCACGCGTGGATGATCCGCTCGTTCTGGTGGGCGATTCTCTGGGGCATCGTCGGCATCGTCACGATCGTCTTCGTAATCGGCTGGGCTATCTTGTTCGTCGTGTGGGTGTGGTACATCTACCGGCACGTGCGCGGGCTCATCGCGCTGATCAACGGCGAGCCGATGCCGGCATGAATCGTGCGGCGTAGGCCGCGGGCGCGCCGGCGCTCTCTTTGGTAGCGCTCGAGGCGCAGCCGAATCACGCGCAGCACGTGCTGCGTCGAGCGCGTTGTCGCCGGCTCGAGCCCGTTGAGCAGCGTGAACAGCCAGTCGGAGGGCGGCATTCGCTGCACGTCCAGCTCCCGTCGGCCGAGAGGCGTCGGCGCCACTTGCCGCGCGCGACGGTCGTCAGGCGACTGAAATAGGAATCCACGTGCGGACGATCGAGGTCCGTGTTCGCGCCGTCGGGTCTGCGTTCGCGGCGGTCGGGGTCCATGTGGGGATGGTCCTCCGGCGCAACCGACAAGCCCATTGCGCAAATTGGGCAGTCCGACAAGTAACTCGCGCCTTGTGCGGAAGGGGTGTCCCGACATGCTCGCGTGATCGGCGACGCAACCACTCCTTCCCCTCAACGGTGCGCGCGAACGCTCCAGGCATGCCGCCGCTTTCGCGTCGACGGTGCCTGACCGGACGAACCGCTCATAGCCTGCCTGCCGACGGCCGCGTTGGGCCACAACACGGCTTTCAGTCTTCAGTGACAAGAAGCGAAGGTGGGGCCACGAGACGGGTCTTCGCACGGGGGTCCGAGCGCAGCCAACAATCTCGTTACGTAACTTGCATAAACCGACAAGTAACTCGCGGGTTGCGCCGGCAGTACCTCACCGCACGGACCCGCCCGTCCGCGGTTGGCCGCGCACGAGGCGGTTCGATCGGTGCGCCGAGGCCTCCGCTTGATCGGCTTCAGCGGCGAGCGCTGGTTGTGGGCTCGCCGGCGAGCATGTCGGAAAAGAAACCGGCCGCACCTTGAAGGCGTGCGGCCGGCGCAGAAGAGAAGAAGCGACTGCCGTCGGAGCGTTACGACGGCTCGCCGCGCGACTACTGCTCGCAGCGCTCGGGCGAAGGCGGCGGAGCGATCGTGGCCGGATCCCAGTGTTCGTCTGCCTTCCCGTCCACGAAGCGCCACGTGTCGAACCAGGTGGTCGAGTAGCACTCGCCGGGCTTGCTCGGGTGCTTGTACCTGCGCGGCCAGAGCACGGTGACGAGATCGTCCTCGGCGATGACGGCCGTGATTTCCGTCGTCAGCTTCGGGCAATTGGCCTGGCGCGGTTGCTTCATGACCTGCGTGAAGAAGTACACGACGCCCTGAAGGCCCGATTGCGCGTTCGGGTTGTGCTGGTGATACGCCTCCGTGAGCCATTCGCCGGCGCGGTCCCACTGACCGCACTGCAAGAGCTCGCGCATGATGTGCAGAGTCGTCTGCTTGTTGCGATGCAGCACGGGGTCCGTGTCCGTGAACATCGACTCATCGGCGCGGCCCACAACGGGCTCCTGAGCGAAAACGGCCGAGGCCGAAAAGACCGCCGCCGCCGCAAAAAGGGTCGTTCTTAGTTTCATTGCGATTTCCCCAGGGGTTTTCCTACTGACGAGCGATGATGATCGGCGGTATACGACTCGCCAGTCAACAACACGCCGTGCGGGTACGTGCCGGCCGCTATTCCGACGGCAGCGAGAAGTCGAACTGGACGTCTTCGGGGATCGAGAAGTCGTAGCCCTTCGTGAAGCCGATCCAGCGGCCCAAGAAGATCACCGACACCCAGAGCACGATCGAAAGCGCGCCGGCCAGGCGCGCGGCGGGCGGCGGCAGCACGGCCTGGTCCCAGTTGGCGACGGACCTGAAGGTGAAGCGCTCGAAAATGAGCATGTTGACGCCCGCGATGACAATCGTCGCCATCTTCAGCCAGAAGGCCGTGTTGCGGTAGTACGTGAGCGCGTTGACCATGAACAGCAGCACGCCCGAGACGACGGAGAGCGCAAAGGCGGCCCACGTCCAGCGCACGAGCGCGTGGTGCAGCCGGCTGAACGAGCGCTGCACGTTCGGGTAGCCCAGCAAGCGGAGGTCGACGAAGAAGATCGTGCCGAACACGGTCGCGATCGACAAGACGTGCACGGCGTTGATGATCGCGACGGCCTTCAGCGACGTGCGCATCCATTCGCTCAAAGCCGAGTTGTGCGCGAGCTCGACTAGACCGTAGAGATCCACGTTGTTCCTTTACCCCGAGCGCCGCGCTCCGGTCACCCCAGGTGCCACGATTCCCAAATCTCGACGTCGTAGGCGATCCACCTGCCGAGAAAGATGATTGCGAGCCAGAGGAAAATCGTGGCGACGGCGACGACGCGCGCCGCCATCGTCGGGGGCGCCTCCTCGTGCCCCGCGGCCGCCATGACGGTGCGGCCGAAGAAAAGCGCGCTGACGACGCCGACCGCGATCAACGACATCTTGACCCAGAACGACATCGCGCTCACTTCGCGCACGGGCTCGCCGATGGCGAGAACGAGGCCCGTGCCGGCCATCACGCCGAGCGAGCTCCAAAACCACGGCGCGAAGCGGTGCCAGACTTCGACGAGCGGCTCATCGGTGCGGATGCGGCCCATGACGCGCAGCGCCACGTTCAGGATCGACACGAACACAACGCCGATCATGACGATGTGAATCGACTGCAAAAGCGGCGTGAGCCACAGTCGCGACTGAATCGCGACGCTCAGTGGAGTGGCGCCGAGCCACTCCGCGAACTCGAACACGCTGGCCTGCCCGGGCTTATGACCCTGTTAGTTTCGCGCTTGATTCTGCTGGTTGGGCGGCGGAGCGCCGTAGTCACCGCCGATCTGCACCATGCCTTCGACCGAGTCGCAGTGCTTGCCGGCCGCGGGCGGCGTCTTCGGCGGGCACTTGTAGAGCGCGCCTTCGCGGGCGCCCGCAGGCTCGCCGCTACGCAGCGGGTGCAGCGACACGGTGAAGATGGTGCCGGCCGGAAACGAGCTCACGGAAATGCCGGCTTGAGCGGAGGCGGCCGAGCCGGCCATCTCGACGGCCCAAACCACCGGCTGGCCCTTCTCGTCGCGGATGACGTTCTTGCGCTCTTCGTTCATCGGCGCAAAGAAGATCTGCAAATGATTCGCGTCCGGATTCACGCGCGTGACAACGCCGGTGAAGGTCTTCGTCTGGCTCGCATCGAAGATCGAGAACGAGTGGTGCGCGAAAACCGGTACCGCAGCGCCTGCCAGGGTCGCGGTAACGAGGCCGCCAATGATTCGCTTCGTGTTCATAAACAGAGACTCCTCCGTCTCATGATACCGTCAATATTGGTTCGGGGCAGCTTAATCGAAGCTGAAGATGTCCTCGTCTTCAGGCTTCTCCATGTTCTGCTCGAAGTACTTCTCCCATATATGAGCCCAGGGGCGGCCGTACATATCGGGAACTTCGTACTCGATCACCGTGCCCGGCGAAACCGGCGTCGAGCGCCCGTCGATCGGGAAAATCGTCTGGACACAGTCGATGAAGACGTACGGATCGCCCTCTTCGAATCCGCTCGACTTCACATAGTTCCGGATGATGCGCACGGGCTCCACGAGCGCTTCCGGATCGTAAAATATCGCCTCGTGATTGAGACCCACAAATTTGCCGCTCCGGTCGCGGTTCGGCGTGTAGATCTCGATCGTCTG